>CAYJPE010000038.1:0-16856 GCA_964371965.1 uncultured Desulfovibrionaceae bacterium
CTGATTTTTTCAACAGCCTGTTAAATGCCGGTGTGTGTTTTTTGCGTACTGCCATCTTCATTTCCTTGTGTGAGGACACTCTAACACACTTGTCCGATTTTTGGGGAGTAGCTCTTTTCGTATGCATCTTATTGCTTATTATGAAGGAATCTCATCGGAACGAAATCTTGTGTGGCGATGTAGGGATTCTTTATCATTGCGCGAATTTCTTCTGTTAGACTATGGCGAATCTATACCAGCTCATTCAAGTTTGAGCCAAATACGTTCTCGCCTCCCCTTGGATGTTCATCATAAAGTCATGCAGTGGGGTCTCGGCATCTTAAAGCATAATAAGCTGTGAGAAGGTAAGCAAATAGGCGTGGACGCGTCGACCATGGAGGCTAATGCGGCCATGCGCAATATTGTTCATAAGCACTCGAGAAAAAGCTATGATGAAATACTTACAGACATGTGCAAAGAAAGCGGAATCCCAACGCCCACTCGGCTGATATGATAAAAGTTGAAAAAAACGCAAAGATAAGAAAGTTTCCAATAAAGAATGGGAATCAGGTAGTGATAAAGATGCCCGCATAGCTCGCTGTTGAAAAACTCCATTTTTGACAGTCCGTTCAAAAAGTGTGAGATGCAAGGAAGCGAAAAAAGTCAAGGCGCAAGGATATTTTTCAAAAGAAATTGTAAAAAATTTACAAAATGAACACTTTGCAACGCGCATTGCAGAACCTGAATACGATAAATGCTATTCGTGGAATGGAGATTATGCTGCTCAAAAAGCGGTCTACGCCAACAGAAGCCGCCTTAAATCGGAAGTTGGCAAAGCAGGTATGCGAAAACGTGGAGAAATTGTCGAGCGCAGCTTTCAGCACGTTCTCGACAGGGGTGGGCAACGACGAAGTCACTTGCGAGGTCGAGAAAATGTCGAAAAAGCATATCTTTTAGCGGTATGTGCTCATAATTTTGGCCTTATCATGCGGAAAATCACCACGAAAGGCACTCCCAAAGGCCTCGGGGGTGGAGGCATGCATATGGCCTGCCTATGGCTGCAAGAGATGGCCTATATCGTATGTTACTTCGACATGTGCAAAACATCAGACTGTTCGCCGAACTGGGTAATTTCGCTGATCGTTGTAATAAAATTTTAGAAAATGCGTTTTTCTGATGCACGACCCTAAATACCTTTCTGGGGCGCGTGAGGTGAGTTCCTTGCGATGAAATGCGTTTTTTTGAAGTTTGAGTCGCGTCTTGTTTGTATGGATTTTTGTTATTTTCATCGGGCTGAAAGTTCCCTTTTTCCCTCAAGAAAAATAAGTAATCAGCGCTTCCCTAAAAAAACATTATAACTCAAAACTGACGTCATGACAGTCTTGACGTGTGCCTTTGTATCAGTTATGAACAAACAGTTTGCTTGGAGGTCAAGTTCTGAACGTTTTTTTGAGAACAGTGACTTAGGGCATTTTGTAGAAGCTGTTGGGGTTTGCACAACTCCTGATGTGGATGAAGTTTTATTATGCACACAATGTGTAAGGACTATCACGAGGACATTTTTCATGAAGAACGGTAAAACACTGCTGCGATGTATGAGGGTTTTGGTAGTGCTTGCCGTGGTCACAGCAGGATTGGGCGTGGCACAATACGTCATGGCCGCCCCTGCTTTGGAACCCACAGACAGTGGGGCTCCGTCGGCCATGGTTATTTTTCCAGTGACGGAAAATCCAGATACCTCCGGGGCTGGTATGCGTCCTGCTGTATTCAATCACCTTGTTCACGAACAAAAAGTGGAAGACTGCGAAACCTGCCACCACACGGGCGACATGGTTTCTTGTACAAGCTGTCACACGGTGGAAGGCACAGAAGCTGGTAACTTTGTAACACTTGAGAGGGCCATGCATGCTGAAAACATAGCCCCCCGTGGTGACGACGAAACGACGCCGTCCAGCTGCGTAAGCTGTCACGTCAAAAACTTGGAGCGCCAAGAGTGCGCCGGCTGTCATAGCCTTATCCCCAACCCCCCGCGCACAGAAGACTATTGTGCGTCATGCCACGATGTTACTGGCTACATGACACAAGAGCAATTTGAACAAGGCATTCGCGGTGAACTTTCTGCTGAGGAAAATGAAGACTTGGCCGCA
The DNA here is from genome assembly GCA_964371965.1 of uncultured Desulfovibrionaceae bacterium. Lineage (GTDB taxonomy): Bacteria > Desulfobacterota > Desulfovibrionia > Desulfovibrionales > Desulfovibrionaceae > CAYJAD01. The sequence goes on from CAYJPE010000038.1 coordinate 2,127, forward strand.
GAAACCGTATGGAACAGAAAGCACGATGCAGACAAGCCTGTCTCTCCTTTCGACATTCCTTACAAAGTGCGCATAGATGGCCTTTCTGATGAGTACGAAGGGAACCTTTTTGTTCACGCCCGTCATTACTCGTCACTCTTAAAGCGTATAGGCGAAGACAAACTGGCAGCTGCTTTCCACACAGATCCTTACACCCTGTGTGCGGCTTGCCACCACAACAGTCCACCTTCCGCAACGCCGCCCAAGTGTGTGAGCTGCCACTCACCCACCATAGATCCAGAAACTCCCGAGCGTCCCGCGTTGAAGGCCGCCTACCATTTACAATGTATGAGTTGTCATGAGGCTATGGATGTGCCAAGACCTCAGAACACATCATGCACAACGTGCCACAAGGTACGCGACAAGTAAGAAGGAGCACAAAATGAACCGCAGAAAATTCCTTACCATCTTGGGGAGTGCGGGTGTGGCCTCTGCCCTTGGCACGGCAAAAGTCGCAAATGCCGCCGGCACGGTGGACTACCCCTATTTTGAAAACAGCTTTGGCGTCCTGCACGATACCACGCGTTGTATTGGCTGTCGTCAATGTGAAGCTGCTTGTCAGGAAGTCAACGTACTTTCCACGCCCACACAACCTTTTGAAGACCTTACCGTCACGCATAAGACGCGCCGCACGTCGGCTGCCGAATGGACGGTGGTCAATCGCTACCAAGTAGAAGGCCAGGACGTTTTTCGTAAATTACAGTGTTTGCACTGTAATGACCCTGCTTGCGCATCTGCGTGCTTTGCCCAGTGTTTTGTCAAAAATAAAGACGGCAGCGTGAGTTATAATGGTGACCAATGCGTTGGTTGCCGTTACTGCATGATAGCTTGTCCTTTCTATGTGCCAGGGTATCAGTATGAAGAAGCTTTTAATCCTTTGGTACAAAAGTGTACATTTTGCCGCCCACGTCTCCAAGAAGGTCTCTTGCCGGGCTGTGTAGAAGCGTGCCCCATGGACGCTTTAACCTTTGGCAAGCGTTCGACGCTTTTAAAGATTGCTCGTAATCGTATTGAAAGCAATCCCGACCGCTATGTGGACTATGTCTATGGCGAAACAGACGCCGGTGGTACCGCATGGATGACACTCTCCGGCGTGAATCCCGAATTGCTTGGGCAAAATATGCACCTTGGCAACCGCCCCATGGGCGAGCTCACGGCAGGTGCTTTGGGTTCTGTGCCTATGATCATAGGCTTCTGGCCTGTACTTTTTGCGGGTGCTTATGGCATAACCAAACTCAAGGAAGCCAAGGAAAAGGCGGCACTGAAGAAAATGCATGAAGATACATGTACGAGTGCGCAACAACACATCGAGGCAGCCCTTGCCAAGGTGGAAGCCGAACAAGGTGCCGACGTTGCCGCTAAGGTGAAGCAAGCCCTTGAAGAGACGAAGAAGGGGAGCTGTTGCAATCAGTCATGTGGCTGTGGCGGCACCATTGAAGCACGTCCACATAATGCAGAACACAAAGAAGGGGAGGGAGCATAATATGCATCACGAAATAGTTATCCCCACTAAGGATAAGATGTTCAATATGGGCGAATTTTCCTTACGTCGCCCCGGCAATATGCTCACTGCCATCATTCTCGTGGTGGGTCTTGTTTTCACCTTTATCCGTTTCACCCAAGGCATTGGATCCATTACAAACCTTGACGACAATTATCCATGGGGCATTTGGATTGGCTTTGACCTTTTGTGTGGCGTAGCTCTTGCGGCAGGTGGGTATTTTACCACAGTTGCTTGCTATATTATGGGCTTAAGGCATATTCACTCTGCTGTGCGCCCTGCCATAACCACGGCCTTTCTTGGCTATTCTTTCGTTGTTGTGGCCTTGCTTTATGACCTTGGGCATCCTTTGCGTTTACCATACATGTTCTTCTTCCCGGGTACCACTTCTGTGCTCTTTGAAGTGGGTCTGTGTGTGGCCACCTATGTGACCGTGCTCATGATTGAGTTTTCCGTAGCACCCATGGAGTGGTTGTCCCACAAGTTCCCGTGGATTTTAAAATGGCGTAAGCTTGTTATTCGTTTCACCATTATCCTCACCATCTTTGGCGTGTGTCTTTCTACCTTGCACCAATCTTCCTTGGCGGCGCTCTTCCTGATTGCGCCGGGTAAGATGCATCCCCTATGGTATTCGCCCTTCATGCCCATGTTCTTCTTTGTCTCTTCTATGGTAGCGGGCGCTTCCATGGTGATTTTTGAAGGCATGTTAGCGCATAAAGGCGTACATCATTACATGGATGCAACGCACCTTCGCGAATCGCGCGAAGTAACGCTGGGCTTTGCTCGTGCGGCATCTCTCATTCTCTTTGGGTATTTCATCTTGAAGTTCATTGATATGTGCGTGCAAGACAATTTCAAGTACGTGTTCACAGGCTTTGGCTTCTGGTGGCTCATCGAAATGTTTGGCTTTATCTTGCTGCCTGCCTTCCTCTACGCGAAGGGATCCCGTGAGGGCAATGTACGCTTGTGTCAAGTTGCTTCGGCCAATGCCGTGCTTGGCATTATTGTCAACCGCTTCAATGTAAGCCTCATTGCGTTCAACTATAACTTGCCTGCATCGCAAAAGTATTTCCCCGCAATCGGTGAAATATGCATCTCCATCTTTGTGGTGACACTCATTATAACGGCCTACCGCTTTATTGTGTACCACATGCCGGTACTGTATGAACATCCACAATTTCGTGACGACCACTAGGAGGTAAAGTATGGCTGCCGGAGGATTTTCCACCTTTTATGAATACTTTCTCTACACAAAGACATGGGCGTATGGACTGATGTTTGTGACGCTTCCTGCCTTTGTGGTATTTTGGAACTTTGTCCTTTTTCCTTGTAAAAAGGGTGAATGCGATAAAGATAAACACTAATTGACCTGTAAAAAGGGGGAGCCGTCATGGTTCCCCCTTTTTTTTGTTTGCATATATGATTGAGGCATCAAGTGTTTTGCCAAAATGTCTTTGCGGCATCTATCATTCCATCCACGTCCTCGCCTTCAAACCAACGAAGATGCTTCACCGCCCGAAACCATGTGAGTTGGCGTTTTGCGTAGGCGCGCGTGTTTTTTTGCCAACAGAGCACTGCTTCATCAAAGGAGATTGTGCCGGACATATACGCATGCAGTTCTGCACAACCAATACCCGACCAGGCGGGAGCGTTACCATCAGCACAGCGTGCATAGGCCGCATTGGCTTCGTCCAATGCACCACTTTTGAGCATATGCTCTATGCGCATATTAAGGCGCGGTGTTAATTGCTCAAGTGCTGTGTGAATGCCCATGTATAAAGCTCGCAAAGGAGGTGGTGCGTTTTGTGTGTGCCAATAGCTGAGAGTTTTTCCTGTTGCGGCAAGTACTTCTAAAGCGCGGGCAATACGTTGCGAGTCGTGAGGATGTATGCGTGCCGCTGCAACAGGATCTTTATGCTTCAATTCCTCATGTAGTGCCTCGCGTCCTTCGACCTGAAGTCGTGCCACAAAGTGCGCAGAAATATGCTCAGGTACCGGAGGAATGTTTGCCATCCCCTCAAGTACCGTGCGAAAGTATAAACCTGTTCCCCCCACAAGTAAGGGGACTTTTCCGCGAGCAAGGACATCCCGCACGCATGCTACAGCCCTTTCTGCCCATCGCCCAGCAGAAAGTTTTTCCTCTGTGGGCATAAAGGCATATAAGTGGTGTGTGCATACCGTGTACTCTGCTTCGCTTGGCTGTGCCGTTATTATCGGAAAATCTTTATACGTTTGGCGCGAATCTGTATTGATGACTTCACCGTTAAGCTTGTGTGCAAGGGCAAGAGCTGCCGCTGTCTTGCCGGCGCCTGTGGGACCGGCAAGACATATGGCCGATAAAGGTGTGCGCATTACAGCTTAAAGCCTCCGGCAGAAGGCGTAAGGCAAGGAGTCCCTTGTCGCACTTGTCCTGAAGCATACTTCGCATGCAAGGCTTTTAAGACATTATCAGGCACAAGACCTTCCACATCGCCACCATGGCTGGCGGCTGCTTTGACAATGGTTGAACTTATGAAAAGCCATTGAGGGTCTGTCATGAGAAAAACGGTTTGGATATCACGTTGCAACTTGCGATTCATGAGTGCCAGCTGAAACTCGAATTCAAAGTCTGATACGGCGCGTAGGCCACGTAAAATGGCACGCGCGCCTCGTTCAACCACATAGTTGACAAGGAGGCCTGTAAAAGGTTCCACAATCACACGAGGCTCATCGGCGAGGGCTTCTTTTGCCAGGAGTACTCGCTCCTCATGGCTAAAAAGGGGTGCTTTGGGTGTATTGTCTGCTATGGCCAAAATAACGGTGTCGAACAGTTCACAGCCGCGTTGAACAAGGCTGATATGACCGTTGGTAATGGGGTCAAATGTCCCCGGATACACAGCTATACGTTTTTGACAACTTTCCATATGAGAATCCTTGTTTGTCCAAAAGTCCGTTCTGCTACAGGTTCAAGACAGGAGGGAACTGCGTTTTTACTACAAGACGATAGGCGAAGTGAAGCTTCCACCTCTGCGGTGATAAAAGCCCCTTCGCGTACCCACTCCTGCTTTATAAGATGGTGGAGTGTAGGCGTGAGTAAATTTTTTCCATAAGGGGGATCAATAAACACGACGTCAAAGCAGTGCGATGCCCGAACTTTCAAAAACTTCAGCACATCACTGTGCACAATGCGTACATGTTCTGGAGCCAATGCCAATATCTGCACATTTTTTTGCAAGCAGCGTATGGCTTCCTTTGCATTTTCCACAATGACAGCCTCTGGAGCGCCGCGGCTTATGCTCTCAAAAGCAAGGGAACCACTGCCTCCAAAGGCGTCAAAAACACGGCAGCGAGACCACACAACTCCTCGTGATTCCAGCATGGAAAAAAGTGCTTCGCGCACACGCGACATGGCAGGGCGGTAGCCCGGCCCTTCTACTGTCCTTAAAGTACGTCCGCCAAGAACACCGGCAATAATACGCATCACATTCTCGAAATGAGTTTTGTCAGTTCATAGGTAAAGCTTTCCACACGATCGCGCAATTCGGCTTGTTCTAACCATGGACGCTCGTGTACTTTCGGCAACTTTTCTTTTAATATCCGTAATTTCGACTCCATATCCTGTGTGAGGAAATCCCAGTCAACACGAGGATAGGCAGCTTCGTTCACGGCGCGTACAAGCTCTCGTCCTTGAGTCAGTTCGAGTTCTTCCAAATACTCAGGCACAAGCACCGTGGCACCATAGGTGTCTTCTATGAGTTTTGCAAGCACTGCTTGTGCCTTCTCTTCGCCGTGGGTCAAGATAATACGCGGTGTTGTGTCTGCGTCGGCAGTCATGGAAGGCTTGAGCCAGTCCAGAAGTTGACTTTGCCCTGCATGAGCAGAAAAGCCACCTATGGTAAAAATACGCGCTGCCACGGGGACATCGTCACCAAAAAGCGAAATGGATTGCGCTTTTTCCACGATGCGACGCCCGGGCGTACCCACGCCTTGATAGCCCACAAAGACAATACTCGCACCTTTCTTCCATAAATTATGTCGCAAATGATGACGAATACGCCCTGCATTACACATTCCGCTGGCAGATAAAATAATGGCGGAGCCTGACGCCTCATTCAAGGCACGAGATTCTTCCACGCGCATGCTGAAATGCAAATTGGGCAGTGCAAATGGATTCTCTCCTTTGGAGAGCAGTTTTTGTGCATTTTCATCAAAAAGATCTGTGTGTTGTGAAAAAACTTGTGTGGCGCGAATGGCCAAGGGACTGTCCACATAAATGGGCATGTCATGGGGGATTTTTCCTTGCCCTGCAAGTTCATGCAAACAATAGAGTAATTCTTGTGTGCGTTCCACGGCAAAGGCCGGAATGATAACTTTTTCGCCACGGCTGTGACTGTATTGTATGGCTTCTGCCAATTCATCAGTGGCACTCACCGTGGTATTGTGGTTGCGGTCTCCGTAAGTGGACTCCATAAAAATATAATCTGCGGTGAAGGACGGCTCGGGGTCACGCACAATGAGGGCATTGGGGCGCCCCAAATCGCCGGAAAAAATAACGCTTGTGGTGATGTCTTGTTCTTGCGCTTCCACATGAATAAAGGCAGAGCCTAAAATATGGCCTGCGTCATAGTAGGTGACACGTATACCGGGATGCGGTTCAAAGGATTCTTTGTACTCTACAGTATGCAAAAGAGGGAGTGTTTTTTCCGCATCTTGCGTTGTATAAAGTACTGGCGGGCCTTTTTTCTTTCCGCGTCGCCGATATTTTTCTGCTCGAAAGCGCGCTTCCGTTTCTTGAATATGAGCGCTGTCAAGAAGCATGATATTGAGAAAATCTCTTGTGGGTTCTGTGCAATAGACGGGATTTTTGAAGCCCTCACGCACCATACGCGGCAAAAGGCCGGAATGGTCGATATGGGCATGTGTCATGAGGATAAAGTCAATGTTTGCAGGTCGATATATTGACGTGTCAAAGTTACGCATTTCAATGGCTTTATTGCCTTGATGCATGCCGCAGTCCACTGTAAAACGTGCTCCTGCGGCTTCTACCATATAACATGAGCCTGTGACTGTTTGTGCAGCACCTAAGAATTGTACCTTCATATGCACCTCCTAAATTGTCTCATGCACAAAAGGAGCATACAGGAATATGACAGTGCTGCCAAGGGCAGAAAGAGAGCAGGAGTGCTTGCGTTTTTACGATGTCTGTTGGTTGTCTGAGTGGATTTTTCCTTTGATATGTGCCTTTTTTTCTCGTAATTCCTGCAAGACATAACGCTTCTTGATATTTGTTACACATGCCGACAATGCCATAAACTCTTCACGGTCAATATCTGTAAAACGATGTCCTATGTCACCAAGCAAAAACGATGAATCAATAATATAGGCCATGGCACACTGCAAAAGTTTTTTCATCAGAGGAATATCCTCCGGCTCTCTGCCAAGCAGCATATCAAGGGCTTTTTCCACGTAGCCGTGACGGGCAACTTTTGTAAAAAACTTCCCCTCTTCTTGTGGTGTCACACCATAGAGCACAAAGCGTATACGGATGCATTCAATATATAAATAGAATGCTTTTTTCAAAACGTTCTTATCAATATTTTCTTTGAGAAGATGTTTTTCGACAACGGTATATGTGGCATCCACCAGTGCATCATCCTCTAAAAATTGTCGGGTTTGGTAATACTCGCTATGATACGATTGTGCTGTTGTGGCCTCTTGTATGAGTCCTCCAAGCAGAGGAAATTGTATGGATTTTCCCAAAAAAAATATAGAAAAATAGTCAATGTATTCTAAAAAATACGTATGCTCCGTGAGTTGTAAAAGGTCTTGAAGGATGTTGACTCGCGTCTTGGCAAGGCTGGTTTTGTGTACATTATAAAAAGGAGAATGAACAGATAATCCATGGCACTGCACCCTCTGTACAGGGTCGTCAATGGTCCAAGGCTCTGTGAAAATATCGTGAGCGCTTTGCAAGAGAAGTGAACCTTCTAAACACCAAATACCGGATGCAGAGACATAGTCAGGGTTTTGTTGGAGAAAGTGCAAGCATTGAGTAATGGCGTTGTTGCTTTGATGGCGCCTGTCAGCACGTATAACACAAAAAGGCGTTGTGAGTTTATATACCAAGAAAGCAAGTCGATCGTGAAAACTTGTGTCGGGCATGTGAAAATAGACGACATTACCCATATTCTGCAGCATGCCAGCTTCTGCGCATATGTTTGCGCTCCCGTCAGCTATCAGCATGGTAATACCTATCTGTGCATGGTATTGCACAATTTCGGGTAACATATATTGTCGGTCTTTTGTCACGATGAGCATAGAAAGAGTGTCGCGCATATTTTCTCTTTTTCATGTGTTGTATGGGATGTTAAAATAATTTCTTATGAAAATAACGCGAAAAAAGCAAGTGCTTTTGTGATATTTGCGAAAAAATCCAGAAATCTCACGTATATTCAACGCCGTGCGATATCTGGATTTTTTTGCTGAACATCAAGACCTTGTGCTTCAACATCTTGATATGTTTTATAAGATCTTTACACAATACTATGGTCGGTGCTGTCGGAACGATTGCCTTGTAGCATGAGCGAAAAGCTGTTTCTGTCGTCCGGATCATATTCAAACATGACTGCCGTCCCGAAGCAGGAAAAGTATTTACTTCCGTCAGGATGAAAGGCCACATTTTCTGAATAGCCCACAATAGCTTGCGCACCTTTATTAAGAGCGCGTGCAGCCATGCCAAAAAAAGCTTCTTCCGAATCAAAGCCACGGCAACACACAAGGCCGAGTACTTTCATAATATTACGCCCTTCCACTTGATGCGTTGTCACAACGGGAAAACGCCCGGCCAAAAAAATTTCTTTGGCTGTGGATGTCATGGGGGTTTGTACGGGACGCGCTTCTGTCTTACGTTTCTTCTTTCCATTATCACCAAGTAAAAACAGCATGGTAACCTCCTTGCATTGCTTTTGAGTTATGCAAAAAATTTGCCAAAAAAAATCTTTTTTATATTCAAGTAAATACAGTCTGTGTATGGGGTTTGTCAGCACTATGACAGTGCTACCTCCCTTCAAAAGCGAGACCAGGGATACTTTTTGTCAATAAAATAACATCAATAAAATAACATCAATAAAATAACATATAAGGAAGAGCATTTTTTTGACAAAACTCATGGAGCAAAAAAGATTTCTTGCAAAAAGTCATCGCCCATAAAAGAACTTGACATTTCTATAAATTCTCTTAGAATTTCCCTTTCAATGTATTTTTAAGAGGTGACACATATGCGTCCAGCATCCATAGGCATTACGGCAGAAGGCTATCCCGTTATTTTTCTTTGTGCACTAAGCGCACTCGTATTCGGGTGTACAGGCTGGTGGCCCGTAGCCATCATTTTTCTTTTTCTCACGTGGTTTGCATGCCATTTCTTCCGTGATCCCGAACGTGTTGTGCCACACGAAAGCGACGTCGCTGTAAGTCCTGCTGACGGGCGTATTATTCGTATTGACACGCGTAAAGATCCCATAAGCGGTGAAGATCGTATTTGTGTGTGCGTTTTCATGAATGTCTTTAGCGTGCATGTCAATCGCACTCCCGTGGCAGGCGCCATCGAAGATATTCGTTACCTGCCCGGAAAGTATTTTAACGCTGCGTGGGATAAGGCTGCCGAAGAAAATGAACGCTGTGCCTATGCCATACGTGATGGTGAAGGACACGTATGGACAATGGTGCAAATTGCCGGTCTTATTGCACGGCGTATTGTCTGTCGTGTTCACGTGGGTGATACTCTAGCAAAAGGTGAACGCTACGGTATGATTCGCTTTGGCTCACGAGTTGACCTTTATATTCCAGAGGAATACACAACGGTTGTGACTGTGGGAGATACTGTCTTTGCCGGACAGAGTGTTGTGGCACGAAAAGATAAAATTTGACAATAGTATAGCGCCACATATCTTGCCATGACGTCTTCGATTCTGTGACGGATATGGCACAGACATGTGGCTCATATGGTGCAGGTTCTTGTATGGAAAGCAAAATGCCACGTCATAAGGGCGTGTATATTCTCCCCAATTTGATTACCACTTTGAGTCTTTTTACAGGCTTTTTGGCTATTATTTTTGCGTCCGAAGGACGTTTTGCACATGCCTCCACGGCCATTCTGTTTTCTGCATTGATGGACGGCATTGACGGAAAGGTAGCACGCCTCACCAATACAGCCAGCGAGTTTGGCGTGCAGTATGATTCATTGGCTGATCTTGTGGCCTTTGGTGTGGCACCTGCCATGCTTATGTGGCATTGGCATTTGCACGCTTTTGGGCGGATTGGGCTTGCGGCGTGCTTTATCTTTGCAGCCTGTGCGGCCTTGCGCCTTGCACGTTTCAATGTTTCCACCACGGTGGTGAGTAAGAAATTTTTTATAGGACTTCCCTCACCGGCGGCTGGTTGCAGTATTGTCAGTGTCGTATTTTTTGTACCCTTTCTCCCCAATGTTTTGCAGTGGCTTGTACCCCATATGGTGTTGTGCTTGACATTCTTTATAGGGATGCTCATGGTAAGTCGTGTGCGTTATTATGCCTTTAAGGAGTATACTTTCTTGCGTCTGCATCCATTTGGCTCTATGGTCACCGTTGTACTGCTTTTTGCCCTGATTATCACTATGCCGAAAGTGCTTGGTTTTTTAGTGGCATTGGCTTATATTGCGAGCGGTTTTGTCTATACATTTGTCATACTTCCACGTCGTAACCGAGACTTCTTGTGTGGCATTTCCCTAGAAAAAGACTGAACAAAGCATACATATGTCCCACTAAATTGCGTTTTCAAAAAAGACGCATCGTTTTCTCCGCTTCCTTATTTGAGTATAAGTGGAGCGCTTTTTTTTGTTAAATTATGTCAATATATGCTTTGTGAATTTTATACAAAGCAGTCAGATGAGGAAAATATTATGGCGGAGCGCCTTTATTTTTTTGATACAACATTGAGAGATGGCGAACAATCACCTGGCGCCACCATGAATCTTGCCGAAAAATTGCGTTTGGCACGTCAACTTGAAATTGTTGGCGTGGATGTCATGGAGGCAGGCTTTCCCGCTGCCAGCGCAGGGGACTTTGACGCCGTCAAAGCCATTGCCGCGCAGACGCGAAATGTGCAAGTGGCTGGCCTATGTCGCGCTATGCCAGCAGATATTGATTCTTGTTGGGAGGCCATAAAAGGGGCAGAAACACCACGTATACATACTTTTGTCTCCACATCCCCCTTGCATATGCAATACAAATTGCGTAAAGAGCCGGATGCCGTCCTTGAAATGGCAGTGGCGGGCGTCAAACGTGCCTTTTCATACACGTCAAATGTGGAATTTTCCGCTGAAGATGCCTCCCGATCCGATAAAGACTTTTTGTGCCGTATCACTCAAGCCGTTATAGACGCAGGTGCAACAGTGATCAACTTGCCGGATACAGTAGGCTATGCGCAACCAGAAGAATATGCGGCTCTCGTTCGTTATGTTATGGAACATACGCCAAATAGTCACAAGGCCATTTTTAGTGTCCATTGTCACGATGACTTGGGTCTTGCCGTGGCAAATACGCTGGCGGCTGTACGTACTGGCGCACGTCAAGTGGAAGTGACGCTTGGGGGGATTGGAGAACGCGCGGGCAATGCGGCCTTGGAAGAGGTGGCCATGGCCTTGCGCGTGCGTCGTGATTATTTTCAACTTGAGAGCAATATTGTTACGGAGCAACTCTTTCCAGCCTGCCGTATGCTCTATATGACCATAGGTCAACCTATTCCCCCAAATAAAGCTATTATCGGTGGTAATGCTTTTGCTCATGAATCCGGCATACATCAAGACGGCATGCTCAAACATAGAGAAACATATGAAATCATGACACCGCAATCGGTGGGACGGGCTCAAACTGACCTCGTGCTTGGCAAGCATTCCGGACGAAATGCTGTCAAAAGTAAGCTCGAAGAGCTGGGCTATAGTCTTGATGAAGAACATATCAACATCGTCTTTAATGCCGTCAAGAACCTTGCGGATATGAAAAAAGATATTCATGACGAAGACCTTGTGGCCTTGGTACTGGAAGAGATTTACCGTCTGCCGGATCGCTACCGTTTGCGACATGCCAGCGTCAACAGTTCATCCACACAGGATATTCCACCAACAGCTGCCGTTGTCATGGAAATAGATGGAGAAGAAAAACGCGGAGCCGGTTTTGGCGTGGGTCCTGTGGATGCACTCTTTAATGTGATAAGTCAGCTTGTGGGCATGAAGCCGGAAATACAAAAATATACCGTCAACGCCATTACGGGCGGCGCGGATGCGCAAGGGGAAGTCACAGTACGGGTTTGTGACACGGAAAAAAATATTTGTGCCGTGGGGCGCGGTACACACCCCGATATTACCGTTTCCAGTGCCCGCGCCTATGTTAACGCATTAAACAGGCTTGCAAAAAAGACGGGCGAGTCGTAAGTGATGTCTATACGAATGCCTTTTTGATTATCACTGCGTCAGATTTTACGGGCTTTTTCGGTCACATACCATACGTGTATATTCCTTCCAAGCACGCTCGACTTTGTTTTAATGGGCTTGATATACCACAAAATTTGCAATTTGACGACAGTCCCTAGAATGCTACTGATTTTGTACACAAGGAGAAGCAGATGCCACATACTCTTGCACAGAAACTACTTCAGGCTCATAGCGATGATATGGTCACAGGCCCTGGTCAAATACTTCGTTGTCGACTATCCTTAGTGCTTTGCAACGACATAACCGCGCCCCTTGCCATCAAGTCTTTTCAGAACATGGGAGCTAAGCGCGTATTCGACAAAGACAAAGTAGTTTTTGTCATGGATCACTTTACACCACAAAAAGACATAGATTCAGCAAATCAAGTGCTTATCAGCCGTAAGTTTGCCCAAGAACAAGGTTTGACCCATTATTATGAAGGGGGCGACAGCGGTATTGAACACGCGCTTTTGCCGGAGCTTGGTCTTGTGGGTGCCGGTGATGTGATTATTGGCGCCGACAGTCATACATGCACATATGGCGGCGTGGGCGCTTTTGCCACTGGCCTTGGTTCCACGGACGTTGCGGGCGGAATGGCTCTTGGCGAAACATGGTTTAAAGTGCCGCCTTCCATTCGTGTTACCTATACAGGTACCATGCCTCAATGGCTTCGCGCAAAGGATCTGATTCTCATGCTCATTGGCAACATTGGGGTGGATGGCGCCTTGTACCGTGCTCTTGAATTTGACGGCAGCGTTATCGATGCCCTTTCTGTAGAAGGACGGATGACCATGGCAAATATGGCCATTGAAGCTGGCGCTAAGGTAGGACTTTTCGCGGCCGACGCAGCAACTCTCAAGTATGGCGATACCCACAATCGCCCGGGGCAAAAGCCTCTTTGTGCCGATACGGGTGCCGAATATGAAAGCCATGTGCGTTTTGATGTGACAGGCATGGAGCCAGTGGTGGCGTGCCCTCATTTGCCTGAAAATGTAAAACCTGTCTCTGCAGTACAAAATACGCCTATCCAGCAAGTAGTCATTGGTTCTTGTACCAATGGGCGCTTGAGTGACATGCAAGATGCGGCGCTTATTTTGAAGGGGCGCAAGGTAAGTAAAAGTGTGCGTTGTATAGTGATTCCCGCCACGCCTACTGTATGGAAACAATGTTTGGGTGAAGGGCTTTTTGATATATTCATGGATGCCGGTTGCATTATTAGCCCGCCCACGTGCGGCCCTTGCCTTGGCGGCTTTATGGGTATTTTGGGCGACGGTGAAAGAGCCATTGCTACGACAAACAGAAACTTCAAAGGCCGTATGGGCAGTCTTTCATCGGAAGTCTACCTTTCGAGCCCCATTGTGGCGGCGGCATCTGCTGTGACGGGCGAAATTTGCGGACCTGATGTCCTTTAAGCATGAGAGGAATGTATTATGGAGTTTCACGGAAAAGTTCACAAAGTAGGCGAACACATTGATACAGATGCCATCATTCCCGCGCGTTTTTTGGTATCTGCCGATAAAGATGTTTTGGGTAAAAACTGCATGGAAGGTTTGGAAGCCGGTTGGGTACAAAGGGTCAGTGCTGGCGATATTATTGTGGCAGGTCGTAATTTTGGCTGCGGTTCATCGCGAGAACACGCACCTTTGGCCATTTTGGGCGCCGGCATGGGTCTTGTCATTGCGCACAGCTTTGCACGTATATTTTACCGTAATGCCTTTAATATGGGACTTATGCTTATGGAAATTGGTGATGATGTGGCCTCTATTGAAGACGGTGACGTGTTGCATGTGGATGCCGGTACGGGCATGATTCGCAATGAACGTACGGGAACAATCATTCAATGCCCGCCTTTGCCCGACTCCATGGCGGAGCTTGTGCGTAAGGGCGGTCTTGTGCCTTATGTAAAGGAAAAATTAGCAGGCTGTTGAAAAAAGGTAATCTGCGTCGTCAGCGATAAAAGGTCAAACAGCGTTGCTATTTGTAGCCTGAGTAGCGTGTTTTTAAAGGCATGTGGGGGGCGTGTGCCCTTTAGCAGTCCGTTGAAAAAGTGCGATCTGCGGCGTCAGCATAAAAAAGCCAAATCGCTTATGTATGTCTAATACACTGCGCGCCTTGACTTTTTTTGCTTCCTTGCATCTCACACTTTTTGAACGGACTGTCAAAAATGGAGTTTTTCAACAGCCTGTTAGGGTGAAACTTTTTTTAGGAAAAAAAAGCTTTCCCCCCACACCTTCGCTGCTCTCGATGCCCGTACGCCTCGTCCCTCGGCTACGGTCACGCCTGCGGCGCCATTCGGTCGGCTCCTTCAAAAAAACCAATAAGTCCGTATGCATGCCGAAATTTTTTTACGTGTGAAAGAAGGACATATTTTCTAGCGTATGGCAACATGCAAAGGATGCAATCAGAGCTTTTAGAGCAAATAAGGTGATTGGGGCTGTCGTCAAATACGCTTTTTCGCTTATCTTTGCGTCAGACTTCGCTTGCTTTGAGGCGTGCATTCAACTCGGAAGTGCAACTATCTAGAGGCTGTTTCTAAGGAAATACTGATTAAATAAAAATATATATAAACATTACTATAAAATAGTTCCAGAAAAGAATTTATCCTATCTCAGTGATTGAGGATTTCTCTTTTCAGTACATTGAAAAGCGAAATAATTACAGCGTTTTGAGGGGATGGGGGGAGTTTGGGGGGGGACGGGGCGTGTGC
>CAYJPE010000039.1:0-16828 GCA_964371965.1 uncultured Desulfovibrionaceae bacterium
ATGTTTAAAACACGCGACAGAAAATACAAAAATACAATCACAGACTTTTCATTTCATACATGTGCATTGTGTTGGCGGCCTGTGCCCATACGTTTTTTGGGAAAGAAAGAAAAAATCTTATGTCATTTTCACATGTATCGAACGAACAAAGATCCGCATGTGTACGGCAAAGCTTATGGCCGGGCTCTAAAAATATCTCATGGCAAATATTCCACACTACAAGGGGGAAGCATTACATTTCGTGAAGAAAGCAACAGATTGCGTCAAGAATTACAAGAATACTTTAAACCTCGAAGTGCAGAGCAAAACGAAGCTTTATACCGTTGGTTACCCTTATTTGAGGTCAATCCACTTGAGGCAGAAAAAACAATGCCATGGAAAATGCAATGGCCACACTTATCAGAATTTGCCCCCTTTATACCACATATTCTTGACGCTACAAAAGAAAATATCACACACAGCCCTTCAATGCTTGTTTCAATTCTTTGTCCTATTCATCCAAAGTCTAATGCAGTAGAGAAGGAACAGATGATGGTTTTGAATAAAATCTGGGAACAAAATTACTATCTCTTCATCCCAGAACTTGCTCATGCTGAAATCTGGTTGAGATTCTGTAAATTCCTTTACAACAAATACCACTTCCCTGCATAGCGTCCCAAGAAAGAAAACTCCGTCAGTGCAAATTGTGCGTATGACTACAGTACAAACGTCCTCATACCCGAGGGCGTTTTTTTATTGCCTTAAGCTCACTCCCTCAAAAATGGCACACATGAGTCCCGTAAGGGCGCACTTATGCAAACTCTTCGAGTTTGCGTGCGCCAATGGGCTACGCCCCTTGGAACCCCAAAAGGCAGAAAGGCAAAAAGGCATGAGGGAAGTGAGGATATGCAGTATGGCGATTTTCCATGCGAATTTTTCGACAGTGCAACGAAGTAAAGGGCAAAATGCCATTGCCAGTGCGGCATATATTGGAGGCCTGCGTCTGCAAAAATTGGACGGGGAAATGGCGGATTATAGTAGGAAAAATGGCGTTTGCGGTCATAAAATTATTGTACCCAGTGATTTTGAACACATGAAAGCCCCATCTGCGCAGTGGGTATGGGCGACGGCAGAAAGCACAGAAAAACGCAAGAACTCCACCACAGCACGGCGCGGCGATTTAGCTTTGCCAAAAGAACTGAATCACGACGAGTGTTTACAAGTGGGCTATGCCTATGCGCAAGACATTGCGGATAGGTACGGCGTCATTGCGCAGGTCAATTTCCATGACTTGTCAACGGATAATCCCCATATTGACATGCAATTTACAACCCGCGTGTTTGACGGCAAGCAGCTCGGCGTAAAGACACGCGTTCTTGATGACAAAAAAACGGGGCCGCAAGAGATTGTATGGATGCGCGAGCAATGGGCACATCGCGTCAATGCCGTGCTGGCAAAGTACGGCACACACATCGACCACCGCTCATACAAAGACCAAGGCAGCGAGAAACTTGCGACGCAGCACTTGGGGCGCAAAGCTACTGCTCTTGAGCGGAACGGCGTTAAGACGGAAAGAGGCAAGTATAACGACAAGGTGCGTGAACACAATGCGCTTATCGATGTGCAGGCACTTGTGGCGCAAGAAATTCATAATTTAGAATACGAAATCCAGCAAAAACATAAGGAAGGTAAAAATGAATCCAACAAGCACAAGCAAAACAGTGACACTCCCGCTCTATCCACAACAAGTAGTCATATGGGACGGGAACGAGATGCCGAACTTTCAAAAAGTGGAAGGAGCGGAAATCCTACAGTGGAGAGTTCACGCCAAAGACAATCCCAACATGCTGGGCATGGCTTATGCGCGAACAATGACCCCCAAGGAGATTTGCCAAAGCCATACAACACTTCAAGCTCAGATGGCGGAAATTCAAGAGAAAATGAAGCTTTTGTACGACCTCCCCACGGAACTGGAGGCATGGCAGAAACAGCAGATAGCGGAAATGGAAAGGCATGTGAAAGTAATGCGAACCTTACTCACGCAAGTTCACACCGCTCTAAATTCACTGTTGGAAGGCCAAGCACAACCGCACAGCGAAACCCTCAACCTCATCTTGAGCACACTGGAGCGCCACGAGCAGATCCTGCAGCACATGCAGAAATAGTGAAAATTGAGAGACCCAAAATATGCTTGGGCACCCAGCTTGCCCCGTCCCCAAATTTTTACACGCGATTAAAGCAGAAGGTGGCGGCGATTGAACGCGATTGCTCACAACTGTCTGCCCTTGTCACGCAGAATGCTCTTGCGGAATGGCTTTATATGTGTGCTTTGCAGCAACTCCGTACTGGATGGACATATGATTATAGCAATGAGGAGGCAGAAATTAAAAACATACAAATATTAATAGGTAAATTGGCAGAAATGCGCACCATTGCAGCCTTGGCAGAACATGCTCAGCACTTAGCAGTGTTCAATAAGCCTGCAATCGAAACAGGAGGCCATGATACACATGCACAAGCGTCGCGGGCGACACTTCAGGAAGCCGAAGAGCGAAACGCACCAGCAATGTCACAGCAAAACCAACATAAAAAAGAAATTTTTGAGAAAATGGCGGACGCATCAATTGTGTGCCTCGGCAAGAATGGCTTTCATGTAAAAGCGATTGTGGAAGATGACGAAGTGCGCCTCATCGTCCCAACTAACGAACATAATATGAGTTTTATAGAGGTGAATAATGAAAAAGACAGAACAGAGTCCTCAAGATATGACACCGACGACACCAGAAATGGCGGAATCCACACAAATAGCGACCGATTCAGCAACACCCGAGATGACACCCCAAATGATGCCCCAAGCGACGAGTGGGACTACGCCCCACGCTGACACCAAAACCGCACCGCATGAGACAGCAACTACGACGGCAAAGACAAAAAAACGTAGGACTGTCGAGGAGCGCCTACAGGACGCTCTTGTGAAACAACAGGTATTACAAGCAAAAATTGACGGCTTAAAGACAGAATTGAACGAAAACAGCAGAAAAACACGCAACCGCGGCCTCATGCTCGTGGGCATCGTGATAGAACAAGCCTTTAAAAATGACGAGTTTGCAGACAAAGGACTGAAACAGCTTTTCGAGTGGACACATTTTTTGCCAGAAAAAGACCGCGAGGCATACATAACATTCTTGCACAGCTTGCACACTCCAAAGCAATCATAGGCGGTTTGTGATAAAATAAAGTCTGTTGCACGTTGCAAATCTCAGTTTGCAACGCTGTGCTGTGCCGATGGGGTTCAAGCACAGATGGGGCAGGCACGCTGTACAGCATCAACGCACAACAGGCTTTTTTGCCATATCCGCCTCTTGCCTTTTGTGCGCACTTTTATACTATCATAATAATATAAAAATAAAGTAGATACAGAGCAAATAGAGTAGAAATCGCCTTGCAGGTATAGCTACCCTACGCACGACCATTTCTATGCGTCATATCGACGAAATGAAAAATAGCATCAACCCATCAAGAAGTAAAATCCTACATGATTTACAAAAAACTCAACCTATAATGCACGGTTTTTTGAAATTTTAACGAGTGTTTGACTTGACCTGCGCGTGTTTTTATGTATAGAAAGAGGTATGTGTATATCATAGCGTGCAAGGAGTATTTGGTCATCATAATGCTGCATCAAGGAACAGCCTTTACAGCAACGACATTGAGCACGTCTCTACAGAAAATCATGAAGAAAGGATTTTTATATGTCATATACCGATGTAGACCAAAACAACATAAAAAAGTATATTGGCTTCATAAAATGGTATGATTCCAATAATGGGTTTGGTTTCATCGTTACAAATAAAATATGGGGTCGTCGTTCAGAGCAATCTCAACCGCCCCCATTGGAATTGCGCTTCACAAGCAACGCACTGATACACACCAAACAGTATACGCCCACAACAGATGATTGGGTCGTCTTTGAGCGTAACATCAACAGTAATATGCTGACCATTATAAGTGTGCAGCCTCTTGATTACACAAAGGAGACACTACGGATTGCTCTGCAATACGCTGGTTCTTATACCAATATTAGAGGCGTCGGTTATAAGCCAGGTGAGTATTATGACAAATCCATCTTGGAACATTTTTTTCTAAAAATTAGTAAAAAGCTGCAAGGTCACACCCTCATTCGTGAAACAATTTGTGAGTATGTTTCTTCACAAAAGGAAAAGAGGCAAAGTAACGCAGTTACGCAGTTTTTGTCAGAAGAAATAACCTTTCGTACCTTTCAGAAGTATTTTCTTCCCAAAACTGAGCATATCAGCCTTGATAATCCCACGGCACAGTGTATCCAAAGGGTAATTTTTGAAAAAATGCTTCACACAGATATATGTAATGCCTTGGAAAAAATCCCCGACTGGTATGACACAAGCGTGGCCATGGGCAATTTTGCCATTTATTTATGTGATGCTGCACGGCCCATACAGCCGAGCGCACTCAACGCCTTCCTCAAGCACCTACTCCAAAAGCAAGAAGAGCAAAATTATGCAGTGCTCGCAGATATGTTACGCCACAGGCAAGATGTTGATTTGGAAGTATGGCATCAATTTCTTCAACTTTGTACTCTTTTTCCTGATTTGTATCAAACTTTATCGCAAAGGTTAAATGAGTATGCTCAAAAAGATATTGGTAGTGTCAGCAGATTTTTAGATTTGTTCACCCACACAACATCACTCATTTCTCTTGCGCAATTATACAAACTCCTCAAAGAAGTAGACGATAGCATTCACCTTGAATTTTTCATCAAAACACGTGACATTGAATGTCTAACACATATCAAAAAACTGGATTTTCTTTTCGAGACGCTCAAATCGCAAGACGAAACGCTCTATAAATTTCTGCAGGCATATATAACATGTGTTGATGAGATTACACCTGATAATATTTTATTTTCCCATTTTTCTCCGGAAAATATCAGCCAAGCACTCAAAGTCAAAGGGGTACAACTCAACGAACTGAGAAGTATATTACAAGCCTTTCCGCGTGACATTGCCACAAACATCGTGCACCCACACTTGAAAAATACTCCAATATATGAGCCTTACTTCCAGGAATTGTGGCCTGCTGTTCAAAGCGACCTTTCATATGTTGTGCTTGACCTTGAAAGCGACGGTGCAGCAATCAAGCAATTTGCCTTTCACAGCGATGGAGATACACGCGAGTACAAAGGTGAAGAGCAACTTTCTGTTTTGCGTCGTACAATACAGCGAAAACATATTATAGTGGGACATTATATTAAAAAGTGGGATTTGCCCATCCTCAAGGAGAGAGGCATAGAGCCCGCCCCTACGTCCTTTGTCTGGGACACCTTGGAGATTGAAGCCTTGCTCAATCCTTGTCGCTATGCCTACGCCCTTTTGGGAACACACGAAGCAAAGGCAGATGTAGAGCTAAATAACAAGCTTTTTTGGAATCAGCTCTACCGACTCTCGCAAGACCACGCACTCTATCAAGAACTCAAGAGCGTTTTGCCAGATACTATAGTCACACTCCTACAGCCACTGCAAGAACCTTACTTTGTACGGCATTTTGAACAATCCTCATATGTCGACACACAATTTTTCCATGAATTCAAAGAGCTTGACAGCAACATTGCTGCAACGATCAAAAAAATTGCTGCGCATACTGATAAGGACACGGTGCTCATTGTGGCGCCTAAAATCTTGTGGCAGGCCATCGCCCTCCACTTAGAGGTCACTTTCATTGACAACAATGATAGTATAGAATATTTCCCTCTCACATCCATTCATGATAACAAAGGAAAGTTTTTGCTCTTATGGGTGCAACGATTCCTCGCCACTTCAAAAACCCCCATTGTAGCAAATATCCCATACTATTTTCGGAAAAATTATTTTTCTGACGCAGCCTTATCAAAATTTATATCTCGCACAAACTATCCCATCCAGTGTATGGATATGAATACGTTTCACGCACACCCACCGTCACAACCTTATACACATATGTACATGTTAGGCTGTGAAATACATGACAGACTACAACAATACGCCTTACCGCAACAGCTCACAGCGGCAGACTTTTGGATGCGATGCCCTAAACTTCCCATGCGCATGGCCACCACAAGCTATATGTATCTTGCTGAGCAAGACAGAAAAAAGTTAGCTCTCGACACCTTGCCACAAGATGTGTCAAATGTTTGGGTCGAACAAAACACGACAGAGCGTTATACCATTTGTTACAATTTTCGCGCCGAAGAAAAACTGCGTCATTTTCAAACAATGCGCTGCGATATGGTCTTCCATGCTACACACTGGAGAATTAACTTTACAGCATTGGCAAAACACATAGCCCTCGTCACAACAAAACAAAGTACTGCCAACAATGCAGAAAAAAGGGTCAACGCTATTTCTCGCTACAGAGCGCACTATTGGTGCTATCAGGCAAAAATGCTCCAAGGTGTTGCATCGCAAGAAGCACCTATGAATATCGTGTACATTATAGAAAATGCCGCAGAAGTTCTTCTTGTCGAAAACTATCTAAAAACATTAAAATTTTCTGTGTGTAGTGGGAATGCGGTGCGTGATAAGCTCAAAGGAATACGCAAGCACAACACACACACGCAAAGGATTATCGTCATTGACACAAAACAACTTGACGAGTTCCTGAATATAAAACAGCGCTCTGCATATTGTTATGTGTGGGATAGCATGGCGGTAGATAAATGCCGTATGATGTGGCACGGGCACATACCTTTTGACGACGAGGAGCAGGTCGAAAACCTTACACTGCACGATGACGACGGCCCTCAATTATCCGTATCGCCAAAGGCCTGTATGCTCTCTGCGTGGGCCATGTTCAAGTACTATTTCACCATGATTGAAGAACACTCCCCGGCTTCCAAAGTCTACATCATGGAACCATACTTTGACGACTATCCAGACTTGCACAAGACGTGGAGTGTCCAGTTGCACCCCATGGACTTGTGGCGCGGCAAGAATGCTCAGAATGACTATACGGACAGCGTGAAAGGAGCAGAGAGCATTTTCAGAAATACTCACGCAGCGGATACAGTCATAGATGACAAAAACATTCAAAAAGCCATGGATGCAATCCAAAGTATCTTCTTAGGCGACTTCACATGGCGCGACTATCAAAAAGATATTTTGCCACATATCCTGCGCAAAGAGAAAAATCTCTTGGTTTCCATTCCCACTGGCGGCGGCAAATCCATCCTCTTTCAAGGGCCTGCGCTCTATAAATCGTCGTTGACGCACCGCCTCTCCCTTGTGGTGACACCTCTCAAAGCCCTTATGGAAGACCAAGTGCACGCGCTGCATCACAAAGGATTTTATTGTAATGTTGATTATTTAAGTAGTGACAGAGGTCATCATGAGGCGCAATACGTCTACCGGCGTATTCGCGGTGGTGAGATTGCGCTGCTGTATGTAACGCCGGAGCGCTTTCGTTCGAAAGCCTTTCGCAATGTTTTAATAACGCGCATCAATCAGGATCGGGGCTTAGAATACTTTATTTTTGATGAAGCCCATTGCATTTCACAATGGGGGCAAGAATTTCGCCCTGATTACTTAAATGTTATGAGTGTTTGTAAGCAACTTCTTCAAAACTACCCTCAAATGCAAGTCATGATGTGCTCTGCCACGGTGACACGGCAAGTGGCAGCGGAAATAAAGAAGTATGTTCCCGATACTGTGCGGATGGGACAGAATGTGGCAGACTACAACCCCATTCGAAAACATATCAGCATGACATTCAAGCGCGTGGAAAATGCAGTGCATGGGCATATAAAAAAGATCCTCGATTACATCATTACACATCAAGAAAATCTGCTGACAAAAAAAAGCCGTATGCTTATTTTTTGCGGAACACGCAAACAGTGTGAAGATGTGACTGTAAGACTACAGAATGATGAAGCGACACCACCAGGGCTTGGTATATACTTCTTGCATGCAAGTATGGAATCTTTAAAATACGAAAAAATTCGTGAAGATTTTAAAGGTGGTATCATTCAGATTTTATGCACAACACGCGCTTTGGGAATGAACATGGACATACCAAATATTCCCTGCAGACACCACTCCCTGGCTTCGACGCATACAGAAAAAATCCTCGATTATATCATCACACATCAAGAAAATCTGCTGACAAAAAAAAGCCGTATGCTTATTTTTTGCAGAACACGCAAACAGTGTGAAGATGTGACTGAAACACTACAGAACAACGAGGCGACGCCGCCAGGGCTTGCTATAAACTTTTTTCATGCAGGTATGGACTTTTTAGATCGCGAAGAAGCCTATGACGATTTTAAAAGTGGTGCCATTCAAATCTTATGCGCAACTAAGGCTTTTGGCATGGGCATGGATATACCAAATGTCCACTATATTATGCACTATTCCCCACCCTCTGTCCTTGAAGACTATCTCCAAGAGGTGGGACGTGCCGGACGCAACAAGGAACAATATATTGAAGCTGGTTTTCATGAAAACAGCCCAATAGACACGCAATGCCTTTATTTAAAAGAAGATTTTTCTCGTGCAAAAGACCTTATCATAAAAACATCGCTCACATGGCTTAATATTCAAGAAATTATGCGCAAAGTGAAAGATTATATTGACAGCATTCAAAGCATTGCAGCAACGCAAAAGAAACCTGTCGTTATACCCAACACGCTTTGGCATAAAGATGAAAAATATAACGACACCACCCCGTTCCGCATGGGATTGTTTTGGCTAGAAAAGCTCAAAAGAATTAAACTAGGCTATCTTGCACCCACACATATCGATATCTCGTTGTTACAGCAAGGGAGGCAAGCTACAACCATCATGCCTGCGCCACTTCACTCACCAGATATCAAGGTTGTCTTCCGACATGTGACAAGTATTGCCGCATCGCATGGTAGCACTGTCCAAATATCTCTCAGCGATATGCAGAGCGCCTTGCGTATGAGTAGCAATGACATTTTGAATGCGCTCATCAAATGTGCGAAATATGAACTCTTGCGTATAGAACAAAACATGTATTGCGTCATATCTGATCGTAGACAAGGAGAAGTGGCGTATATTTGTGGTGGTTATGAGAATAAATTCACTTTATCAATCATTTTTGCAGCAGTGCGGCATATTCTTCACGGTAAAAAGAAAAACAAACAATACACACTGAAACAAAGTGCATGGACGCCCATTTTACAAGAATATTTTGCTAAAAGCATGGCTTCTGAAACAATAAAAAATAATGGTGAGTGGCCAGAATATATGCCATGGTACACTGGGGAAAAGAATGTCGGTTACACGCGTGTCGATAGCTATAAAAAAGACTTACTCAAAAGAAAAGGACGCCATGTCTTTACACTGCTCACACTTATCCCAGATATAACATTCAAATCTTCGCAAGACTTTGCCTCAAAGGAAATTTCGCATACCTTCAGCATGAAAACAGAGAAGTGCATGGTATATTTGGATACTCTCGAAAAAGACTGTTGGAATTTGTTGCGATATATTTTTCAACAATGGAATTCCCATGTACGAGAGCTGAATTGGTCCGAAACAATATCTCACCTTGGGCTTGATGACAAAGGCTTTCAGTACTTCTCTGACATTCTCTATATATTGAAGATATTAGACTATGTTGGCAGTCAGCGCCTCCTTCCCATGGGTCTTGAGGTCTATACCACAGAGCTCACGGAGGAGCTCATCCCAGAAAACCCCTTACAAGACACCGATGACGCAAAATTGAAAAGAAGTTTTGAAGCTATGGCACGCTTGCGCATTGTGCGTCTTGCTGTCATCGAAACTTTTTCTGACTTGTCCAAAAAAGATCACTCTGATTTCATCGCGCGGTATTTTCAGGCCGCTTCCGCACAGGACTATCTCGCCCTCCTTGACGATTATAACGAAAAGAACAGTCCACTCATGAGAGCACTGCGCGAAAAGGCATTGCAAGAAAAGGAAAAAGAGCTTGGTGTTGAGCAAAAAATTATTTATAATGCCGACACGTCACAGCACATAAACGTCATTGCAGGCCCCGGATCTGGCAAGACACACACGCTTATTTTGCGTTGTGCAAAACTTATTTACAGACAGGGTGTGGATCCAAAAAACATTCTTGTGCTTGCTTATAATAGATCCGTTGTGGTGGAGCTGCGCAACCGATTAGCAAAACTTTTTGCGCACCTTGGCTTAAGTCGCTCAGCCAGTCAACTTCATGTCTACACATTTCATGGGCTTGCAAAAAAAATCTGTGACAGCAAGCTACACGAAAAAGATTTCAAAGAGTGGGAGGGAATTTTACTTGAAACACTCAAAACTGAGCCGCGTTGCATAACACAGCACCTCGGAACAGACGTGCGTTATATTATGGTCGACGAATTTCAGGACATTACACAGACACGTTTGGATATGCTTTTTCTTTTAAAGGATGTGTACCCCAACATCCATTTCTTTACCATAGGAGACCCCAATCAGAGCATCTATGGTTTTGACAAAAAGATTGAAGGGGTTGCAGACTCTATGAGTCCCTATTACTACTACAAACAGCTTCAAGAGCAATTGACGCCCGTCGAATATACAATGCGTACAAATTATCGTTCATATCAAAAGATTTTAGACGAGGCGGAGCCATTTGTCACAGAAAAAAGTATTCTGTCGCAATCTTTTGCAAAGCTCATGGAAAGAGAACCCAAGGAAAGCTATGTCTATAACATTGACAACCTCAAACATCTTGGCACAACGTGGTTTAGCAAGTTTGATGCACTCGTTAGACATGCAAAAAAACATAATTTTCACGATATAGCCGTATTTTTCAGAACGAATACCGAAGCTATGCGCGGTCATGCGCGCATAAAAGCACTTAAACTAGAGGATGTGCGTATTCGTATTCAAGGGGCTAACGTCTGTGAGCTATATAAAGTACGTGAAATATACGAAGTCCTTTTCCTCATGAGAAGGCGAGGTATGCAGAAAATTTCTGCAAACACAAAGGACGATATGCGTTCTGTCATTGAGAACCTCATGTATACCTATCCGCAATGGGACAGATTTTACTTAGACCTCACTTATACGCTCATTTTAGACTTTTTAGAACTTATAACGAGTGAAGGACGCGACAGCACCTTTGCAGAAATGGCAGATTTTATTTTAGATGAATGCCGCGATGATGAAGGGCATTTGTATAAAATCTATGAAAAATTCAAAGAAGAACGTATTGAAAACGCCTCTATCCTCAATATTGTTATCACAACAATACACAAGGTCAAGGGGTTAGAATATGATGCCGTTGTGATCTCTCCATCCGACGCATCGTTGCCATTGATACCAAAAAACGCTGTACAAAATCAGAATCCTTTGAGTGCAGCAGAAAAAGCAGAACTTGAAGAAGAAAAACGTGTGTACTATGTTGCCTATACGCGAGCAAAAAAATATTTAGAGATATACTCACGGCAACGCGAACATGCTCTAGCAAGAGGTGAACGCTGGGTCGCTAATGAGAGAAAAACATCACATGAGGTACGCGACAATGATGGGCTTGACAAACTCTACATCAATTTCACAGCGAAAGAAAATAATTTTCAAACAAACTACCATATCAGAGAATGTGTGCAAAAGAACGATGCTTTACAAGTCTGTGTGACGAAGAAATCGCCCACATGGATTGACATCAAAATTATCCATAAGAGGAAGGCTGTTGCGCAATTATCACGCACAAGCACCATTTCTCAAAGAATACACGCTTCAAACCTTAGAAATCATTTGCAGACAAACAAAACCCACTACCTTGACGGCCTGTTTGTAAATGAGGTATTTGTTTGGGAATTTGAAGAGACAGAAAAGTATGATAAAAAAAATCAAACGGCATATGCGCAAAAATGGTGCCGCGAAGCAAAAAATGCCACTTTTATTTATTTGATTGATTTTGTAGGACATATAGATCTTGCCGCTTTTGAGTGCGAGCTCTAAAGCCTTCCGAGGAATTAATATGCAGTCTGTGAATTTTGAGTTTCTCCGCGACCAATGGAGTGATCTTGCGACGCTTGGCGGCTTTGCAGAGCAGTATATAAGCACTGATCCGCGATCCTGCCTCGCCACATGTCGCACCCTCACAGAAGAAGTGACACGGCTAGTGTGTCGAGAGCATGATATTGATTGCGATGGCATGACATTTTTTGATGCGCTCCAAAGCATTGAGGCAGAACGCATTATGCCCCCATTTATCTTAAACGCATTACACACTGTGCGACAAGCAGGCAACAAGGCAACGCATAGTGCACACAGTTCAAACCATGCGCGTGATGCCCTAAATCTTGTACGCTCTACCTTTTTTGTTTCACGCTGGTGGTATTGCTTTGCAAATGATATAAACGAAGACACTGTCCCGAACTTTACGGAACATATACCTTCTCGTGACGTGAACAACCAAGAAAATGCACGGTTTTTAGAGGAAATCAGATCAAAAAATCAAAGTTTGGAAAATATCAATAAAAAGCTCATTGATAAAAATGCGCAGTTGCACCAAGCAACCAAGGCAAAAGATACCGAAATTCAAAATATAACAGAGGAATTTCAAAAAAAAATTCTTCAGCTTCAAGACGAATTGGCAAAGCAGATGAAGGGGAAGAATGCTATTATTCATGGACAAAAAGCTGATGTACTCATAACTAAAGGTGCCGACATTGAGGCGTCAATACAAGAATTGGCTGTACAACAACAAAACAAAGATGGAAAAGATTGGACGCCGCAAGACGTGGCGCATTATGAGCAGGAAAGAGAAAATCTCATTCGCAGAGAGAAAGACCTACTTCAAGAGCTTGAGCAATTGAAAGCAGTTATTTCGCAGGATACAGAAAGTGCTGATACCTCTCCAGAAATTTCCCCTGCCCTTGTGAATGCGAACACGCTTTTTGGAATCAAAAAGAAAATAGAGCTCAGCCTTGATATATCCGAAGAAAATATGGATGACGATCAGCTCGACTTGATAGAGAAAACACTTGATAAATCTATGCTCGTTTCCGGTTGTGCTGGGAGCGGCAAGTCCGTCATTGCATTTAAAAAAGCACAACAGATTTACGAGAAAGGCGGCGATGTTATACTTATCGTCTACACAAAATCATTAAACAAATATATTTCTCATGGTCTGCATAGCGGTGCAGGCAATATGCGCTTTTATTATCACTGGCAATGGAAAAATCTTGGTATGCCAAAGGCAGATTATATCATCGTTGATGAAATTCAAGATTTTTCACGGCAAGAGATTGGAGAATTTGTGGCCGCTACTCGTAAAAACTACTTCTTTTTTGGTGATACAGCCCAATCTATCTATAATTTCCTGCATAAGGGAACGTTGACAATTGATGAAATTTCTGCACTCACAGGCATAGATCCTCTGTATCTCTACAACAACTACCGCTTGCCACGCGCTGTGGCACAAATAACACAAACATACGTTTCTATTGACGGCAATGCTTATTCGGAAAAAATGTATAAAAGTAAGGTGAAGAGTATGCCATATATTCTTAAACTTCCTGATATACAAACACAGTGCGCAACTATTATGCGTATTTATCAAAAAGTTCCGAGTGACAGCGTGGGCATTCTTGTGCCAAATAATGAGCTTGTGCTTGCTTTAATGGATGAATTAAGTGCAAATAATTTTGTTTGTGAGTTCAAATACGCTCGTAACCAAAATGACAGCACTAGCAGAGACACATTAAATTTTGCCAGCAAGCACCCAAAACTCATGACCTATCACAGTGCGAAAGGACTCCAGTTTGAGACCGTCATTCTCCCGATGTACTCTGGAGCGCAGACTGATACAGCAAGAAAGGCTCTTTATGTTGCCATGACACGGACATACAGACATCTTTATATATTATATGCTACGGACACATTGGCGGAGCCACTTAACATCGTCCCCGCGCATTTATATTTGACAGACATCTAAGGACGCATTGGATAAGGACATGACTGATGTTTATTACATATCTATGATGAATTATGGTTGTATCGTATGCAAATTATCTTTTCCGAGGAAGTAATCCTTATCTTATAGGTCGATTGTATGAACAAGAACGTGCTAATTGAGAACATTTGCTCAATTCTTCAGCAGTATCCCTATGTACTGAAAGCAGAATTGTTTGGCTCACAATATCGCGGTGACAGCCATGCTTTAAGTGACGTGGATATTATTGTGCTTTTTGACAAAGCAGCCCGCCCCAAGGGGCTTGGGATTTATGAAGTAGAACTTGCTTTGGAAGAAAAGCTTGGTATTGCTGTAGATCTCATACAAGAGCACTTATTGCACTCATTTGTTCGCGAAGGCGTTGCCAATGAGCGGGAGGTTATCTATGAAAAAGCCGGCTAGACGCCTTGAGCTCGTGCTCGATTATGGGCAGAAAGCACAGGCATTCTTGAAGGGAAAGACGCTCGCTGACTGGCAGCATGACGAACAGCTCCGTTTTGCCGTAGCACATGCCTTGGCGGGCGTTGCAGAGAACGTCAAAGAATATGCCCAAGCTGTAGGAATAGAAAAGCTACGTCATGACTACCCCACAATCCCATGGACACACATAGTGCGTTTTCGAGACAAGATGGTGCACCATTATGAGGTCATGGATCAAGATACGCTCTTTGAGTTTGCCACCATCGACCTTGCCCAATTACTTGAGGTCGTATCCCTCATTGTGGGCAAGGCAAATATCGCATCAGGGCATGGTTTTGTGCCGCCAGCAAAAAACGTAGGCCGCACCTCGTAAGGGGGCGAAACGTGCTAGCGGAAGGCAAGAGCGAAGGTGGCCTGTCCCCCAATCAAACGGTGATTGAGCAACATCAAGCGTATTCTCATGACCCAAATATGACCCAAAATATATTTCACGATTCGTAAGTATTTGAAATCATGCACCACATGCACGACATGCACAGGGGTGAAAATGCGAGAAAATGGCGGTAGTTTTTGTTTTTGATGTTGCTTTAAGATGTTGTTTTGTCAAAGGTTTTTCGTGAGATACATCCCGTAAGTTGCTGAAATCTTGGTAGAGCGTCCAGAGCATGGCATTCAAGAGGCCGTCAGTTCAATTCTGTCCAGCTCCACCAAAATTTACAAGGGTTTACGGTTAAAAGCCGTAAACCCTTCTTTCGTTTGTCCGCATTTTGTACTACTCCTGTACTACCTTTTCCGGTGACAAGGAGATATAAAACGTGAAAGAGCGTGAAGCGAACGATGATTGGTCGCCCCTGATTGTGTTTTGCCTACACCCTGTCACTGCCCATACGCTCAAAACGAATCTTTGATGAAGAGTCCCCTCCATCGTCCTTCAGCTTTTGGCCATACATCGCCTACCGCCTTCTATCTTGTTCCTACCCACACCTTGTCCACATTTTGTCCATATCCTGTCCGCATCCTGTCTGAGGTATGGGCATAAGCTGTGCATCAGCATACACCTATTCTTTCCAAAACGATCCCCGAACACACATTCAAAAACTGGACGAGCTTCAAAATTAGGCAAAAAAATTTTGCCCTCTCCTCCTTCTATATTTTTCGATGAAAAAATTCTTCAAAAAAATTTAAGAAGATAAAATTAAGAATTATTATTAAATCATCTATAAATTTATAATAGGCTAATTTTTAAAGATTATATACTATCAAGAAAAATAAAAGAAAAACATAATAAATCTATAATGCTGATATTGTTATTTTTATTCCAAGGGAAAATCAGGTGAATTTGACACAATGCAACGTGCAGCCTATATTAGTAGTTGAAAATCATTTATTCAATAATTTTAATGTATTGGAGACAATTATGCAGGAAAATGTATTGGAGAAGCACTGGCAAGAAATCTATGATGCACTTCCCCCATTGGCATCGCGAGTACAGATACAGCAAGCCACAGGCGGACTTATTTCAGCACGCACACTGGCTAATCGAGATGCTCGCGGCACAGGGATTCCGGGCAAAACGACAATGTTCAATAAAGTGTGCTATCCTCGGGAAAATGTCATCCCATGGATGAAGGCAAACGTAAAATATCAATAGGCCATATCGCATATATTTTTTTGCATTTACACATTTAAGCCAGCCTACCCGATGTACGTACAAAATGCTCCGCAATTTGTCCATACATCGGGCGACTGGCGGGGGGCTTTGCCCCCTCGACCCCCAAAAGCAAAAGGCAAAAGACATATGGCTGACAACAAAAAATATGACGCCCGTCTCGAAATCCGCTGTAGCAAAGCAGAGCTTGCGGAATGGCGAGCCGTTGCCGCCGCAAGTCATTGCTCCCTCGCAGCGTATGTGCGCTCGTGTCTGTCACCACCTCCGCCTTTTGCCCATGTACAACAAATAGATCCTGCGCTTGTCCGTCACCTGTCGGCTATCGGCAACAACCTCAACCAGCTCACACGGTGGGCAAACACTTACAAATCACAAGCGGAAGCCGACATCATCATCCACGGCATTGATGCATGCTCACAAGAGCTTAGGTCTTTTGTGGACAAACACAACGGGGACGGACATGTTGATTAAGGTTTTTAATCGCGGCACAGGCGGTGGACGTGGCCCCGTTGAGTATGTCTGCGCCCTCAATCCCTTTGGGCAGGGACAACGAGCACGGCAGCCCGAGATCATCAAGGGCAATCCAGCGCTGATGCGGATGCAAATTGACGCCGTACCCTTCAAATGGAAATACACCAGCGGCGTCATCTCCTTTGCCAAGGAAGATGCGCCGACGTCTGAGCATTGTAATCGTCTGATGGATGACTTTGAAGACCTTGCCTTCGCTGGCTTGCCGTATTCGTCACGGTCGATTTTATGGGTACGACACCATCACACAGACCG
>CAYJPE010000040.1:0-5388 GCA_964371965.1 uncultured Desulfovibrionaceae bacterium
AACTTTTTTTTCCCAAAAAAAGTTTCCCCCCACATGGTTTTCAAAAACCATGCTTTTCAAAAACCACGTTACTAGGCGCTGTCGTCACCTTTGTCGGCCTCAGCGTTTTGTAATTTGCGAAAAATGGTGCTGCGGTTAATTTGGAAGAGTTCAGCGACTTTTTGTACTGAACCGTGAATCTCGATGGCGCGTTGCAAAAAGTCTCTTTCGATGTCGGCCATAATGCTTTTGAGGGGGCGTTTTATGGTAAAGACTTCGTCTGTATAGTAGGCGTCGGGGTTATCATGCCCGGATATGTGCGAGGGCAGGTCCCGTGGTGAGAGGAGTGTGGTGGTGCGTGTGACTACGAGGCTGTGAACAAGATTTTGTAATTCCCGCACATTCCCCGGCCAAGAATAACGGCTGAGCATGTTCATGGTCACGTCCATAAAGGCCATGCTTTTTTTGTATTTGACGGTGAATTCGTGCAAAAAGTGTTCGGCGAGGGGGGCGATGTCTTCTGGCCTTTCGCGCAAGGGAGGAATGTGTACGGAGGCGACGTTGAGTCTGTAGTAGAGATCGCGACGAAACGTGCCTGTTTCAACGCCCTCTTCAAGGTTTCTATTGGTGGCGGCGATAATGCGCACGTCCACTTTTTTTGGTGAGGTGGAGCCTACGCGCAGAATTTCCCCGTCTTGCAGAACGCGCAAGAGACGGGTTTGCATGCTGAGCGGAAGTTCCCCAAGCTCGTCCAGAAAGACGGTGCTGCCGTCCGCAATTTCAAAATAACCTGCTTTGCCTTTGGCGGAGGCGCCTGTAAAAGCCCCGGCTGTATAGCCAAACATCTCTGATTCCGTCAGTGTTTCCGAAATGCCGCCGCAGTCCACTTTGAGCATAATTTTCTCACGGCGCAAGCTTCTGTCATGGGTAAAACGGGCAAAGACATCCTTGCCAACGCCTGTTTCGCCAAGGATGAGGATGGTGGCATCTGTCTCGGCAAGGCGTGAAAGCAAGGCGACGACTTCTTCTATGGCAGCACTCTTATAAATGGGCGCATCGTTGACGGATTGCTTGTGGGCGATGTAGGCAAGTTGATCGCTGATTTGATTGATAAGTTGTGTTTGTTCCGCCATTTGGTCGTTGAGCTGTGCAATCATGGTAATGTCACGTACAAATGTGACAACAAGACACAAATGCCCCGCATCGTCAAAAACGGGAAAGCCTGCAAGAATAACCTTTTTGCCGTTGCGCAGCTGCTGCGCCTTTGTGGCGGGTCTGCCCGTGCGCACAATTTCCGGGTTCAGAACGTGGTCAAAAATGCCCTCTTCGCGCAATGTACGTACATTTTTTCCTTTGACTTCCGACATTTGAATGCCGGTCAATTGCTCGTACATACGATTGATTTTGAGCGTGGTGCCGGAGGCATCGCTGATAAAAATTCCATCGCCAAAGGCATCCAAAATACGTTCAAAGTGTTGTGCCAGCATATCTTCAGAACGGTGCGGCATGACGAGCTCTCCATTACGTTGAGGCAGACGCGTATTGGGGGGGTTAAAAAAAACATGATGTGAAGGCGGAAAGTATTCCGCGGCATAGACAGAAGATCTGAGAGGAAGTGATGTCATGGGAATAGCCATCTGAAAAGTGGATGACCACTCCCTTGGCATGGGGAATGGTCACCACAAAAAAAGTTTATTTCGGCAAATGCACTCTGTCCTTGCCCAAGATGTTCACGACGGCCTCAATCAGAGGATACATGGCTTCTTGGGGAAGGGTCACATCGCCCATGGGGGCAGTACGGCAGAGGAATGTGTACTTTTGCGTTCCAAGGCGGTGATAGGGCAACATTTCATAGCGCACATGCGTAAAAGGCTTGAGGAAGTTTGCTATGGCCGTGACAGCTTCCACGGAGTCATTAAATCCGGGAATAATGGGCGTGCGTGCCAATATGGGGGTATTGGGATAATTTTCCACAAGCTTTGTAAAATTATCCAACACTCTCTCGTTGCTGGCGCCTGTAAATTCGATGTGGCGCTGGCTGTCCATGTGCTTGATGTCAAAGAGGACGGATGACAAGTGTGGTGCGGCCTTTTCAAAGGATGACCAAGGGGCGACGCCGCAGGTCTCAATGGCTGTTTTGAGACGGCGCTTGCGGGCTTCGCGCAACAAAGCCGTGGCAAAGTCACCTTGCATAAGGGGCTCGCCGCCGGAGAGCGTCATGCCGCCACCGGAACGAGTATAAAAGGCCGAATCTTGTTCCACAACGTTGAGGACACTGTCCACGGAACGATGTTCACCGTAAACAATAAGACTGTTTGCAGGGCATGCTTTGCTGCAAGGCATGGAACAGCCTTCGCAGAGGGAACGATTGATGACGATCTTATCGTCATCACGCCGCGTGATGGCGCCTCGTTCACAAGCATTTATGCAGTGTTTACATTTGCTTACTGTCAGGCAACGATTTTCGTTAAAGGCCAGTTCCGGACGAGATTCTTGTGATTCCGGATTGCTGCACCAACGGCATTTGAGTGGGCAGCCTTTTAAAAAGGCGATGGTGCGGATACCGGGGCCATCATGGACGGAATATTTTTGAATATTAAAAACATTGCCACAGCATTTTCTGTCTTCAAAGCTGCTCATAAAACTCTCTTCTCTTAAAAAAGGGGATTCGGTACAGACCAAATCCCCCGTATACATTATGTGTTTGTCAAAAGCCTTTGCCTAGAACGCGCCATGCGACGTACGAGCAATAAGGTCATTTTGAAGGTCGGGTGACAAATCGCAGAAGTAGGCGCTGTAGCCTGCAATACGTACAATAAGGTTACGATATTTTTCTGGATCTCTTTGTGCGGCAAGCAAGGTGTCAGCGTTGATGACGTTGAACTGCACGTGCCACAGTTTCAAGTCGCAGAAGGTGCGGATAAAGGAAACGAGCTTTTCGGTGCCGTCTTCGCCTTCCACACTCTTGGGCGTAAACTTGATGTTCAACATGCGTGCCGCACGATCGCGACGACCCATGTTCTTTGTGTTGTAGTTGGACAGCATGATTGCCGTGGGGCCGTTGACGTCTGCACCGTGAGAAGCAGAAGAGCCGTCAGACAGCGAGAACCACGAGGTACGACCGTTAGGTGTTGCGGACACAACCTTACCAAAAGGTACGTGCGATGTAAAGGGCACGTAGCGCACGTCGTTGTGCATGCCAAGTTCCTTGGTGTACTTGCCGCCGTATTCGGTGCTTATGGCATCAAGCTCAAGGCCGATTTCGTCGGCAAAGGAATCGTTATTGCCGTAGCAAGGCGCCGTTTGCAGCATGGCGCGCACATCGTCATAGCCTTCAAAATTGCTTTCAAGAGCTGTGATGAGCTGGTCCATGGTCAGCTTTTTATCTTCAAAAACAAGCTTTTTGACGGCAGCCAAGGAATCAATAACCGTTCCAAAGCCCATGAATTCAAAATAGCCAAAGTTCACGCCTTCGGGAATGTGCGGCTGATGCAAGTCAAGGCAGTGCTTCATGCACAGGTCGTGCATGGCTGAGCCCATGGGCTGAGCAAAGTGTCTGGCACGCAGATTGTTAATAATGTATTGTTGCGTGAAAGCAGTCTTTAAGAAGAGCACATGCTGCTGCTTGTAGGCATCAAAGAACTCTTCCCATGTTGTAAAGCTGCGTGGGTCGCCTGTTTCAATACCAAGCTGCACGTCGCCATATTTTTTCATTTTGCCGTTATACAGCACCATTTCCACAGCCGCGGCAAAGTTGATGTAAGCACCGCCGGACGTGTAGGTGTCCTTGTTTGGCATACGTGCTTCGGTACAACCGGACACGGCATAGTCAAGAGCTTCTTCAAAGGTGCAGCCCTTGGAAACATACAAAGGCACGACTTCTTCATCGTTGATGAGTTTGGGGAAGCCGGATCCGTCCTTGATGGTCTCTGCCACATCCCACAAATAGGCCTCGGGAGCACGGGAGTGAATGCGTGCGGCAAGGTCGGGATAGTGGAGCGGGAACTCACGCTTGGATTTCAAAATCAAATAGGTGAGATCGTTGGTGGCGTCGCGCCCGTCCGGTGTTTGTCCGCCAACGGTCACAGCTTCCCAGTGCGCATAGCCTTCGTTAAAGGCGCCGCCCGTGGGGGAGATGAACATGTCGATAAATTCGGCCATGCCGACCCACATGCACTCCAAAAGTTCAATGGCGCCGTCTTCCGTAATGGCGCCGGCTTCCATGTCTTGCAAATAGTATGGCAAGAAGTACTGATCCATGCGACCGTTTGAGATGGTCGTGCCTGTTTTTTGCTCAATACGCGAGAACATTTGCGTAAACCACTGGCTTTGTACAGCTTCGTAGAAGTTACGCGCAGGGTTGCCGGGCACGTGCTCGGCATTTTCGGCCATGCGCAAAAGCTCAGCTTTGCGCACGGGGTCAGATTCGGTGGCGGCAAGCTCACGAGCAAGCACGGCATGACGCTTGGCCCACAAGACTATGGCATCACATGTGATAACAATGGCCTCAAGGAAGGGCTTTTTGTTCACGGTGTCCGTGGGGCTCAAAGGATCAAGAGCCGCCAACTTTTCTTGGGCTTCTGCCTTGATACCGTTAAAGCCGCGCTTCAAAATCTTTTCGTAATCATGCACCCACTGGATGGAGGAACGGAAAGAAGAGGTCTCGTTCACTATGAAGCGAGAGATGAGACCTTCGGGATCGTCATAGGTGAGTTTGTGTACTTCCGGTGGCAAAGCGGCATTGAGGGCTTCATGGTAGGTTTTGCCCTTCCAATAAGGAGCAATGTCGTCAATAACACGCTGTGCATCTTCGGGCGTGATGGACGCGGGCGATGTTTTGCGGGAAGGCAAATCACGCACGGCAATATCAAGGAAGTCGCCGTCAAGTTCGGGGTAAAGAATACCGTAGCGTCCGTCGCAACCGGCACGTCCGAGCAAGAGCTGATGGTCTTGCACATAGACGGTGATGTTTTGGGCAATGTGCATAAGCGCCTTTGCCCAACGCAAGGTCAAGTGCTGACCTTCTGTTTGCTTCATGGACTCGGTGAAGTAGAGGGCGCGCTCAATGTCAATGCGGGGCTTTTGATTTTCAAAACGCTCAAGCATGGTAAAAACGCGTGTGTGTGTTTTACGGAACTTATCTTCTTTGCCGGCAATACGGTCATTTAAACGTTGCTCTTGGGGGGATATGCAGTCACATGCATAAGCGTTCATAAAAAACTCCTAAAACTTTTGTGTTATGACTTCGTCGGGTTGACAAAAAATGCACGTGTTAGTGCGCACTCTGTTGGTAACAAAAAAAATTTGCAGACAGAAGCTGTGCCTGTGCATGCGGGAACAAGGTGCACCATGCTGTGTTATGAGCGTGCTGTGCGATGCATGCGTGGCGACACACGATATCTTGTGTGT
>CAYJPE010000040.1:5488-16689 GCA_964371965.1 uncultured Desulfovibrionaceae bacterium
GTGTTATGAGCGTGCTGTGCGATGCATGCGTGGCGACACACGATATCTTGTGTGTTTTTTGGGAAACACTGATTAAATGCCTTTTTGCCCTCTAACTGCGTCAAGCTCGCTTTCCTTGTTAGAGAACAAAAATTCTATTTAATCAGCGTTTCCTTAGCTTTTTCTTCATTGCTGTCCTTTGTGTGTACTGCCTTTGCCTATTGCATTCCTCGTGCCAAAAAAAACATGTCATATAAAAAACGCTGAAAAAGCGTATAGTTAGCATTTTTTGCGCAAAAAGGTGCATGAAGAGTTTTTCGAGGTGTCGCAACTTTGCAACAAATGAGAGCGATTTCTAAAAAAGTGCCCTAAAAGCGTTGCAATTTTGCGACTGCAAGGAGTGGCGATGTCTTTGGAGCTGTGAAAAGAAGGGCGCATGGCAAAAAAATACTTTAAATAAATCAAGCATTGTTAAAAAAGGCACAAGCTAAGTAGTGGAGAAAGCAAGGAAGAGCTTATGTGTTGCAAAAAAGCACCATTCGCGCATAAAGGGAGATTTGTTTAATGAGGCACGAATAAAAAGTTCTTTCATTTTAGTGTGTAAACTTTTGCAGGTTCTGCTTTTATCGTGGCACGAATTGTGCTAAATGTACATATTGTGCATTGAGCTTGAGAGCTTATGCTCAAGGGCGTGTATTGATGTATTGATTTTAGGAGAGAAGAATGACGATGCGTTATTTTGGTATGATTTTTTTGGCGGCTTCTATTCTTGTTGGCGCAAGTTTTACTCCGGTTTTAGCAGAGAGACCCGTGACCCTGAAAATTGGGCATCCCATGGCGCCGGGCAACAACGTGACCGTAGGCTACGAAAAATTTAAAGAACTTGTGGAAGAAAAAAGTAACAATAAAATCCGTATCCGTATTTTTGGCAACACACAGCTGGGCAGTGACCGCGTGACTACGGAAGCCGCACAGGCCGGCACCCTTGAAATGTCGTCCAGTTCCACACCAAACTTGGCGAGTTTTACAAAAGCCTACATGGTATTTGACTTGCCCTTCATCACATCTCCCGAAAATCAAGAAAAATTGTACAAGGCTCTTGACGAAGGCGAGCTTGGTAAGTATTTGCGCAAAGTTGCCAATGATATTGGTCTTGAAACCATCATGTTTTCCGAATATGGCTACAGAAACTTTGTGGCAACCAAAAAGCCTTTGAATGGCGCCGCAGACCTTGCCGGCATGAAAGTACGCACGACAGATTCTCCTGTGGAAGTGGCTGTGGCCACAGCTCTTGGCATGAACCCTGCCCCTGTGGCATGGGGTGAAACGTATACGGCGCTGCAACAAGGCACCGTTGACGGTGAAGGCAACACCTTCTCCTTGTGCTCATGGCTATGGCTACCATGTTTGGGTATATCATGACACTTGAAGATGTGCCAGGCACCATTGCTCGCGCCATCTTGGGGCTTACGGAAAATAAATTTTTTATTCTCTTGCTTATTAACGTACTCTTAATTATTGTAGGCACGTTTATGGAAGCTTTGGCTGCCATTGTTATTTTAACACCCATATTGTTGCCTGTGGTCACGGGCGTAGGCGTTTCGCCCTTGCATTTTGGTATCATTATGGTGGTAAACCTTGCCATTGGCTTTGTAACGCCGCCTGTGGGTGTGAACCTCTTTGTGGCTTCCGGTGTGGCACAGGCAAAGCTTGCGCATTTGTCTCGCGCGGCTCTGCCCATGATCGGGCTTATGCTTGTTGTGCTCTTGCTGGTGACATATATTCCTGAAATATCACTTTTCTTAATTGGAAAGTAGACTTGAGGAAGCGATTCATTCAACGCGGGGTGCCCATGCACGTGGGCACCTTATGGACGAAAATAAAAGAAGGATACCATGAAAATCATTGACTTTCGTTTCAGACCCAATACGCCGGAAATCATTAACGGCATTAAGAACAGTGCCATGTTTAAGGCAGCGTGTGAGGCCATAGGCTTTGACAAGCGTGTGCCGCAGCCCTTGCCCGAAATCGTGGAGGCAGTGCGTCGACGTGGTGTGGAGCTTGCCGTCATTACGGGGCGCGACTGCGAAATGACATACAGTACGCCGGCAAACAATGGCAGTGTGCTCGAATTTGTCCGTGCGTATCCTGACCTTTTTGTAGGTTTTTGGGGTATTGATCCGCACAAGGGCATGAAGTCTGTTTACGAAGTCGTGCGCGCTGTGGAAGAGCTTGGCATGCGCGGCATTGCCACAGACCCCTACCTTGCTCATATTCCCCCAAACGATGCGCGGTATTATCCTATTTATTCCAAATGCTGCGAATTGGATATTCCCGTGTTCATCACCACCGCCCCGCCACCGGAAGTGCCTCGCGCCGTTGTGGATTATATTGACCCGCGCCAAGTGGACATTGTGGCTCGCGACTTTCCGGAATTGACGCTTATCATGAGTCACGGCGGTTATCCCTTCGTGAACGAAGCGGTCTTTACGTGTATGCGCAATGCCAATGTGTACATGGATTTATCGGAATATGAACTGGCGCCCATGGCGGAAGTCTATGTGCAAGGATTAAACTCTTTTATTGGCGACAAAGTTGTTTTTGCCAGTGCCCACCCCTTTGTGGAGCAAGAAGAGGCCATTGCCATATACAATAAAATGAATTTGAAGGACGATGTGCGCCGTAAGGTCATGTACGAAACGGCGGCAAAGATTTTGAAGCTTGACGGTGCCGGCAAGGACGCAAAGGTGACCATGGCCCCTCAAAGGCAGTTGCCGACCAATATGCCCATGGGTGTGCCCATGCCCTTTATGCCCTTTACGCCACCTGCGCGTTAACCATACTCTGCGGAAGTCATTATGAACAAAGAGGCATTTATACAGGCTGTGCGCGATGCGGGCATTGTGGGTGAGGGAGGCGCGGGTTTTCCCGCCCACGTAAAATATGCCGCATCCGCAGATACCGTCATTGCCAATGGGTGCGAATGCGAGCCATTATTGCACAGCGACCATCATATGATGGCGCACTTTTCCACGAGCCTTTTCCGTGCGCTTCGGGCTTTGTCGGAAGCGGTGGGGGCGTCGCGCACCGTTCTTGGCATGAAGAAAAAGCATACGGATATTATTCCCGCTTTGCAAAAGGAGGCTGTCTCCTTTGGCATAGAAGTCTTTTTGCTGGACGATTTTTATCCTGCCGGCGATGAGCAAATACTTGTGCGCGAAGTGACGGGGCGCAGTGTGCCGCCCTTGGGTATTCCTTTGCATGTGGGTGTGGTGGTTGCCAATGTGGCCACCCTTGTGCATGTGGATGAGGCCATGCAGGGCAAGGCCATTACCATGAAGACCATCACGGTCACAGGTGCCGTGCGCAATCCTTCGGTGCTGACGGCGCCCATAGGCACGCCCCTCTCGGCATGCCTTGATGCGTGCGGCGGCGCTGTTCCTGCGCAGCCTGCCTATGTTATCGGCGGCCCCATGATGGGCAGGGTTATTGATACAGAAGAAGCCTTTGCGCGCGAAGTCATCACCAAAACAAGTGGTGGGCTTATTCTAGTGCCGCAAGGCAGTCCTTTGCATAAAAATGCCACGCAAAATGAAAACTTTATGCGTCGTCGCGCCGCTTCGGCCTGTATACAGTGTCGCATGTGTTCGGACTTGTGCCCGCGCAACCTCATTGGACATCCTTTTGAGACGCACAAGGTTATGCAAGCCTTTGCGGCGGGCATGGAAGTGCACAGCGACAAAGCAACGCAAGCCATGATGTGCTGTGAGTGCGGTGTGTGCGAGCACTTTGCCTGTCCCATGGGCATGAGCCCTCGCCGTATCAATCAAGTGGTGAAGGGGCATTTGCGCGGGGCGCAGAAAAGTTATGAAGGCACAAAGGATGTGCGCGAAGAGGCCACCACGTGGCGCAATTATCGTAAAGTGCCGTCAAAGCGTCTTGCCGCCCGCCTTGGTATTTTGGAATATTTGCCCTTGCACACACCGTATGTGGGCGCTTTGACGCCGCGCGAAGTGTGTATTCCTTTACGCCAGCATATTGGGGCTCCTTCCGTGCCCTGTGTGCAGGTGGGGCAGCTTGTGAGTGCGGGTTCGCTCATTGCGGACATTCCGGAAAAGGCGCTGGGGGCAAAAATCCATGCCAGCATACATGGTACGGTCAAAGACATTTCTTCTGACTTTATAAGAATAGTGGCGGAGTAAGCATATGAATGACCTTATATCTGGCGGTGCTGTGGGCATGCTTGAATTCACAAGCATAGCTGCAGGTATGGAAGCTGCCGACATTATGACAAAAACAGCCGATGTGACGCCCATATTTTTTAAGACCATCTGTCCCGGCAAGTTTGTGGCGGCGGTGACGGGCAATGTGGCCGCCGTTGACGCCGCCGTGGAGGCCGGGCGCCATGTGGCCGCGGAAACGGTGGCCGATGGTTTTGTTATCCCCAATATTCATGGGGATGTGATTGGGGCTTTGTCCGGTTGTGTGCAGCTTCAGGAAAGGGGTGCCCTTGGCATTGTGGAAACATTTTCTGTGGCGGCCTCCATTAAAGCTGCCGATGCGGCGGCGAAGGCATCCAGTGTACAAATTTTGGATGTGCGCACGGCTCTTGGGCTTGGCGGCAAAGCCTTTGTGCTCATTGGGGGCGATGTGGCGGCGGTGCAATCTGCTGTTGAGGCGGGTGCGTACAGCGCCGGCAATGAGGGCATGCTTGTGCGCACTGTGGTGATTGCGCGCCCGAGCGATGCGTTTTTTGATCAGGTAATTTAAGGTAAGGAGAGTGTCTATGTCGTTGGCACAAGGTTTTGTG
Source organism: uncultured Desulfovibrionaceae bacterium (assembly GCA_964371965.1). GTDB lineage: Bacteria > Desulfobacterota > Desulfovibrionia > Desulfovibrionales > Desulfovibrionaceae > CAYJAD01. Next base: position 10,278 of record CAYJPE010000040.1, read on the forward strand.
GAAGTTTCCAGCTATGTGGCTGCCATTGAAGCGGCAGATGCCATGGCCAAGGGTGCGGATGTCACCATTAAGCGTGTTCACAAGGTGGACGGCCCCATTGTGACCATTATCTGCGAGGGTGATGTGGCGGCGTGCAAGGCGGCGGTGGATGTGGCGTGTGCTTTATGCCAAGCCAAGGGAACATTGCTTGCACACAGTATTATACCGCGTCCCGAAGGCGGCGGGCAATTGCTGTATGAGTGCCTTGATGCCATCAATGCCAAGAAAGCGGCAAAAAAGGCGGCAAAAAACGCTGCCCGTGCCGCACGTATGGAGGCTGTGCGCGGGAAAAAGACGCCGGCAAAAGCGGCGCCAGAAAAAGGTGGATCTGACAAAGCGCCCGCCGCAAAGAATGTGTCCGTGTCCTCTCCCTCCGGAGCCAATGCGTCCGGTGCCAATGCGTCCGGCAAATAAGGCGATAAATACGACTCAACCCTTCCCACGTGGCAGAGTACAACATGAAAGAACTTATCACGGCAGAAACCATTAAGGACGCCAGAAAAGCGGGTGTGCAGCATGTCTTTGTGACGCCCGGGGCTCTTATTACGCCCCAAGCGCGTGATGATGCGAAGGAGTATGGGATCGCGTTTGTGCCGCGGGGTGTGGGTGTGGGTGCGGGTGTTGTGGCGCCTGAGCGAGCTGCGCCCATACAGCCCGCGTGTCAGGCACACGCGTATCAGGCACACGCGTATCAGGCGCCTGCGTATAATGCGCCCGTGTCTTATGGACATGCATCGCCCTATGCCCTACGGTCGGCTCAACATGCGCACCCCATGCATGCATATGCCCATCCTATACAAAATCGAGATGTTATGAACAATACATATGCTTCTTCATCGCAGCCCCCCCTGCAGGTGCAAGAACAAAGCGTTTTGGATGCTGCCACACAAAGGCTTGTTGAGCAAGTGTTGGCAGCCGTTGTGGGGGCGGCTTCCGCTGGAACGACACAGCCTTGCGTGACGCATCCGCAAGTGAACCCGCCGGTATTGGCGCCCGTGAATGCGCAGGCGCAGAGTATGCCCGCTTGCCAAAAGCACGAGCAAGGCCATGGGCCTGCATCTGTGACGGCGGCAGTTATGCAAAAGCTGAATGGACTCTTGGCGAATCAAGGCGGTGTGGGCGCGTTTCCCGGTATTGAAGGGCTTATTGCCAGTGTTGTGGCAGATGTCGCAAGCGTGGCGCATGTGCCGAGTGTCGCAAGCGTGACACCACACACTGCGCCAAATCAGCATGCTGTGCCAACGCATATGGCAGGTGTCGACTTTGCGACATTCACAGCGCAGCCGAATCCCTCATCCGTGCAAGGCGAAGTCAGCATCGAAGAAGCCCTTCTTGCTCACGACGCCGCCGCAGGTCCCGGCATAACGCGTTTTTCCTTTGCCGACACGTCCCTTGTGTGGACATTTACCCATCACGAGGTGCTTGTGGTCACCCACGGCACCATTGAAGTCAAAGCCAATGTTCATGGCGCCGGTACGGTGCTTGCGCAAGGTTCTGCCATGCGTGTGGCGCCGGGCACAAGTTTGACCCTTGTGGCGCACGGGTCTGCCTCATGCGTGTGCGTGGTCTGGCCTTCGAAATAATTCAGGAGTAATGTGTATGAATTTTCTTACAGAAGAGCATATTCGGGCACGTCATGTGCATGCCGGCGGCAGTCTTGTGTTACAGGCGGGTGAACGCCTCACCCCTTCAGCCACAGAATATGCCATGCAACAGCGTATCACGGTGAGTTATGCGGGCGCGTGTGGCTCTGTGGCAGGTGGCGAAGCCGCCCAAAACGGCTCGGCACACAATGATGCGCTCCAGTGCGGCTCAGCCCAAAACGATTCGCTACGGTGCGGCGCAAGCATGGAAAGCACCCTGCTTGAAAAAGGCGTGGAAGTGCCCAAAAATCATCCTTCCATCGTCATGCGCGGCAAGCTAGACACCCTTCTTGCCCATGTGGTGCTCGTGCAAACGCAATTTGACCCCAAGGACAGAAAGCCGCCCTTCTTAAAGCAATGCCTTGAAGATCTTTACGCATGGGTTATGCTGACTTTGAAAGGCGAGGTGACGGGCGAGACCGTCATGCCCGCGGGCATGGGAGGCATGGACGTGGCGACCTTGCATGTGGTGTCACGCGAGCCAAAAAAGTATTTGGGTATTGACCATATGGCTGCGCATGCGAGCATGGGTGGCAATGTGGCCTTGCTCAATTGGACGCGCGCCCTTGTGCGAGAAACGGAACTTGTGGCGGTGAATTGCTCCAAAAATGCGGACGTGCTGTGCTCGTTAAACCGTCTCAGCAGTGCCGTATATGTGCTCATGCTTCTTACCATTGCTGCGGAGCAGGGGCTTGACCTTGCAACAGTGAGGAACGCGTAATTATGCTCTTGGAACAACACGTAAGCAATGCGTCCCACGAAGGCGCCCATAAGCGTAAGCCCTTTTCCCTTCTTGGGCGCTGCATAGAATTGTGTTCCGCCAAGCCGGCAAGCCTTGTGTTTCCGGACGGAGAAGATGCGCGTGCCGTGGGTGCTGCCATACGTCTTGCGGCAGAAGGGCTTGGTGATGCGCTCTTGCTTGGCAATCCCTTTGTGATACGTGCTATTTTGAAGGAAGAGCTGGTGAAGATGGGGCATGTGGGCAAGGTGTTCAACATTCGTGTTCTTGACCCGGCATCCCCCCATCACCTTGAGCGCAATACGGCGGCCTTTATGGAGCTTATGCAAGCGCAAGGCAAGAGTATCGGCACAGACGATGCGCGCGCTTTCATGAGTACAGGCCCCGGCGCGGCGGCCATGATGGTGCGGCGCGGCGAGGTGGAAGCCGGCATTGGCGGCAATATTTCTTCGACAACAGATATGCTCAAGGCGGGTTTGCGCATCATCGGTGTGAAGCCCGGCGGCAAGACCATTTCGAGCTTTTTCTTTATGATAGCGCCCATGGGGAGCTATGATCACAGGCAATTACTTATTTTTGCCGATTGCGGTGTGATTCCGGAACCCACGGCAGAGCAGCTTGTGGACGTGACCATTGATTCTGCGGATCAATATCAGCTCATGACGGGCGAGGCGCCAAGGGTGGCTTTGTTGTCATTTTCAAGTCATGGCAGTGCAAAGCATCCGCGCGCGCAGTTTGTGCGGGAGGTGACGGCACGTGTGCGTGAGGCGCGCCCGCAGATGATAGTGGACGGGGAATTGCAATTTGATGCGGCTATGGTGCCCGAGGTGGCACAGCAAAAGCTTCAAAACAGTCCTGTGGCGGGCGAGGCCAATGTTTTGGTATTCCCCACCCTTGAAGCGGGCAATATTGCCTATAAAATTGCCCAGCGCCTTGGTGGCTACACGGCTCTTGGCCCCTTGTTGCAAGGTTTGAATGGCTGCTGGCATGATCTTTCGCGCGGTTGTAGCGCTGAGGATATATATCAAGTTTCACTCATTGGCGCGGCGCTCAACAGGGCGCAATCTGCGCAAAAATAGATGAGTTTTTTATTAACGCTGTATGGCAAAGTGCCACTTCATGGCGAAGAGGCATTTTGTACAACATAACTACATGAAGGAGTTTATAATGGACGCTCTTGGTATGATCGAAACAAAGGGTTTGGTGGGACTTATTGAAGCTGCTGACGCCATGGTGAAGGCTGCTCGCGTAACCCTTATTTCTTATGAGCAAATTGGCGGTGGTCTTGTGACGGCCATGGTGCGCGGCGATGTGGCTGCGTGCAAGGCGGCTGTGGATGCCGGCGCCACGGCAGCGCAACGCGTTGGCGGCGAAGTTGTGGCTGTGCATGTGATTCCTCGTCCGCATGCGGATCTTGAAGCTGTGTTTCCGCTTCAAAGCAAATAATTGCTCTAAAGCTCGTGGGCGATGTCTCCTGTCTCGCCCTTAAAGACACATGCCCCTCGTCGTATCGCCACAAAATCTTTTGTGGCGATACGGAGGAAGGTGTCAGTATGCTTTGAGCATATGCGATGCCTTGAGTTTTGTTCACATAATTGTGAGCCCTATGCGGAGGAATACATGGAAATTGGCAAGATTGCCGGGCAAGTGGTTTCGACGGTACGCGCCAGAGAAATGCCCCATAACGCCTTGTTACTTGTGGATATCATAGACAAGGACGGAAAAGCCACGGGCAGAACGGAAGTTGCTGTGGACGTTATAGGTGCCGGAGAAGAAGAACTTGTGGTACTTGTGCGCGGCAGCTCTGCCAGAAATGTGTGCGGACAGCATGCCCCTGTGGATTTGGCGGTGGTTGGCATAGTAGACCAGCTCACAAGCCGTGGACAAACACTTTTTTCAAAAGATCAGTAAGGATATATTATGCAGGCACAACATGATATGGTAGAACGTATTGTTTCGGAAGTTATGCGCCGTATGGCTGCGCCGCAAGGGGCGGGCTTTGCAGAACACACTGCCCCAAGCGCACAAGGTGATTACGGGATTTTTGATACCCTTGAAGCGGCCGTTGCGGCAGCACAAAGCGCTTTCCCTGCCATAAGAACGCTCGCCATGCGCGAAAAAGTTATTGCTGCCATTCGCAAAGCCGGCCTTCATGAAGCGCGTATGTTGGCGGAAATGGCGGTTTCTGAAACGGGTATGGGGCGCGTTGACGACAAAATCGCAAAAAATGTGCTCGTTTCTGAGCGCACACCCGGCACCGAGGCTCTCGCGCCCGTGGCCATGACCGGAGACGCCGGCCTCACCCTTGTGGAAAATGCCCCGTGGGGCGTCATCGCCTCAGTGACACCGTCCACAAACCCTGCCGCCACTGTTATCAACAATGGTATCAGCATGATAGCAGGCGGCAACGCCATTGTCTTTTCCCCGCACCCTGCCGCCAAGCGTGTCACGCAAAAGGCCATTCAAGTATTGAACAAGGCCATTTTTGAAGCCACCGGCATTCAAAATCTTATGGTGGCTGTGCGCGAGCCCAGCATTGAAATTGCGCAAAAATTATTTGCCTATCCCGGCCTCAACCTTCTTGTGGTCACAGGCGGCGAAGCGGTGGTGGAAGCTGCACGCAAGCACACAACCATGCGTCTCATAGCCGCCGGTGCGGGCAATCCTCCCGTTGTCGTTGACGAAACAGCCGACTTGCAACGCGCCGCCCGCAGTATTTATGACGGCGCCTCTTTCGACAATAATATTATTTGCGCCGACGAAAAAGTCATCATCGCCGTCAATGCCATTGCGGACAATTTGAAAGAAGAAATGAAGCGTATCGGCGCCTATGAAATCACGCTGGAGCAGGCAGACAAAATCGCTCGCTTCGCCCTGAAAAACTATCCCGGCGACAATAATGGCCTGAACGCCGTAGCCAATCCCCAATGGGTCGGGCGCGATGCCGCAAAAATTGCCGCAGAAGCCGGAATTTCCGTGCCGGAAAGCTGCCGCTTGCTCATTGTTGACGCAGGCTTTGATGCCAACTACGTCTTTGCGCGCGTTGAGCAAATGATGCCTGTCATTCCCGTAGTGCGTGCCAACAACGTGGACGAAGCCATACACATTGCGCTCAAGCTTGAGCGCGGCCTGTGCCACACCGCGGGCATTCATTCCCGCAATATCGACAATATGCACAAAATGGCGCTCATGATGAATACAAGCCTTTTTGTGAAAAACGGCCCCCACTTGGCCTCTCTTGGTGCCGGCGGCGAAGGCTATACGTCCATGACAATCTCAACTCCCACAGGCGAAGGCGTAACGTCTGCTCGGACATTCGTACGCTTGCGCCGCTGCACGCTGGTGGATAATTTCCGCATCGTGTAAGAGTTTTGTTTTGATGTAATTTTATTTGAATTTTTTTTCTTGAGGGGGGAAGGGGATCTTTCCCCTTAGGAAGGGACAGGTGCCAAAACCCAAAAGATTCACCCTAAAGGGCACACGCCCCTTCCCCCCTCAAACTCCCTCCATCCCCTCAAAACGCTTTAACTATTAACCCTCTCCATAAAATGAAAACATCCTCTGCCGCTCAAAAAAAAACCCAACAACACCTCAACATGGAGATACCATGTCCATATACATAAAAACATTACATATCGAAAACGTACGTGGACTGCAAAATATTTCCATACACATCGCCAATACTTCCATCCAACACCTCATCCTGACAGGAAAAAACGGCAGTGGCAAAACAAGCGTTCTCGATGCCCTAAGAACACACCTACACGCCTTGACAACAGATAGAACGTATTTTGACTATGAAAGACATATAAGAGTCTTTGAAAGTGCTTTTGATGATGATAAGCTCAGTGAGCAAGGAAAGTATCAACTTTCAAAGACTGTACAACAGTTTGACAAGGATATGCGCGCCGCCAAGGCAGGCGTGGATTTTTCGCTTTTCTTTCATGCCCCCATTGCAATGCCATTAAAAATCAAAGCAAGTATCAATCTA
>CAYJPE010000041.1:0-16675 GCA_964371965.1 uncultured Desulfovibrionaceae bacterium
TTGAGGGGGGAAGGGGAAGCTTTTGGGTTTTGGCAAAAGTTCCCCTTCCCCCCCCTCAAGAAAAATAATTAATTAGTGTTTCCTTAGATATGCATAAGCAGTTTGACTTTTTATCCCCGCTCCGAAAGGGACGACCCAGATTGCCGTTTTTCAACAGCCTGATAAAGACACCTACATATGAGAGACGTGCGCAAAGCGTTTTTGCCGACAGGCGTTTTCTTGCAATAGTAAATAAAAACTGTTATCTTCGAAGAGTGTTGTCGCTTATACCTGTGCTATACGGGTATACGTCAGTAAGGTGCTACACGTGCCATATTGTGTTTTTCTTACATCTCAAGAAGGAGTTTTTATGAAAAAAATGTTTATATTGTGCCTATGTGCTTTGTTTATCATGACATCTGTTGTCGCACCCTCTCCCTCCAATGCTCAAAGCGACGCCCCCGACCATTTGCGCTTTATGGCAGGCCCTCCCGGGGGTAACTGGTTTGCCTTAGGCACGGCTCTTTCGGAAATGTGGACAAAGAACGTTGTGCAAACCACTAACAGTACTGGCGGTGGCGTCTCCAATATCATCAATACCAATTCCAAAAAAGGCGACCTTGGCTTTACGGTAACGGCCTTTATTGGTGCTGCTGTGGCCGATAAGGCAGATTTTAAGGGCAAAAATATTGACAATGCTGTTGTTTTTGCCAACCTATATACGCAAGTCACGTACTTTATTATGCGCGAAGACTTTGCCAAGAAGCATGGCATTAGCACCGTGGGCGAAATGTTTGAAAAAAACATACCCATCCGCTTTGCCACTTTAAAACCCGGCACATCCTCTGAGTTCGTGGTGAAGGTGCTCTTTTCTCAAGGCTATGACACAAGCTTTGCTGAACTGAAAGACGACAAAGACTGGTCTATACAATATGCGTCTTATGACGGTGGCGCCGACCTTTTGGCCGACAACCATATCGACGTTTTCGCTTTTTCAGTGGGGCAAATTGCCTCCATCGTCATGAACATTGAAAGCCGTGTGCCCGTGGTTATTTTAGGCGTGGAGCAAAATGCGCTCAATGCCGTCAGCAAATCCTATGGCACCACCACGCATACCATAAGACCAGGCACATATAAGTCCGTGACCGCACCTGTAAATACAGTAGGCGATTATACCAGTATTGTTATCCGAAAAGATTTGCCCGAAGACTTCGTGTACAATCTGAGTAAGGCCATGTGGGAGAACAAGGCAAACCTTGCCAATGCCGTGAAAGATGTGAACGAGCTTTCACCCGCAACGGCTATTCCTGAGGGTGTGCCGGCGCATCCGGGTGCCGTAAAGTTTTGGGACACGCTGAAATAGTATATATTTTATGGGAACGCTGATTTAGGGAAACACGGATTGCAGGTTTTTTGCCATCTCACTGCGTCAGAATCATTTCGCGAACCCCTTATACAAATATCCCGCAGGCTTCCCAAAATTCGCCTTCCTTGTTAGAGAACAGAAAATCTATGACATCAACGTTTCCCTAAATAAATTTTTTTGCGTTTTCCTTGGCAGAACACAACATTTTTTATTTAGGGAAATGCTGATTAGATAAAAGTGTATATAGAATTTCCTATAAAACAATTCCACAAAGGAACTTCTCCTATCTCAGTGATTCATTATGCCTCTTTTCAATGTATTGAAAAGAGGCATAATGAAAGCTTTTTGAGGGGATGAAGGGCGTTTGAGAGGGAGAAGGGGGAGCTTTTGGGTATTGTCACCTGTCCCTTCCTCAATGGAAAGTTTCCCTTCCCCCTCAATAAAAAATAATGAATCACAAAAAATAATTCACCAGTGTTTCCTTTAATGATAGGGAAAGCACGTCTGCATTGCTTACAGGCTGAGGGGGGTCTTGCGCCCCTGCCGCCACGTATGGAGAAATTATGAGAAACTTGACCGGTTGGCAGCAAAAAATTCTATATCTCTACATTGTTTTTGTGGGTATTTTTCATATTTACACGGCTGTAACAGGCAGCTTTGAAGCATATTTACAAAGAACATTGCACCTTATGCTTGTTTTGCCTTTGACATATGTACTCTTTCCCATAAGCGATGCAGCCCCCAAAGACCGTGTGCCCCTATACGACTGGTTTTTAGGTTTTTTGAGCATGGTACCCGGCCTGTATGGTACCATCAACTATGACTCCATTGTGCACCGCATTCAGCAAGTGGACCCACTGACGACCGGACAAGTTGTGTGCGGTGCCTTGCTTGTGATTCTGCTGCTTGAGGGCGCTCGACGAGTGGTGGGTTTGCCTCTCTCGCTGATTGCCGGCATTTTTGGCGCTTATATGTACTTTGGAGATGCCATGCCCGGCATATTGCAAGGCCTGTCCCTTTCTTTTACTGAAATCATAGAGCAATTATACCTTACGGACGAAGGTATTTTTTCCATGCCATTGGGTGTTTCTGCCACATTTGTTATCATTTTCTTGATTTTTGGTGGTTTTTTGGAAAAAAGTGGTGCAGGAGAATATTTTATGGACTTGGCACGGGCACTCATGGGTACAAAGCCCGGCGGCCCTGCACAAATTGCCGTCGTGAGTTCGTGTTTGTTTGGTTCCATAAGCGGTTCCGCCGTGGCCAATGTGTATGGGACTGGCTCCTTTACCATTCCGCTCATGAAACGAATTGGCTATACACCCACATTTTCCGGTGCCGTGGAGGCGGCAGCCAGTACCGGCGGTCAAATTATGCCGCCTGTCATGGGAGCCGGGGCTTTTCTTATGGCTTCCTTCTTGGGCGTTCAGTACAAAGAAATCATGATTGCAGCCATTTTGCCTGCGCTTATGTACTATGGTGCCCTCTTACTCATGGTGCGCCTTACTGCCTATAAAAGCGACATGCAGGGCTTGAGCGCAGAAGAATTGCCCCGCCTAAAGGATGTTTTAAAGCGCGCATACTTACTCATTCCCATTGTGGGCGTGGTATATCTGCTACTTGACGGTGCTTCGCCCATGAAGGCGGGCATGTTGGGCATATTATTATCATGGCTTGTTTCCTTGCCGGATCCAGAAAAACGGATGGGGCCTCGCAAGATTTTAGATGCCATTTATGAGGGTACCAAGAGTATCCCTCTTGTGTGTGTGGCCTGTGCGGCGGCGGGCATTGTGCTCGGTTCTGTGGCGCTTACGGGGATTGGTGGTAAGCTTGTGGGCTTTGTGGTCTCCTTGGCGGGAAATGCACCCTTTTTAGCCTTAATTTTAATTATGCTGGTATCGCTCATGCTTGGCATGGGTTTGCCCACAACGGGTGCCTATATTTTGGCCTCTGCACTTGGTTCACCCGTGCTTATCCAATTGGGCTTTGAGCCCTTGGCGGCGCATATGTTTGTCTTTTATTATGCAATTATATCAAATATCACGCCACCTGTGGCCTTGGCGGCTTATGCGGCAAGTTCCGTTGCCGGCTCACCCCCCAACCGTACGGGGTTCCAAGCCATGCAGTTAGGATGCATTGGCTTTTTGGTTCCCTTTGCCTTTTGTTACGATCCGGGCTTGCTCATGCTTGGCACGGGCGCAAGCAATGTCTTGGCGATCTTTAGCGGTATCTTGGGTGTTTTTGCCTTTGGCGCCTTTTGGGTGGGCTATGCCTACGATTCATTAAATGTTATTTCACGCAGCTTGTTGGCTGTGGGCGGCATTGTGGTCTTTGCGCCACAATTCCTGCTTGTGTGCTTGGGAGCGGTATTGATTATCGGCGTATGGGTTTTGTCGTGGCTAAGAGTAAAAAAGTCGCCTGCGTAAGCCACATGACAAGGAGCGCTTATCAGCCCGTTGAAAAAGTGCGCTCTGCGGCGTTCCCTTCGGATAGGGGATACAAAGTCAAAGCGTTTATGTATGCCTCATACGCGTTGCTCTCAATATCCGTCACACTCGTAGCCTACTTCGTCTAAGTGTTTGTTTTTTAAAAAGCATGTGGGGGGAAACTTTTTTTGGGAAAAAAAAATTTCCCCCCACACCATCGCTGCTCTCGATGCCCGTACGCCTCGTCCCTCGGCTACGGTCACGCCTGCGGCGCCATTCGGTCGGCCCCTTCAAAAAAACCAGTAGGTTCGCGTGTATGCCGAAGCTTTTTTACTTGAGAAAGAAGGAAATATTGTGTAGCGCATGGCAGCATGTATAGCATGCGATCAGAGCTTTTAGAGTATACAAGGTACTAGTCACAGAGAACATACAAAAAGGCCACACAGATTAAGCTGAGAGCACGTGCGCTTTGATTAGCAATCACAAGTTGCAACGCTATGGTAGGTGGAAAAAAGCCCGCATAAGAAGGAAGTTGATGTCGCAGTGCCCGCATGGGCGTGGACAGCACATTGCCAATGAGCAAGGCCAAGACCACTTCTTTTTCAGTCAATGTTCCCATATGAAAAGCCGCTCCCGCTGCAGAAAGTGCCGCCCCAAGCTCCGCCACCATGTGTATGGCCACAATGCCCACAGCCTCAGGTGGCAAAAAGGTGATGGCATTACGTGCCAACCATGTTTCAATTGTAGCAAAAAGACCGTAATGTTGTAAAAAATATATGACAATATAAATGGGAATGCTAAAGTAAACGATCTTTGGGAGGCGTTTTTGAAAGAGTCGCCACGCTTTGCCCCAGACGCGCGCCCATTGGAGCTTTTCGTCCTCCAAAAGGCACGTAACACAGCCTTGTGGCGGCACCGGCAAAAGCGTTCGAGACACAAAAATAGTCAACAGTGTACGCAAAGCAGCGGCACCTAAGGTAAGCCCCACGTAAATGACGGCGGGAAAACCCAAAACAGGGAATAATATAAAGAAGATGCTCGGCGTGTGCGTTACGTAGGAGGGTAAGCTGTTAAAAAGATTTGATAACAATAATTCTCTCTTGGAGAGAGCCTTTTTTTCAAAATGCTCTGCCAAGAGCCCATTGGCTGTCACTGTTGATACAAATGACGTGGAAAAAGCCGCGGCTGTCACATGACCAAGATGCGCCACGCGGGCAAGAGGTTCGGCAAGTCGTGCCAAATGCCGTGTCCAGCGCAAAGAATCCAAAATGTTAGAAATGAACAAACCCACCGTTAAACCCAACAATAAACGACATAAAGGCCACAAAAAATTCTGCCACTGAGAAGACGAAAAGAGCGTGTCAATAAAATCCATAACAGCCTGTTGAAAAGCTCCAAACTCGTAGGTCGTTCAAAAAATGTGAAAGACAAGGAAACGAAAAAATCATGGCATCGTAGCGCATGAGACAAACATATAATGTCCGGATTTCTTCCTTGCTCCGTAGGGAGCGCAGTAGATTGCCGTTTTTCAACGGCTCGTTATCTGTTGTTGTATCTCCCTCACACGCTCATGCCACATCACCAGCCATGACTGCCCACAAGATCCACAAAGACGGCAGCGCCCATATCTTTGACGATGACAGTGCCTTGCTCTCTGCGCACGCTCATAAGCCGCTGGGCGCGTTTTTCTTCGCCCACGGGAATAAGCAGCATCCCATCCTCTTCGAGCTGTTGTACCAAGGGTTTGGGTATGGAAGGGCCGCCGGCTGTGACAAGAATGCGGTCAAAGGGGGCGGCTTCCTTCATGCCAAGGGTGCCGTCGTCTCTTTTCATGTAGATGTTGCGAAATTGGAGTTTTTCTGTTAAAAGTGTGCGCGTTGCGCGGTACAGTTCCGGAATACGCTCAACCGTAAACACTTTGCACCCCATAAGGGCAAGGAGCGCCGCTTGATAACCGGAGCCTGTGCCCACTTCCAAAACACGCATGCCAGCCTCGATGCCCAAGAGCTGCGTCATGAGCGCCACGGTTGAGGGTTGGGAAATGGTTTGCCCATAGCCCAAGGGAAGTGGCATGTCTTCATAGGATTGCAGACGAAATGCCTCCTGCACAAACTCATGCCTTGGCAAGGTATTCATGGCCTCAAGCACGGCCCTATCAGTAATGCCTTTGTGTTCTCGCAAGTAGCGAACCATGGAGGCACGAAGTATTCGTGGATCCACAGAAGGCGAAGCTCTTCTTTGCATAATTTTCCAAAGCCGCACCATTATAGTGTTACAATCAATAAGCTTAAAAGTTTTTGTCGGCCTCGAATAAAAACAAATTTTGCGACACAAGTCAACATAAAAGGCGAGGCATTTGTGTGAAGAGCCTAAGATATCAGCGTGCTAGAGGAATAACTTCAAAAAAAATAATTGCTTAGACATATTCAAACAACTATTTGACAAAAAAGGCCGATGTGTGGCATTCTCTAGAGATGTTCTGCAAATTAATGACTGTATTTTCTTGCAGTGCATTTTTTTGGGTATTTTGTACGGATATTTTTGTCAAGCGCTTCTGGGAGTTTTTTTGCTGTCGTACACGGTACAAGCATGAAGAGACGCAGCGCACATCACGTCGCCACGCACGGCTTCGCCCGTCATGACGTAAAATGTCGCTTGCTCTCTTCGGTCATGCGCCGACAGGCTCAACCCCCAAAAAAGCACGTTCACATGCACTGATATACGACAAAATCCCCCAATGGCGGCGTTTTCCGTGTATTTTTTGGAAAAAACTGATGTCGTGCTTCTATGTTTTTTATTAATGTTGTGAGCGCCCTTTGCATGTGACTCTGTGTGGCTGGCTTTGTGCGCGCGTGCGCATTGTGCACAGTACACATATCCATGAACTCGGCGATTCCCTAGGCGCTGTCGTCACATGCGCCCTTTCGGTTATCTTTGCGTTAGACTTTACTTGCTTTTTCGGTCAAATACCATAAGCGTATATTCCCTCAAAGCAAGCGCGTCTTCATTGATATAACACGAAAAATCACTCTTTGACGACAGCGCCTAGACAAACCTTTTTTGGAGTTTTTCATGAACAGGATGAAATCCCTTGTGTTGTCGGCTTTGGCTTTAATGCTCTGTGCTGCCCCCGCAGTGGCGGCAGATGTTATCAGACTTGGTGTTCCCGGGGCACATTCCGGCGATTTGGCTTCCTATGGCTTGCCTTCGCTCAATGCGGCTCAGCTTGTGGCAGATCAATACAATGCCAAGGGTGGCATCATGGGCATGAAGATTGTTGTTGTGCCTCAGGACGACCAATGCAAGCCTGAAATGGCCACCAATGCCGCCACAAAACTTGTTTCTGACGAAGTGGACGTTGTGCTTGGTCACATTTGCTCCGGCGCCACCAAGGCCGCCTTGCCCATTTACAATGAAGTGAAGCTTATTGCCATTTCCCCTTCGGCCACCACGCCTGATCTGACGACCAGCGGTGATTATCCTTACTTTTTGCGCACTATTGCCAACGACAATGTGCAAGCTCGCCTTTCGTCAAAATTTGTTGTTGAGGCTTTAAAAGCAAAAAAAATTGCCATCCTGCATGACAATGGCGAATACGGCAAAGGCTATGCGGAAACAAATAAAGAACTTTTGGAAAAGGCCGGCAATGTGGAAATCGTGCTTTTTGAAGCTGTCAACCCCGACGCCGTGGACTACAGCGCCACCGTGCGTAAACTCAAAAGAAGCAAGGCCGACGTCATTATTTTTGGTGGTTATCACCCCACAGCGTCCAAGCTTGTGCAGCAAATGGCGCGTGATCGCGTGCGTATGCCCTTTGTGGCACCTGACGGCGTGAAAGACGACACCTTTATTAAAATGGCCGGAAAAGATGCTGAAGGTGTGTATGCCTCCACTGCCAGCGACACCAGCTCCTTGGCAATATATAAAGAAGCGCGCGATCAACACCTCAAGAAATTTAATGCCGAACCGGGCGCCTTCTTCTATACAGCCTATGCAGCTGCACAAGCGCTTTTGAACGGTATTGAAAAAGCCAAGAGCACCGATGCCGACAAAATATTGGAAGTGTTGCGCACGCAACGCGTGGAAACGCCTGCCGGCAATATCATGTTCAGCACGTCCGGCGACTCCCTTGGCGTTGGCCTTTCCATGTATCAAGTGAAAAATAGTAAATATGTGGAAACAGAGCACAAGATTATTGTTGACTAGTCATTCTTTTTGACACGTCATGCTTGTGAACGCGTCTTTATTATTTGCGGAGTGCGGCGCCAATGTCGCACTCCTCCTGTGTTCTTTTTGCGCGAAAGTGAGTGGCTAATGGATATACAATACTTTATTGAACTGTTTTTTGGCGGTTTAACTCGCGGCAGTATATATGCCCTTATTGCCTTGGGGTACACATTAGTGTATGGCATTATAGAACTTATTAACTTTGCTCACGGCGAAATCTATATGATTGGGGCATTTACGGCCTTTGTGGTGGCCGGAGTGCTTGGCATCATGGGCTTTCCGGCTTTGGGTATTTTGCTCATTGCTGCTCTTGTGGCCATTATTTGGTGTGCTGCCTATGGTTTTACCGTAGAAAAAGTCGCTTACAAGCCCTTACGCGGCGCACCGCGTCTTTCGCCGCTGATCTCTGCCATTGGTATGTCCATTTTCTTGCAAAACTATGTTATCTTGGCGCAAACATCTGACTTTGTTCCCTTTCCACGACTACTTCCCGATATGGAATTTTTATATGCTTGGGATATTATGGGACCAAGTGACTTTACCATCCTTGTGACGAGCACCATCGCCATGGTGGCATTGACGCTCTTTATCCGCTTTACCACCATGGGCAAGGCCATGCGCGCCACGGCACAAAACAGAAAAATGGCTTTACTCTTGGGCATAGATGCTGACCGCATTATTTCGTTGACCTTTATTATTGGTTCAAGCCTTGCGGCTGTTGGCGGTGTGCTTATTGCTTCGCATATGGGACAAGTCAACTTTGCCATCGGCTTTTTGGCAGGCATAAAAGCCTTTACGGCGGCCGTGCTTGGTGGCATTGGTTCCATTCCCGGCGCTATGATTGGGGGAATTGTGCTTGGCCTATGTGAAAGTTATACCACCGGGTACTTTTCCGGCAATTATGAAGATATGATTGCCTTTGGTATTCTCATTCTCATTCTTATTTTTCGTCCTGACGGCATTCTTGGTAAAGCCAAGGTACAAAAAGTGTAAGGGGCTCACATGAATACCATCATAAAATCTGGCATTGTCGCCTTGTGGTTCATGGTGCTTACCTTTCCTCTTATAGGTGTGAGGGTAAACGCTGTTGAGCAGATTGTCGTGTGGCGCTTTGAAAGGGTGACCTTTCTTGGTGTGGGTATTTTTCTTTTGGCTTTATTGTGGCATTATTGCTTTGCGCGCAGAGCGAGAGGTGAGGCCATTATTCCTATACCGGCAAACGTTTCGGCAACATTGAGCAGCCTTTTGGCAAATACCTTGCTGAAGCGTACTTTTTTGAGCGTGGCTTTTTTAGGGCTTTTGATTATGCCCCTTGTCAGCTCCATGTATCAGACAAATATCATGATTTCGGCTTTGCTGTACGTCATGCTCGCCTTGGGTTTAAATATTGTGGTGGGTATTGCGGGGCAGCTTGTGCTCGGTTATGTAGCCTTTTATGCCGTGGGTGCGTATACCTATGCTTTATTAAATCAATTTTTTGGCATGGGTTTTTGGGTATGCTTGCCCCTAGGCGGTCTCGTGGCGGTGCTTTTCGGTTTTGCCTTGGGTTTTCCCGTGTTGCGCCTTCGCGGTGACTATCTTGCCATTGTAACCTTGGGTTTTGGGGAAATAGTGCGTATTTTCTTGCAAAACTGGAGCGATGTGACAGGTGGCCCTCGCGGTGTGTCTAATATTCCCCCACCGGGATTTTTTGGCATGGACTTTAGCTTGGCAACGAACACCATATACATTTTTTACTTGGTACTTGCGGCTGTCTTGCTCACCATTATTATTATTTCGCGCATAAAAAATTCCCGTGTTGGCTTGGCTTTGCAAGCTTTGCGTGAGGACGAAATAGCGGCTGAGGCCATGGGCATTGACATTACGCGGGTGAAGCTTTCTGCCTTTGCGCTGGGTTCGTGCTGGGCAGGCTTTGCCGGCGTTATTTTTGCGGCCAAGACATCCTTTATCAATCCGGCAAGCTTCACATTTATGGAGTCTGCCATGATTTTGTCCATGGTTGTGCTTGGCGGTATGGGCTCCATTACCGGTGTGGTGCTTGCGGCGCTCATCCTCATCTTGGTGCCGGAGTATTTACGCGCCTTTTCGGAATACAGAATGCTCATTTTTGGGGCTGTTATGGTGCTCATGATGATATTTAGGCCACAAGGTCTTGTGACAGGCGAAAGGCGGCGATATACGGTACCGCAAACCGCAGGCAAGGATGCCCTCAAAAAAGAAGGTGCCGCATGAAAACAGTTCTTGAAGTGAGCTCATTATCAAAAAACTTCGGCGGATTGCGTGCTTTGAACGACGTAGACCTCACGGTCAACATGGGTGAAATTGTCGCGCTCATCGGCCCCAACGGAGCAGGCAAAACGACATTTTTTAATTGTATTACAGGAATTTATACGCCCACAGAGGGCGAAGTTCACCTGCACACACCCGACGGGCAAAAGCATTACCTCAATGGGCAAAAACCTAACAATATCACAGCGCTTGGTATGGCACGCACATTCCAAAATATCCGCCTTTTTTCGGAAATGAGCGTGCTTGAGAATGTGATGATAGGGCGCCATTGTCGCACAAAGGCAGGGATTTTGGGCGCCATTTTGCGTGATAAAGACACACGCCAAGAAGAAAAGGACGTCATTGCATACAGCTATAACTTGCTGGAAGCTTTGCATTTGGCAGAATTTTATGACGAAAAAGCAAAAAATCTTTCTTATGGTGTGCAAAGACGCCTAGAAATTGCCAGAGCCATGGCAACAGAGCCGCACTTATTGCTCCTTGACGAACCTGCAGCGGGCATGAATCCGCAAGAAACTTTGGAACTTGAAGAGCTTGTGCAACATATTCGGGAGGAATTTAAGCTTTCCGTCTTGCTCATTGAACACGATATGTCCATGGTCATGTCCATGTCCGACAGAATTTATGTGATGGAATACGGCTCACGCATAGCGGCGGGGACGCCCGATGAAGTGCGCAGCAATCCCTTGGTGATCAAGGCCTATCTAGGAGAGGACGACCATGCTTGAGCTTCGTAATGTGCAAACGTTTTATGGCAATATTCAGGCATTGCGTGATGTGAGCTTGACTGTCAAGCAAGGCGAAATTGTGACGCTTATCGGTGCGAACGGGGCGGGCAAAAGCACAACACTCATGACCATTTGCGGCGTCAATCCTTTGCGCACGGGAGAAGTCCTTTTTGAAGGCAAGCCTTTGCACACCATGCGCCCTCACGAAATTGTACGCCTTGGGGTGAGTCAAGTGCCGGAAGGGCGCCTCATTTTTCCTGATTTGACAGTGCAGGAAAATATTGATTTGGGTGCTTTTTTGCGCTCCGATAAGGACGGCATAAAACGTGACCAAGAATATGTCTTTAGCCTGTTTCCCATATTGGCAGAGCGCCGTCGACAAATGGGCGGTACGCTTTCCGGCGGCGAACAACAAATGCTGGCCATATCCCGTGCGCTCATGGCAAGACCGCGACTGCTGTTGCTTGACGAACCATCCCTTGGTCTTGCGCCCATTATTATCCGACAAATTTTTGGCATTGTGGAAAAAGTGAATGCCGATGGCACGACGGTTTTTTTGGTGGAGCAAAATGCGCATCAGGCTTTGCGTGTGGCTCATCGCGGCTATGTGATGGAAAATGGGCGTATTGTCATGGAAGACAAAGCGGAGACTTTGCTGTCTAGTAAGGAAGTGCGCGAAGCCTATCTTGGTATGTGATACAAAATATATTTTGGAATATAGTGTGTATTTGACCGGTTGTTTTGGCAAAATCCCTTAACAGCCCGCCGACAACTTCATTAAGGAGTGTACTATGCGTGAAGTCCAAGCTGAGACAATCAGTGCTGCCGTGGCAACATTGGCCGTGAAGGCATGCTGTCAACTACCCAAGGACGTGTATGAGGGCTTTAAAGACGCTCATGCCAAGGAACCGTCCGCAGTGGGGCAAAGTATTTTGGAGCAACTTATGCTCAATGCCGACATTGCCGCCAAGGAAAGTATCCCCATCTGTCAAGACACCGGCCTTGCCGTGGTTTTTGTGGATGTGGGGCAAGATGTACGCATTGTGGGCGGTAACTTTGAAGATGCCATCCACGAGGGCGTTCGTCGCGGATATATTGACGGATATTTGCGTAAATCTTGTGTGGCAGAACCTCTTTTTGAGCGCAACAATACTAAGGACAATACACCCGCCATCATTCACACGCGTATTGTCCCTGGCGATACAATTTCCATTCGCTTTGCCCCCAAGGGTGCCGGTTCTGAAAATAAAAGCATTTTGAGAATGCTTGTGCCGGCAGATGGAATTGAAGGTGTGCGTAAGGTGGTGCTGGAAGCGGTGAACATGGCAGGCCCCAATTCCTGTCCACCCATGGTGCTGGGTGTTGGCATTGGCGGCACCATGGAAATGGCAGCTATTTGTGCCAAACGTGCGGCGGCTCGAGATCTTTTGACCGTAAATGAAGATCCGCGCTACGCCGCCCTTGAACAGGAGCTTCTAGAACTTGCCAACAAAACGGGCATTGGTCCTCAAGGTCTTGGCGGTAAAACCACGGTACTCAAAGTGCATGTGGAATGGTATCCCACACATATTGCGTCCTTGCCGGTGGCTGTGAATATCAACTGTAATGCAGCACGCCATGCTGCCGTGACATTATAGGAGGCCGTCCATGTCTGAAAGCAAACGTATTACAGCCCCTTTTGATCCTGCCGTTGCTCGCTCTTTACGCGCCGGCGACAGAGTGCTCATTTCCGGTGTAATTATTGCCGCCCGCGATGCTGCCCACAAAAAACTTGTGGAAAGCCTTGATGCCGGCGAGACCTTGCCCGTAGACTTGACAAATGCCGTTGTCTACTATGTGGGGCCAAGCCCGGCCAAACCCGGCGAACCCATTGGTGCCGCCGGTCCCACCACGTCCGGACGTATGGATGCCTACACGCCACGCCTGCTTGATCAAGGCATAAAGGGCATGATTGGCAAGGGCTATCGCAAACCGGAAGTCATTGAATCCATGAAAAAGCATGGTGTGCCCTATATGGCGGCTGTGGGCGGTGCCGGCGCACTTATTGCGCGAAGCATAAAAAAGTACACAGTTTTGGCCTATGAAGAGTTGGGGCCCGAAGCTGTGGCCGCCATGGAAGTGGAAGATTTCCCTGCCATCGTCGTCATTGACTGTGACGGAAACGATTATTACGAACAAGGTCAAGCTCCCTACAGACTACTGTAGGAGTGCAATGTTTTCAAAACTATTTTTTGAGGGGGGAAGGGGAAACTTTTGGGTTTTGGCACCTGTCCCTTCCTAAGGGGAAAGTTCCCCTTCCCCCCTCAAGAAAAATAAGTAATCAGTGTTTCTTACATTATGTCTCTTGTCCGTGTATTGAAAAGAGGAATAATGAGCGGACTGTTGCAAAGTGCATGTTGACGCAATTATCGAACGCGAAATGCTTCTTTACGAATAAGCCCTTACTCAAAACCTCACTTAATGCCCTGTAATGGCATACTTTTTAAGCTTATACTGCAATAGACTTTTGGATATGCCGAGCAGCTCCGCCGCCTTTACCTGCACAAATTCCGCACGCACAAGTGCGCGCCGAATAAGCGCCGCCTCTATTTTTTCCAGCGTATCGGCAAGGTCAAGTTGCACGGGGAGCAAATCCACTGCACTCTTAAACTGCGCTTCTTCATCGCGAATTTCCGGTGGTAAATTATCCACATGAATGGTATTTGTTTGCACAAGCACAGTGCATCGTTCCACCACATTTTGTAATTGCCGAATATTCCCCGGCCACTCATACCCTGTCAAATAATTCAAGGCACCGGAACTGAAAACCTTCGTGGTGATTTCGTTTTCCTTGGCAAAATTTTCGGCAAAATGCGCCATGAGCAAGGGAATGTCTTCTCGCCTTTCGCGCAATGGAGGCAAATGTACGGCCACCACATTAAGGCGATAGTACAGGTCATCGCGAAATTGCCCTTGCTCCACAAGCTTGAGCAAATCCTTGTTTGTGGCAGCAACAACACGGATATCCACTTCAAGTTCCTCACTTCCCCCAACTCTTTCAAAGCGCTTTTCTTGCAGAACGCGCAAAAGTTTGACCTGCAAGTCCGGTGTCAATTCTGCTATCTCGTCCAGAAAAAGGGTACCGCCGTGGGCTTGTTCAAAACGTCCGCGACGCATGGCTGTGGCGCCGGTAAAGGAGCCTTTTTCATGACCAAATAATTCGCTTTCCAGCACGCCCGGATTGAGTGCCATGCAGTTGACAGATACAAAGGGGGCATCTTTACGCGGCGACGATACATGTACCGCTCGTGCCACAAGTTCCTTACCCGTGCCGGATTCGCCTGTAATGAGTACCGTAGACTTGCTGGGCGCCGCCCTTTCTACCATGCTCAGCACATCGCGAATGCCTCGGCTGCGCCCGATAATCTGGTGCGTGCCATAGCGCACTTCCATGGCCTCTTGCAAAAGCCGATATTGCCTATGGGCGGTGGAAAGCTCCACGGCATTGTGCAAAGACAAAAGCAGTTCATCATTGGCAAAAGGCTTTGTAATATAATCAAAGGCGCCATATTTCATGACAGCCACGGCACTCTCGATGCTGCCAAAAGCGGTCATGATGAGTACGGGTAAATGTGGCCAGTTTTTTTTGACACGTTCGAGCACGTCCCGACCTGTCAGACGTGGCATCTTCATATCTGTTACCACCACGTCCACTTCGGATTCGTCCAAAAAGGCCAAAGCTGTTTCGGGGTCATTGATGGCGGTGACGGTATAGCCTTCGTCCAGCAAGAGTGTTTCAAGCACGAGGAGATAGTTTTTTTCGTCGTCTATGAGAAGGACATGGGCTTTTTCGCTCATAAGATATCCTTATACGCATAGCTTCATAAGTGTTTAATATACAAAATGATATTTGCTCATTTATGAAGTATGCTCTTTAGCTTAGTACCGTTGGAAAAGTCATCGTTCATGTGTGCCTTGCATACTTTCAAGTGACTGCACTCGACAAGTCAACCGCCACGTGGCTTTTTCAACAAGCTGTTATTAATTATGATTACGAGGCGGCATTGAGGACAATTTCAATCACGGCACCGTTAAGGGGCGATGTGTCCACAGAGTGATCCCTCACATCGTGTGCTCCCTCGGTGGCATTTCGCAAAAAAACCTCTCCTTCATGGCTTGTAACTATGCTTTTTACAATGGCAAGGCCGAGGCCGGTGCCGCTTTCCTTTGTAGTGAAAAAGGGGTCAAAAAAATCGTCGAGACTTTCGTGGGCAAACCCCGGTCCTGTATCTTGAAAGCAGAGTGTAATCCGATTTCGTTGTTTCTTGCCTGTCACAGTAATAATACCGGGGCCTTCCATGGCTTGCTGGGCATTGACCAAAACATTATAAAAAGCGCGATACAACAAATCTTTGTCGCCTTTAATAAAAAGCTTCTCTTCGAGCTGAAAGTCCACTGAGACCTTGTGTCGTGCCAACTCTCCGTCCAAAAAGGCCATGACTTGGTCAAGTACAAGAGCCAGATCCACCAAGTCATCTCGCGGTTTACGGGGACGCGCATAGTCCAAAAAGTCGTTGATGGTTTGGCTGAGTCGGCATGCCTCGTCATAAATGGCCACGAGAATGCGTTTTGTGGCACTGTCTGCTTTATCGGTTCTTTTTTGTAAAAATTCCGCACTGGAGCGGATAATGCCTAAGGGATTACGCAGTTCATGGGCAATACTCGCAATGACGCGCCCCATACTCACCAGCTTTTCGGTACTGTGAAGTTCTGCCTCAAGGGCTTTATTCTTAGCCATGCGCTCTGCAAGCACATGCTCTGCCCTTTGGATAAGTAAAAGAAGTAAAATAAAGAGCACCAAGGACGAGAGCAAACACATTCCCACAATAACGCCTTGAAAGGCCAGCACGGATTCATAGTCATCGGTGATGTCGCGTTTTAGTTCCAAAACGCCCATAATGTGCTTTTCCGGAAGGCCCTCCTTATTGCGAATTTCGCCCGTGAGCGGATAGACTGTCCGTAACACGAAGCTTCCGGACTTTAGAGGCAAACGAAAGGGCGCTTGCCACATGGGAAAAGTGGAAAGAATTGCTGCAGGGGTGTCCTCACCTTTGAGCGCAAAATCCACAGCTTTCGGAGCAAGCCCCGTGCGTCCCACATCGTTCTTATTTGTAGAATACGCCACAATACGCTCAAAGTCGTAAACGCGCAAATCTTGCACCGCAAGGCCGTGGATAACCGATCGCACAATCTCGTCAAAGCGTTCATACTGAGCAGGCACACGCAAAGCCACATGCCCGTAGGCAAGGACTGTTGGAACCATAAACCTTCTGTATATTTGGTGATTCAGGTTTTCTGCCAACAAGCTCGCAAAATCCTCTTGCTTTTTGAGCAGCGTTTCTCGAGCACTGTTGGAGATAAAAACGGACAGTACCAAGCTTGTGCTTAATATGATGAGTAGCGAAAGCCACGAGAGCGTTCTGGCATAGCTGAACGGCAAATCGGCCGCTGTGATATTTTTTGATTTTTCGTGCATAATATATATCAGGCTGTTGGAAAACTCCATTTTTGACAGTCCGTTCAACCCTTGCCTGCGGCAGATCCTTAGGGAAACACAGATGAATTATTTTTCTTGAGGGGGGAAGGGGATCTTTCCCCTTAGGAAGGGACATGTGCCAAAA
>CAYJPE010000042.1:0-16658 GCA_964371965.1 uncultured Desulfovibrionaceae bacterium
AGGGGAATCTTTTGGGTTTTGGCAAAAGATCCCCTTCCCCCCTCAAGAAAAAAATTAATCAGTGTTTCCTTAGAGACGGCGCCTAAGACTTTTTGAGCCGTTCTGTCACAGTTTCTCCTCCGACGCCCCAGTTGTCTGTCGGCACCTCTTCAATGATGACCACAGTGGTTTGGGGGTTTTTGCCAAGTATGCGCACGAGCATGTCAGTGCTTTCTTTGATGAGTTGGGCTTTTTGTGCTTCTGTTGGTGCTTGGTCGCCACCGGTGACTTTGATATTGACTAAGGGCATTTTTATTACCTATGTTGTATTGTTGGTAGGGGATATTTGTTGCCAATAACTGACAAAATGTACGCTGAAATGAAAGAATATGCAATGTGCCTTTTTGCTCTCTTGATAATGATGTTGATTTACATGTATAGTAAGTGTTTATCAGTTTTTTTTTGTGTAACGTGGCTTTCTGGTGTTCGTCATGTTTTTGTAACACGCATAATGAATATATGAGAAACGACGTGTGTCGTAAGTTATAAAAAGAATTTTTTAAGGAGTGTTTTGATGAAATTTTCTCGCATGCTTTTGACAGCATTTTTGGCTTTGAATGTTTTTGGTGCTGGTGTGGTTTTTGCCGCTGATGAAGTTTCCATTAATGGTTCCACAACGGTGTTGCCTGTCATCCAAAAAACGGCGGAAGCGTATATGGCAGCCAATCCTTCAGTGGCCTTGGCTATTTCGGGCGGTGGTTCTGGAAATGGTATTAAGGCGCTTATTGATACTCTTTGTGATATTGCCATGACCTCTCGTGAGATTAAAAGTAACGAAGTGAAGCTTGCCAATTCTAAAGGTGTGCAGCCCAAACGCTATGTTGTTGCCATTGACGCTCTTGTGCCTGTCGTCCATCCCGATAATCCGGTTCAGACATTGACAGTGGAGCAGTTGGCCAGCATCTATAAGGGCGAAGTTGATAATTGGGAAGATGTGGGCGGTGTTGATGCGCCTGTGGTAGTTATTTCACGCGACACGTCTTCCGGTACTTACGAGACATGGCAGGGTAAAATTCTTGGTAAGGCACGTGTAACGCCCAGAGCCTTATTGCAGGCATCCAACGGTGCCGTGGTGCAAGCAGTTGCCAAGAACAAAAATGCCATTGGCTATATCGGATATGGCTATATGAATTCTTCATTGAAAGGTTTGAATGTGGGGGATATTGCTGCTACTGCCGAGAATGCTCTGTCCGGCACATGGCCCATTGCACGTGAATTGTATCTCTTCACCAATGGCGAAGCAAAGGGTGCTGCCAAAGGATTTATTGACTTTGTGCTCAGTGCTGAAGGGCAAAAGCTTGTGAAAGAAGTGGGCTTTATTCCATTGACAAAATAGTAAAAATAATAGACAAAAAGGGCTCTCGTGCTTGTATGGTTGGGGAGCTTTTTTTATGTGTAAACCATACGTAATGTATGAAAGAGTATCATTTTTCAGCCTCTTGATGCATAGGGGAGTGTTGTGAAAGAAAAAGTGATTAATGTTATTTTGGCAGCTGCGGCCACATTTTCCCTGCTCTCTTTACTTGGGATTATGCTGTTTCTCTTTTATGAGGGGCTGCCCATTTTAAACCATGTGTCAGCCATGGATTTTTTATTTGGAAATTATTGGTATCCCACGTCAGATCCGCCGGACTTTGGTATATTCCCTTTATTGATAGGATCTTTTGCGGTGACCATCTTGGCATCGCTCATGGCGGTGCCCCTCGGTGTGCTCACGGCAGCCTATCTTACAGAAATTGCCAGCAGTAAGGTGCGGCGCATTGTTAAACCCTTTATAGAACTTTTGGCGGCACTGCCATCTGTGGTTATTGGTTTTTTTGGTATGGTGGTGGTGGCGCCGCTTTTACAGGACTATCTTGGTGCGGCTACGGGATTGAATCTCTTTAATGCCAGTCTTATGCTTGCTTTTATGAGCGTGCCTACCATCTGTTCTGTGGCGGAAGATGCGCTTTTTGCCGTGCCACGCGCCCTGCGCGAGGCTTCCTTGGCTTTAGGCGCCACACGGTGGGAAACAACCATTAAAGTGGTCATGCCGGCGGCGCTTTCGGGCATCGGCACAGCTGTTATGCTTGGTATGTCCCGTGCCATTGGGGAAACTATGGTGGTACTCATGGTGGCCGGAGGTGCTGGGCTTATACCTACGTCAATTTTTGACCCCGTGCGCCCCATGCCCGCTTCTATCGCGGCAGAAATGGCGGAAGCTCCCTATAGGGGAGACCATTATTACGCTCTTTTTGCCATAGGCATGATTCTTTTTCTCTTTACCCTATGTTTCAATATGATTGCTCAGCATATTGCTGAAAAGCATAAGCAAGTAGGCAGTTCCAGTTTGTAGGGGGACTTATGAAATTTGCTGTATCCAGTGATTCTCGATTGCGTCGTGAAAGCATGATGTTTGGACTGCTCAAGTTGGCTGCTCTTATTAATGTAAGCGCGCTTGTGATTGTGTGTGTTTTTTTGGCGATACAAGGTTTACCTGCCATTTCGTGGGAATTTTTAACGCAAGCCCCCCGCCGCATGATGACTGAGGGCGGCATTTGGCCTTGCATTGTAGGAACATTCTTGTTGTCGCTAGGCTCCCTTCTCATTTCTTTTCCCTTGGGGGTTGCATCGGCTATTTATCTTCATGAATATGCAGGGCGCAGTCGCTTTGCCCGTTATATCCGTCTTGGCGTCAACAACCTTGCCGGCGTACCTTCCGTTGTTTTTGGCCTCTTTGGCCTCGCCTTTTTTGTGACATTTTGTGGTATGGGCGTGAGTCTTCTTGCCGGCGTGTTGACCTTGGCTGTGCTTTCGTTGCCAGTCATAATAGGTACAGCTGAAGAAGCGTTGCGCACGGTTCCTGATACATATCGCGAAGCTTCCCTTGCCCTTGGTGCGACAAAATGGCAGACCATCGTGCGCGTTGTCTTGCCTGTGGCAACGCCTGGCATGCTGACCGGTGCCATCTTAGGCCTTTCGCGCGCTGCAGGGGAAACAGCAGCCATTATGTTTACTGCGGCGGTGTTTTATACGCCAAAAAATCCGGATTCCGTCTTTAGCTCAGTTATGGCCTTGCCCTACCACATGTATGTATTGGCCACAGCCGGTACGGAAATTGAAAAAACACGTCCATTGCAATACGGCACTGCTCTCGTACTTATTCTGCTTGTGCTTGGTATGAACTTGGTTGCCATTTACTTTCGTGACAGAATGCAGAAGCGGAAAAATCATTAACAGTTCAAGAAGGAATATGTCATTGCAGTTTGATGTAAAATTCCATCGTTTCCTTGCGTTAACACATTTTTGCATGTTAACTACCCCTTGGCAAACAGGTGAATTTAATCAATGCAAAATGGCACGAATAAGGAGAGTTCATGTCAACACCATCACCACACCGTTGTGGCTGGGTAGCGCTTATGGGGCCGCCCAATGCAGGAAAATCTACACTTCTCAATTCCCTGCTGGGGCAAAAAATTAGCATTGTCACACCGCGTCCTCAAACAACACGGAATCAAATTGTCGGTATCCTAACAGAAAAAAAAGGGCAAATACTTTTTATGGATACGCCCGGCATGGCTGAGGTGAGGGGACGGCTTAGTAAAACCATGATTCAATCGGCATGGCAAAGCATGGCTCAAGCAGATATGATTATCCTTATGTTGGATGCGAACCTGTATATCCGGAAACCAGAATTTTTGGATCGCGATCTTGCGGCTCTTGGGCAAGCGCTTGCGGAAGAAGAGCGTTTTGTATGCATTTTAGTCAATAAGGTCGATCTTTTTGCAGATAAATCTAAAATGTTGCCTCTACTTACGCGTCTCAATGAACTCTTTCCGAGAGCAGAAATATTTCCAGCATCTGCCCTAAAGCGTGACGGATTGCCTGCACTTAAAGAACTTATTTTTACCCACTTGCCGCAAGCGCCCGCTCGCTATCCCGAAGACCAAATTTCCACGGCACCTGTGCGCTTTTTGGCGTCAGAAATTATTCGTGAAAAATTATTTTTACAGCTGAAGCAGGAAGTGCCTTACTCCGTCGCGGTGGAAATTGAACAGTGGGAAGAGGACGCCAGCTGTGGACAAACCATCATTCATGCGGTTATTTATGTGGCTCGTCCGTCCCATAAGGCTATGGTTATTGGGCGCGCCGGTGCTACCATTAAAACCATTGGTACTGACGCGCGTAAGGAGATTATTGGACTCTTGGGTGGCAAGGTGCATTTGGAACTTTGGGTGAAGGTACGAGAGCATTGGACGGAAGATGTGAACTTTATACGAGGTTTGGGCTTGATGGCGGAGTAATGTATGGCAGTTGAGCTTTTGTGTGAAGATATACAGCGGAATTTGCAAAGAATTCATGGACGTATAAAAACAGCCATGAAGCTGGCTGCAAGGACAGACGAAGCGCAGCTTATAGCCATTAGCAAATTTCAGCCCGCACACGCTGTAACAGCGGCTGTTCATTGCGGACAGGTTTTTTTTGGTGAGAATTATGTGCAAGAAGCCATTGAAAAGCAAGCCTTTCTGGATTCTTGCACTGTGCGTGAATCAATACAGTGGCATTTTACAGGTCATGTGCAAAGTCGCAAAGCAAAGGATGTTGTCGATCGCTTTGCGCTTATTCATACGCTTGACTCTATAAAACTTGCCAATGCGTTGGAAAAGCATGCGGCGCTAAAGCACATATCGCAAGCTGTACTTATTCAAGTGAATGTGGGTGATGAGGCTCAAAAATCCGGTATTCTCGCAACAGAGCTCTTTGCTTTGGCAGAATATGTTGCCCTGCATTGTCCACACCTCAACTTGCAAGGGCTCATGTGCTTACCGCCGGTATTTGATGCTGGTCTTGCAGCACGTCCGTGGTTCGCTCGCCTGCGTGAAATGCGCGACGCATTGCGTGCAAAGCTTGCGCTGCCATTACCTCATTTGTCCATGGGCATGTCTGGCGATCTAGAAGCAGCAATCTTGGAGGGGGCAACGCTTGTGCGCGTGGGCACAGATATTTTTGGCGAGCGCGTTCGCATTGGAAGTTGACGAAAAATATGATGTTTACAAAAATTGATATAGAAAAATGGAACAGGCGGCGCTTGTATAGTGTTTTCACTACAACAGACCCTACCTTTTTTAGCCTAACGCACACTCTTGATATATCAACATTTTTGCCAAAAACGAAGGCGCAGAAGGAAAAGTTTTTTCCTAAACTTTTGTTTGGCATTTGCACTGTATTGAATAGGCATAAGGAGTTTAAAGGCGGCTTAAATGAGCAGAATGAACCCGGTTACTACGATGTGATACATCCGTGCTATACGGTATTTCACCCTCACGAAGAAATTATAACGCTCTTGTGTACAGAATTTCATAAAGATTTTTCAGTTTTTACGGAAAACTATAGGCACGATATGGCTCTTTATGGAGATAAGCCTTTTGCACCTAAGGAATTGTCTATCAAGAATTTTTTTCATATCTCCAATATGCCGTGGTTATCATTTAATGCGGTGACATTGACGTGTCAAAGGCATCACGAGCAGTTTGCGCCCATGTTTACCATCGGAAAATATGCGCAAGTTAAGGAGAGGATATCTCTTCCTTTGGCCATACATGCCAACCATGCCTTTATCGACGGTTTTCATGTGGCGCGATTTTTTCATGAGTTGCAAGAGTGGCTCGATGAGTGATTACGGCACAACAATTATGAAGATGTCGTGACCTGTGTAATCCAGGCAAGATAGCTTTCTAAGCCTTTTTCAATATCCAAAGCAATAATTTCTGGCAC
The DNA here is from genome assembly GCA_964371965.1 of uncultured Desulfovibrionaceae bacterium. GTDB lineage: Bacteria > Desulfobacterota > Desulfovibrionia > Desulfovibrionales > Desulfovibrionaceae > CAYJAD01. The sequence goes on from CAYJPE010000042.1 coordinate 5,794, forward strand.
TTCATAGGAGTGGTTTGACTGGATGGCTGCTTCGAGCTTGTTGTAAAGTGCATATGTGGTTTTGAAAAGAACCAATACTTCGTCTTTATGACAGCGTTCGCCCAGCCATATATATTGACTATGGATATTGAGGCTTTGTGCACAGGCTGCCAGTGTGTGATGCAGTACAAAATCAATGGCTTCTTGTGCTTGTGTTTGATTGGCAAAAGTGGCAAGAACCATGCAATGACGTGTTGGGCAATGTGTTCTTGGGAGTGTACTGTCGTTCATGTGTTCACTTTATAATGTTGCTTGTGTGCCCAGTCGCTATATTCAGCTCGTCCATGCAATTTCCTTAATACAGGTTTTATCCTTGCGTATGCATGTGAATACGGTGTGTTATATAGCAACAGCACTAATACAGTCTGTGGCTTTTTCCACTTCGCGGCAGATGCGCATTGACATATTCTTTTATTTGCTCAAGATTATCTACAAAAAGAGAGAAGAGGCGTGGGTCGAAGCGCTCGCCAGACTCGGCGTGCATCATTTCAAGAACTTTTTCCTCAGGGTACCCAGGGCGATAGGCTCTGTTTGTCAAAAGGGTGTCGTACACATCGGCAATACTGACGACGCGTGCCTCAAGGGGGATGTCTTCACCACGCAGTTTTCGAGGGTATCCCGTGCCATCCCATTTCTCATGGTGATGCTTGGCTATGATTTCTGCCATTTGAATAACAGGATTGTGAGAACCAGAGAGCATACTGGCGCCCAGTTCCGTATGCTTTTTGATGGAATCATATTCTTCGTCAGTCAGGCTATCTCCTTTGCGTAAGAGGGCATCCGATGTGGCAAGCTCACCGATGTCAAGGAGTGGCGCCGCACTTTTGATGATATCCACGCGGTTGGCATCCCAGCCAAGTAATTTGCCCATGGCCGCACTTAAAGGGCCTATGCGGTAGACGTAGCCTCCCATGTCGCCATCACGAAAGCGCAAGGCAGTGGAAAGCCTGTTGACGATTTCTTCCTGTGTTTTACGAATAAGCTTTGTTTGGTCGCGCACCATGGATTGTAGGTGGGTATTGACCTCTCTTTGCATTCTTTCAGCATTGATAACGCGATTGCCCACCTGTATGCGCATGTGGAGTTCTGATCCGTCAAAGGGTTTCACCATATAGTCGTCAACGCCACCTTCGGAAAAGCCCTCGAGTCTGTCGTTAAATTCACCTCGTCCGGTGAGGAGAATGATATATATATATTGGTGCCCTGTGCTATAATTACGCACACGTCGCGCAAGTTCCAGCCCATCCATCACGGGCATATTCCAATCTGTGATAAGCATGTCAATGCCTTCTTTGGCGTTGACAATGGCATGAAAGGCTTCGTCGCCATGAGCTGTTTCGGTGACATGATGCCCCCAGCGTCGTAAATGTCCTGCAAGAATGAGACGACCCATTTCTTGGTCTTCTGCTATAACAATGCGCATATAAACCTACTTTTCTAAAAATGCCAGCATAGCTTTTTGTAACAGGCCAGCTTGCTCTTCTAAGAGGAGCAACTGCTGTGTTGCTTCTTGGATGCGGTTCGGCAACGCCTGTTCACGCCCCATGGTTTCTAGATGCAGGCACGATGCATACATGTCTGATCTTGCATAATATCCCGTCAATCCCTTGAGTGCGTGCGCACTTGTCGTGAGAGTGCTGTTGTCGTTTTGGATAATAGCGTGGCGCATATCCTTCAGCTGTTGGGGAAGATCGCGTAAGTATATTTTTATGCCTTGCGCGGCAAGATCCCAATCCTCTGCAAAGGAGCGCTCCAAGAAATCCGCATCCAACGGAGGTATAATACCAGAGTTAGCTACAGTGTCAAGCAGTGAGGGTGCAGAGTTTTCGTGTGATTTTTCTCCGGTTGCTTTGTTTTGCTTAGCATTTATCAAATCGAATCTGTCAATGATGATATTGATAATATCATTGACGCTATTCATGGTTAAAGGCTTGGCAATGTAGTCATCCATTCCTGCCTCTATATATGTTTCTCTGTCTCCCTTGAGGGCGTTGGCTGTCATGGCAACAACAGGCATATGCGTACCTTTGTTTTCCTTTTTTTCACGTTCGCGAATATGGCGAAGTGCTTGGATACCATCCATCACAGGCATTTGAATATCCATGAAGACAAGGTCAAAGCTTTCGCGTGTAAGCACTTCAAGCGCTTGTGCCCCGTTACCCACAACAACAACATCATGTCCAAGATTATGCAACATGCGGGAGGCGACAAGTTGGTTCATCTCCATGTCTTCCACAAGCAAAATTTGTAAAGCGGTTTTAGACTGTTCTTGAGCTTCTTTTTTCTTGATTTCTTTAACGTTGATACTCTCATCTTGGCTTATGGCTGTTGCCATGGCTTGTAAGAGATCCGACGGGCGTACAGGCTTTGAAAGCACATAGGTAAACAGGTTGCTCGGTGTATCCTTGGGCAATTCTCCAGAAGAAAGCAAAATAACAGGAATTGGTGCCAATGAGGGTTCTCTTTTTAAAGCCGTGGCAAAGTCCACGCCGTCCTTATCTGGCATTTGTAAGTCAGAAAGGATAAGGTTTATGGGGTCATAGGAGTTTGCCGCCACACGCAAAAGGCGTAATGCCTCATCTACGCCGGCGCATTCGATGGGATTCATGCCCCACGAGCCAAGTTGCTCCAGCATGATGGTACGGTTTGTTTCGTTGTCGTCTACAACAAGGGTGTGGAGGCCACGCAAGACGTCTGTGGAGGCCGTTATACTTGGGGGCGGCATATTTTCTGTGAGGGGCATTTCCAGTTCAAAGTAGAAGGTACTGCCCTTATCGAGCTCACTTTCCAGTTGCAAGCGTCCGCCCATAAGATCCACCAGCTTGTAAGAAATGGCAAGGCCGAGGCCTGTGCCGCCGTATTTTCGCGTGGTAGAAGCATCTGCTTGCTCGAAGGCAGAAAAAATACTTGATTGCTTATCTGCTGCGATACCAATACCCGTGTCAGTAACGGCGAAATGAAGACGCACATGGTCATCAACAATGCTCACCACACGGACAGAGACGATAATTTCGCCATAGTCAGTAAACTTTATGGCATTGCCCACCAAGTTAAGAAATATTTGGCGCAGACGCAGGACGTCTCCCGTAACGGCTACGGGCACATGCGGTGAAATATTGACAAGCATTTCAAGCTTTTTGGGATAGGCAATGGGTGCCAAGTTCTTCATAACATCAAAGACGGCATCGCGCAAAGTGAAGGGTTGGTTTTCGATATGCATCTTACCAGCTTCAATTTTAGAGAAATCTAGTATATCATTCAGAACGCTCAAAAGGTTGTTGCCCGCGGCTTTTATGGTAGCCGCCATAGACGATTGCTCATCGTCAAGTTCTGTGCGGAGCAATAGCTCTGTCATACCCAAAATCCCATTCAAAGGCGTGCGCACTTCGTGGCTGATATTGGCTAAAAACTCGCTCTTGCTTTGGCTTGCTCGCTCTGCTGCTCTCATTGATTCGTGCTTTGCTTTAATTTCTTCTTGGAGTTGCGCCATCAGTTCGCGGAGTTTTGATTCAGCTTCATTTCGCTTATTGATTTGCGCCTTTAAGCGGTGCCCACCCCACACAAAGAAACATGATGCAATAAATACCACGCTCAGTGCAGCAAGAATCAGTTCTAAAGTCGTTCTCAACTCGTCCGCGGCAAGCTCGTGCATGGGAACGGTAATGCTTATGCCACCACGTTGCTGACCTACTTTGTAACCTTGATGCTGGTGACAGGGCATACAGCTTTGCTCTACATCCAAGGGAGCGATAAAGCGCATATGTTTTTCACCATTTATGGTGATTTCCTCGGAAACCTCTCTGGTACCATCAGCCTTCATTTTTTTGAGTGCCTGTTCCTCCCACGGGTCAGGAACGTTTTTTGGACGTAAAGGATTGAGGCTTATGATCCGCCCTGTAACTCCGGAGCTTTGTCTTTCGATATTGTACACAAGGCGGGTCATATATGCCGGATTTACCTTGGTAAGTTCTATACCGTCAGGGCCTGGAATGACAAGGTTTTTTGTGGGTAACCACGGATTTGGTTCTACTATGTCCGATACAGGCACGTAGACGCTCCCCATCATGGCGTTCCACCGTCTGTAGACGATATCCTTGTTGAAGGCTATGCGCGCGTGTTGTACAGCCGCATCCCGTACATTGTGGTGGAGACCATAAAAAATGTAGCCCAACGATGCGCAAACAACAATCAATAAAAAACTAATAATAATTATGACATAAGTATTTATTTGTTTTTTTTCATTGATGGAATTTTCTGCAATTGAAGGGGGAATTATTCCCTCTAAGGAGTTTTCGACGGCTTGAAGAGCATTTTTTTCTGTATCTGGCATAGTACTTATTCCTATGTAAGTAAAACAGGGGAGTGTACACAGCGCTTTCGTGTTCAAAGTACGTATATTTTGCGCCGCACGTGTTCCTCTCTATATCATTTTTTTGTCAAACGCTAGTCTTTCTGCAATATATTTTTCCATTTAAAATGCTTAAAATTTAGTATGCTTGGAGGTGTGTATATCGATTTACAGGATTTTTTTTGAAGACAGTACGCAGTCAATCACGTATGTTAAGCAGACAGAAAAGATCTGTATCGGCATGCTTTCATATGCTGACAAGCCTACTATCAACGGAGCGTATATGGAAAATACACAAAATATGGAAAGAAATGATGGTTTTTTAGATGAAATTGTTGAAAAATTATGCACGCCGCAATCGCTTGATGGCGTATGGCACACGCCGGCACAGAATGCGCCAATGCCGTCCGTTATCCGCTTAGAGGAAATTTTTCAAAGATTGCAGGCAGCACTTTTTCCGGGTTTTTTTGGTGTTTCGCAAATTAAACGAAGCTCTTTGCGATATTATCTTGCGGCTAATCTTGACTCCATTTATAACTTGTTACGCGAACAAATTCGCAGTGGTGCGTGTTTTGCCTGTGAGACGGATGAGAAGATCTGTCCGGCGTGTGAGGACGATGCCGCCAAGAGTGCCAAAGCATTTATGCAGGGTGTTCCAGAAATTCGGCGTTTGTTGGTGTCGGATGCGAAAGCTGCCTATGAAGGCGATCCCGCAGCCACAAGTCCCGGTGAAACCATTTTTTGTTACCCTTCCATGCTGGCCATGACGTATCATCGCATTGCACACGAATTGTATAAACTTAAAGTTCCTGTTATTCCACGAATTATTTCTGAAATGGCTCATTCACGAACAGGCATTGACATACATCCTGGCGCAAGTATCGGTGAAGACTTTTTCATTGACCATGGAACAGGCGTTGTCATAGGTGAAACAAGTATTATTGGTCGTGGGTGTCGCATATATCAAGGTGTCACCCTTGGAGCGCTTTCTTTTCCCAAAGAGGCTGACGGCACGCTTACGAAGGGAATTGCGCGACATCCTATTTTGGAAGACGATGTGACGGTCTACGCAGGCGCCACCATTTTGGGTCGTGTGACCATTGGTGCGGGCGCAGTTATTGGGGGAAATGTGTGGGTGACGCACGATGTGGCACCCGGAGCACGCGTGTTGCAAGAATTGGCAAGTCGTGCGTAAAAAAATACGGCACCCTTTTTTATGCAGGTGCCGTATTTTCAAAAAATTATTGCACTTTGCTGATGATTTCGTGCAATTCGTGGGCTTGCGCCGTCAATTCACGAATGGCTTCTGCCGACTGCAAAATGGCATCAGACGTGGAGTTCACGGTTGCATTGATATCATTCATGGAGTGGGCAATTTCGTTGGATGCAGATGTTTGCTGTTCCGCCGCAGATGCGATTGTTTGTATCATTTCAGACGTCTGCGTTGTTACATCGACGATTTCTCGTAAGGACTGCTCAGATTGTTTGGCAAGCTTTGCAGCTTGCGCAATGTTATTTGTCACAGAGCCTACCTCTTGCTGATTGGCTCTACTGGAATGTTGGATGGAGCGTATGCTTGTGTCCACTTCTTGGGTGGCACTCATGGTTTTTTCTGCAAGTTTGCGAACTTCGTCTGCCACGACGGCAAAGCCGCGCCCGGCTTCTCCTGCCCGTGCGGCTTCAATGGCAGCGTTAAGGGCAAGTAAGTTGGTCTGATCGGCAATGTCCGAAATGACATTAATAATGCTATCAATACCTTCTGCCAACTTGTCCAGCTGTGACATATTGCTTTGCAAGTTTTCGGACGAACTCAAGAGAGCTTCCATGGAGGCACTCATATTTGCAATGATTTTAATACCGTCATTTGCTTTGTGACGCACAAGATCACTTTGCTCCGATGTAGAAAGGGCATTGTGTGCCACCTCTACCACAGAAGCATTCATTTCTGTCATGGCTGCCGAGGTGGATTCAATGCGCTCACGCTGCACCTGAGAACTATGCACAATGCTGTCTGTTTGGACAGAAAGTTCTTCCGCCGCCGAACTCACCCTGTTTGCCACATCGCTTGCTTGCGCAGATATGTCTTGAATGGCTTGACTCTGTTCGGTGATTTTTGTGATGTCTGTAAAAATTTCCATATAGTTTACTGGCTTATTGTCCAGATCATAGAGCGGGCACGCAAAAACTGAAAGTTCTTTCTTGCCAGTTTTGGGAAAACATGTGGCATCGCCACTCACGTTGCCAACGCCTTGCGACAAAGCTCGCCTGCCAAGACAAAGAGAGGGGTCAGGGCAAGCAGGAGAATTGAACATTTGGCCGCATTTTGAACCTACGACATTGTCTTCGCCGATCATCATCTTGGCGGTTTTGTTCATAAATATAATAGTGTTTTCTGATGTACCTGCAAGGATACCCACGGGGAGATTGTCAAGATGCTTTGTATAGGTTTCGGCCATGACATTGGTGACAGAAGCGATATTTTGAAATTCGCCTTCAAAGCGTTGTGCGTCCATACGGGCTGTTAAGTCGCCAGTGGAAATTTTATTTGTGGTATTTCTACAGTGCTTGATGAGGCGCAGTAGGACAACTGTAATATCCTTAAGGCCAGTGGCAATAAGGCCAATTTCCCCTTTTTCGGTGATTTTTGGGTCATAGGCAAAGTTGCCGCGGGAGATATGTTGCGCATAATCTGCCAAAGTGCGAAGAGTCTTTGTGAGAATGGTAACGATAATTGCGGCTAAGAGAAGACTTATGGCAATGGCGACCGCGGAAAGTATAACATTGGTTTCTACCGAATCCTCCGTATTTTTTGTAAGGAGGCTAAAAGTACTTTCTGCATATTGTGAAATTTTGCTACTTATGTTTGTTGTGTCTTTAAGGATACTTTCGCGTAATTGAGTGATTTCTGCATCATCTTTGACAATACCGCCGGCTAACGTTTCCAACTGATCCCCAGCTTGCGTAAGGGAGGCAAAGGCCGCTTCAAGCTCGTTGAGGATAGCGGTATTTGAGAATGCTTCTTGAGTTTTGCGCGTGAGAAGTGTCTGGACTGATTTTTCGGCAATACTTTGTTCTTTACGTGCAGCCTCTAAAAAGGTTTTATTTTGTGACATGACGAAGGAGACCATATTTTCGGAAAAGAGCATGACGTCATATTGAGATTGTAAAGCGTCGCGCATAAGGTTTATATCGTGCATGCTTTGTGCCATATCGGTCAAGACTTTAAGAGTCTTCAGAACGCTATCTTTAGCAGGGGCCAGGCGTGTTGTGAATATTTGATATACTTGACCATTGTTGTTCATATTGCGTTCAAGAAGCTGAGAGAAACGCTTGAGCGTACCCAAGGTGGCTCGCACTGATTGCGTATCTTGTGTGCTAAGAAGCGTGAGCAGGTTCTCATTAACTCGAGAGAGCGCTTGTGCCTCTTGCAACACAAAGTCTTTGTCTTCTCTTGTACGCCCTTCCATGAAAAGTTCATAATGGTATGCGAGGCGAAAGATATGCGTTTCTGCCTGATAAGTCAAAGAATCGGCTTTGTACAGCTTATCGAAGCTTTGAAGATTTTTTGAAAATTCTTGTGATGACATATAACTCATTCCGGAGAGGAGGAGAATCATAAGTGTTAAAATTGAAAAACCCAAAATAATACGTACCTTACTTGTCATAAATCCCTCCGTAGGCTAGTTTCACTGTCACAAGAGTTCGTACAGAGTATCTTCTAGGAACATGCCGAATTCTCAAATGGTTACTTGGAAGAGTCGCAACGCTACAGGCTGTTACGGAAATTTCTGGGCTTTGTCATCACGTGTGTTTTTCATTTGTCTCTACGTGAGGCTTTGTCGTCACATGCGCCTTTTCACCCTTATCGCAGCGGTTTCTGTGTCAGACTCCGCGTGTTTTTTCAGTCAAATATCATAAGAGTATAGTCCTTCAAAACAAGCCCGACCTCCTTTCAATGGGCTTGGATATAACATAAAAATTCGCAATTTGACGATAGCGCCTAGTATACTACAAAAAATCACTACTGTTGGCGACAACTTGCAACCCACAGTGTATACTCGGTCATTGTATCGTAAAACTATAGGGGAGAAGACAAAAAAAATGCCAGAGAGTTTTTCTTGAGTACGCTGTGCTCTTAAGTAAGTCCAAAAAACGTTTCTGGCTCGGTTTTTCTTTGTTTACATGCGCGGTGAAAGTGCATTTTGGGCATGTAGTGTTCGATATAAAAATGTTCATCATGAAGTATTTGCCAAGGAAGTAAAAAAGGTGTAGAATGTAGACATTCTCTAGTTGCAAAACCTTAAGCTGCAGCATTAAGAACAACATATTATGCTGGTACTATGATAAGAAAGGGAGGCTTTTTGTGAAATATCATATGTTTTTGAGACTACTTTGTTTTACTCTGCTTTGCATTATAAGCGTGGGCTGTGGCCCCAGCAATACTGTGCGCCTTACATATCCCCCCAAGGACAGCAGTGTGTTGCCGGCGCCTGGCGCACCGAATGTGGCCGTTGTGCTGTTTGCAGATAAACGCCAATATATGCACCTTGGTTTGCGTAGTGATGAAACCACCTTTGCCGGAAGTATTGCAGCTAATGAATGGATAAGTCGCTCTTTTGCCGATGCCTTAAGTAGGCATGGTCTTCAGGTTTCTTTTGCCGAGAGTACAGAACAAGCCCGCAGGGCTGCTCCTGCTTACATTGTGACAGGTGTAGTTAACAAGGCAGAGCTTGTTGATGCATCAGCCACAGAAGTGCGAGCAAATATGCAGGTGGAAATAACGCTTGCAGGTCCGAGTGGGCGCATTATGACAGAAGGCCTTTCTGCCACCCAAAGCGAGGTGGGTATTATTACCACAGGTGCCGCAGAAACGCTCTTATTGAACACAGTGCAAGATCTCGTACAGCCGGGCGCTGCAAAAGTTGCAGGAAAAATATTGAAGTAACGATGATGGATATAAAGCCTTCCCGTTGTCCGTATATTCTATTCCCTTACAGCCGACGGGGGTTTTATTTTTTGGGGATGTGCTTTGTGCGATTGTGCATTTTGCCCCTTGTGTTCTTGCTACACTCCGGATTTGCCGAAGCACAGACAATGTATACTCTGCCTTATATGCAGGGAGTTTCACCGGATTCGGCACAAATCATTGCTCAAAGTAGTGCCTATGTGGATGCCGTTGAAGGGATGCAGACAAGACTTGCGCACTATGTGCCCTTTGCTGTTGAGCTATTGGATAGTGATATGCGTGCTGTACTTATTGCAATCCTTTGCAAGGAGGACATTGTCACTACACCTGTCAAACCTTATCCATTGCCTTTTGGAGATGTATCAGTGAGTGTGACTCTACATATGCAAGAGGATATGCAAGTACGTACGTCGCATATTTTACTCAACACTCTGCTTCTTATACGTCAACAAACTTTTTTCACTTTATTGCGCCAACACGCGCGGCAAGCGCACAAGCTCTTGCTTGTTGCCAGCGGTATTCAAGCCAATACGCATAATATCGCCGCAGAAAATTTATTTCAAGAAATTGCACGGAGAGTGCGCACGCTGCAAGCACTATGGCTTTACCATAGCGCTTTGGTACATTTTTGGGACACGTGGAAGGAACCGAGCCGTGTGGAACCCATGTTGCGAAAGGCCGCTGAGCTTGCACCGGAAGTTGCTATTTTTGATGCAGCACTTGGGGAAGTGCTTTTGCAGCTAGACAGACCCACGGAAGCATTGGAGCACTTCAATGCAGCCTTGGCGCTTATGCGTCACACACACAAACCTTCTCCTCAGACACATCCTACGCGAAAAATTTCTCCTATCCCTCAGGCGAAAACACATGATCCGCTTTATCTCATATCCCTTGGCATGGGGCGTGTGTTATATATGCGTGCCCTTGGGCACCTACGTTTGCAGCAGCCGAGTATTGCCAAGGCTGATCTTGATATCGCTTTGAGAATCGAACCGCAGAATGCGACATGGCTACGAGCTCGCGGAGCTGTGCACCAAGTTTTGGAGGAGTACGTTGCCATGTGCGAGGACTTTGCGCAAGCGTGTAGTCTTGGGGACTGTGAGGGACTCATGCTAGCACGTAAGAAGGCTTTGTGCGTGGGCGCCACACCTATAGTGAATAAAGATAATGTTGTACAAAATCAAGAAAATATGCATTTGCCTAATACAAAAAACGAAGAAGAACATAGAGAAAAAAGTGACGTAGAACCTTCTCCCCCCACAAAAATAATTCCTTAGGGGCTGTCTCTAAATAAATTCTTTTGCATTCTGCCTGCGTCAAACAGCGCTTTTTACTCCAGTCAAATACCATAAGAGTATATTCCTTCCGTAAAAAGACGTGTTTTCCTTGGCAGAAACACAAAATCTTTTTATTTAGAAACAGCCCCTAGGGGCTGTCGACAAATGCGCCCTTTCGGTTATCTCTACGTCGGACTTTACTTGCTTTTTCGGTCAAATACCATAAGAGTATATT
>CAYJPE010000043.1:0-16358 GCA_964371965.1 uncultured Desulfovibrionaceae bacterium
TGGCAAAAGATCCCCTTCCCCCCTCAAGAAAAATAATTAATCAGTGTTTCCTTAAGCGCTTATTTTGTTCTGTTTTCGCCGCGGGCTATTTTGGCTTTGTGACTTGAATATGCACATATATACGCAGCTATAGAAAAAACTTTTTAAACATTACTTTTTGTAAAAAACAGGCGTATTTTCATCACCCAGAATACTCGCCCGCAATTCGCTTTCCGGCAAGGCTGTCCAATGACTTCTGTTTGTTACATAGAAGAAGATGCCAAGTAGTACCCAAACCAATAAAATCCAGCGTGGTGCAAGGCCAATAAGTGCAGGAGATCCCGGAATGACAAGCAAACCCAGGCAGATAAGCGCGGCAATGCAACCAACTACGCACACAAATAACTTCATGGCGGCATTGTTGGTCTTATTGGCACTGACAACCTTCCATGCGGCAAGACTTGTGAACAGGTACGCAATACCGGTACCCACCGAGGACATTTCCACAATCCAGCCCACAACGGCACGACCGCACCAAGGCGTTAAGAGCACAAATATGGCGCTGAAAACAATGGCCTTGTGAGGTGTGTGGAACTTTGGATGAATTTGTGCGAACCAAGAGGGTAAAATGCGTCCACGCGCCATGCTGAGCAGAAGGCGTGTTGTTGCCACAAAAAAACCATTGATACCGGTACATACTGCACCAAGCACAGCGCATGCCAGAACTATGGCGCCAAAGTCGCCAAAGGCCATTTTGCTCACTTCGCCTGTTGCCCAAGCTGTCTTGCCAGCTTCGCGCAACTCACTCATCTTTTGTAACATTTCAGGATAAGGAATGGCCACGCTGACAGATAAAGTCACAAGGCTATATAGGACAGCACCCCAAAGAATGGCCATAAGCATGATATTACGTGCTTTTTTGGGAGGAAATGAAAATTCTTCCGCGGCTTGGGGGACAGTATCAAAACCTACAAAAAGGAATGGAGCAATGGCTAAAATGACTAATACTGAGGCAAAATAGGATTGTTTTTCTGAGAACAATGGTATGAGGTTTTTGCTAAAGTCAGCGGTGTCAAGCGAAACTGTTCCAGCAAAAAGGATTAAAATACCACCGCTTAAGCAAAACGCTAAAATTATTTGAAGCGTGCCAGCAAAGCTTACACCGCGATAGTTGAGCGCAGCAAAGAAAACCACCGCAGCGCACATAAGAATGACTTCTCCTGTGTACACTTTCCAACCTACAATGGTATACAGCTCGCCAAACTCAAAGACGCCCGGAAAGAGGAAGCGGACGATAAGCGCCAATGCTGAGATGTTGATGGCAATGATGGATATATAACCAAGCACCAATGCCCAGCCACAAATAAAGGCAGCATTTGGGCCAAAACCCACAAAGGCATAAGCGTATTCGCCACCAGCCACAGGAGTGTATTCAATCATGTAGCTGTATGTTATTGCAACAAAGCACAATAAAATTGCGCCTATCCAAAAACCAATAAGTGTTGCCAAAGGCCCGGCATTGGGTAAAAATGAATCTCCGGGTAACACAAAGCACCCCCAGCCGACAATAGAGCCTAAAGCTAAGGCCCATACTTGACCGGGAGATAAAGATTTTTCCAATCTTTCATGTTTTTCTTGTGACATCTTAACCTCCGATGTGAAATTTCTACTTGCCTAATAAAATAAAATTGACGATAAATCAAGGGAGAAATAATTTTTTTGAATTCTAAATCATTATTCTGTAAACATATCCCTTGTGCGTACTGTTTTTATGGATAGTACGTGCCATTTAAATGGCGATCTGCAACCCTGCTTTGAAAGCAGACGAATATTATAAATTATCTGGTATATAAAATGAATGTGGATATTTCACGAAAAAATCTTCTAACAGCTAAAGGGAAAAAAGGCATGAAATCATTCCTTCCTCAAAAACACCCTCTAGACAGGCAAGCCCTTGTGCTGTTACACTGTTTTTCATGAAAGACTTCAATCCAGACACAAGAACCTTTGTTGTAACGGCGATGGACGGCGATGCACGCTTAGGTATGCTCACCACGGCTCACGGCATGGTGGCCACACCTATTTTTATGCCTGTAGGAACAGTTGGTTCAGTTAAGGCATTGGCACCTGATGACTTGGATGCGCTTCACGCAGAGATTATCTTAGGCAATACTTATCACCTGTATTTACGCCCGGGAGATGAACTTGTGGCGCGGCGTGGTGGCCTGCATGGATTTGCTTCGTGGAAAAAGCCTATTTTGACAGACAGTGGTGGATTTCAAGTTTTTAGTCTCAACGATTTGCGGAAAATCTCGGAAGAAGGGGTTACGTTTCGCTCGCACATAGATGGCTCAAAACACGTATTTACGCCGGAAAGTGTCATAAAAATCCAAAGAAATTTGAATTCCGACATTATGATGGTGCTCGACGAATGTGTGCCTTATGGCGCTGACTATGCGTACACAGAAAAGTCTTTGGCTCTGACTACACGCTGGGCAAAGCGTGCTCGGGCGGCCTACCCACATAAAAGTGCGCACAACCTGCTCTTTGCCATCACACAAGGAGGCTTTTTTCACGATTTGCGCAAGAGGTCTGTGGAAGAGTTGTGTAGCGTAGATTTTGACGGCTTTGCCATTGGCGGCCTGTCTGTTGGTGAAAGTAAGGCGGAGATGTTGGATTTTCTCTACGCCACGGCGCCCCTTTTGCCTGCCACAAAACCACGCTATCTTATGGGGGTAGGTACACCCCTTGATATCGTACATGGCATAGCTGCAGGTGTAGACATGTTTGACTGCGTTTTGCCTACGCGCAATGCCCGCAACGGAACTTTGTATACATCGCTGGGAAAAATCAATATTAAGCGTAAGGAATTTGCCGAGGATGACACACCCTTGGATCCTGAATGCCGTTGCTATACGTGCCGCACTTTTAGTCGTGCCTACTTACGCCATCTCTACGTGAGCAAGGAATTGCTGGCTTATCGGTTGAACTCCTTGCATAACTTAACATATTATCTACGTACCGTACACAGGGCACGCGCTGCCATACGTAAGGGACGCTTTGCCGCTTTTAAACAAAATATGGAGAGCTTATATTCTCAGGAGATACCCTCATGAATACGCATGCACACCAAGAGATTTCCCACGTGGTGGCTCTTGCCGTCAAAGACCTCTCACCCTCGCCAAGCGAAAGGGAAATACAAAGGCGCATATATGATGTCCGACGCACGCTCATTGATAAAGCCATGCTCCAACTTTTGTCGAATAAAGAGCATTCAGACGAAGAAAAACTGCAATATGAAGACATTTTGCGCGACTCCTTGCCCTCAATGATAGCCCCTGCAACAGTGAAAAAACCACATTTTTCTGCGTGGCGCTCTGCCCTTGTGGCGATATTAGGGCTTTTTTTTGGTTCTGCTGTAGGTCAAAGCCTTTCGGCGGTGCAAATGACAACGCAGGCTTTGCCATTTACCGCATCGCCTGTATTTAGTGCGAGTACGGCTGTACTGTGCAGTATCATGGGTGTTATGGCGCTCCTTTGGTTTACAGAATGGCTTGTGCGCTGCTCTGCCCAAAACTATCTGCGCATGCCTTGGGGTAAAGTATCGTGGAAAATGTTTTCGCGCATCTTCATTGTTGTCTGGTGCGTTTTGCTTGCTATCACTGTTGGACGTGATTTTCTCACTGGACAAACGGTTCTTATAAATCTCTTGGAATCTTTTGGCATATTCTTGAGAACAGGGCAATTGCTTGGCGTCTTCACCAATGGCTATGGGCTTTTGATATTTTTTGCCCTCATGTCAATGCTCATCAAAAGGCCATTGTACTTTGAAAAGGAAGACTTTGAGCAACGTCTTGATATTGCAGCGCAAAATTGGTGGGCATGCGCACAGCTTGCCACGCAGCTCATTCTCGAAAATAAAACCCTCAAAAATGACGAATTGCGCGAAACATGGCAAAAAGTTGGGCGTGATTTGTATTCGTTGGCCGGAGAACTGCCAGAAGCGCGAGGGCGCTGGATGCAAGAGCGCTTGCGTCGTCTTGGTATGGAAGCACCACGAGAGGATGGTTTGCTCAAGTGGTCTCTTGACTTGCAAGAACGTTACACACCCTTGGGACATTTGGAACAGGGCGATTCGTGCTTTGTAGATGAGCCACCTATTTTAGAAAATGGTGCTCTTGTGCGCAAAGGGACAGTGCGTAAAGTCAGGCACCAGTAATGTCAGAGAGCATTGCGCAAGTGGGGTCAAAGAACAAACGTTCGATTCAATGAGCGTTTCTTGAGCGTTAAAATAATCATCCGAGAAATACATGACCTATTCCGTGATTGAAGATGCCTCTTTTCAATTTATTAAAAAGAGGCATAAGTAAAGTATTTTGAGGGGATGGAGAAGCTTGAGGGGGGGTAAGGGGACACTTTTGGGTTTTGGCACCTGTCCCTTCCTAAGGAGAAAGTTCCCCTTCCCCCCTCAAGAAAAATACTTACTCGGTGTTTCCTTGGATAGAGGTGCATACACTATGCTAGTTTTGAAAACCGTGAACCATCCTTTATATTCTTTATGAATCTGTGGCACACTCTTTCTGTTTATTTTCGCCGCACCCTTGGGCGCCGCGTGCAAAAAATTCCCTTGGATGCCGGTGCGTCTTGTCCAAACCGTGACGGCACGCTTTCTCGTTCTGGTTGCATTTTTTGCAATGCAGATGGTTCCGGTTCCGGTCTTTTACAAAAAGGCATGGATTTGCAGCGGCAGTGGTCGCATTGGCAAGAGAAATATGCCCGTGCTGAAAAAAAACGCGACTTTATGGCGTATTTTCAATCCTATTCCAATACTTACGGATCAGCAGAGCGCGTTCGCTCTCTCGTCAAAAGCGTCAGCACCTTGCCAGGGGCTGTGGGGATTTCTTTAGGCACACGACCGGACTGTGTTGATGACGAAAAAATGATGTGCATTGCGCGGTGCCCGCTTCCTGAAGTCTGGATAGAGTTTGGATTGCAAAGCTGCCATGATGCCACTCTTCGACGCATCAATAGACAACACAGCTTTCGTCAATCTGAGGAAGCTGTACGCTGTGCCCACAATCATGGTGTGAATGTGTGTGCCCACCTTATGGCAGGTTTGCCGGGGGAAAGCAGTGAGGATTTTCTTGAGTCAGTACGCTGGGTCATTTCCTTAGGGATTCAGGGTATAAAACTCCATAATCTTTACATTTGCCATAACACACCCCTTGCACAAGAGTATAAAAATGGTCGCTACATCCCTCTGCAAGAAGATGCGTACAGAGATACGCTTACACGGGCACTGCCTATCATCCCCACTTCCGTCGTGATACATCGCCTCACAGGTGATCCTGCGCCAGGCGAGTGTATGGGGCCTGCATGGGCACTTGAAAAGCGGGATTTTCTTACAAAGCTCTATCACAGCATGGATAGGCAGAATTTATGGCAGGGCTGTCAGGCGGATGCGCCGCAAGCATGGCCGGAATGGTTTGAAAGATAAGGCCTTTTTTTGAGCAGGTGCGCAGTACAAGGGGGGAACGTGTCACAATGTCAAGTAAACACTGATGAGGCGCTGTCGTCAAATGCGCCCTTTCATCCTTATGGAAGAGGCCTCTGCGTCAGGCTTTACATGCTTTTTCTGTCAAATACCATAACAGGCTGTTGAAAAAGTGTAATCTACGACGTCAGAGAAAAAAGTAAACAACTTATGATGTCTATATACACGGCGTTGCTTACTTTTTTCTCTTCTTTGTACCTCACACTTTTTGAACAGCCTGAAAATTTGAGCTTTCAACGGGCTGTTAAGAGTATATTCCCTCAAAGCAAGCGCGTCTTTGTTTCACTGGGCTTGATAAAGCACAAAAAAACGCTACTTGACGACAGACCCTAGTAGACGCCTTGTTCAATCATGGCATCGGCGACTTTTCTGAAACCGGCAATATTGCCGCCAGTAATAAGATCGCCCGGGCAGTCAAATTCTTGCGCAGTGTAGCTTGCGGTTGTAAAAATACCGTTCATGATTTTGCGGAGTTTGGAATCAACTTCTTCGAAAGTCCACGCTTGCATGCTCGCGTTTTGCGCCATTTCGAGCTGGCTTGTGGCCACACCGCCTGCATTGGCACATTTGGCTGGACCGTAGCAGATTTTTGCTTCGCGGAAGACTTCAACAGCACCGGGAGTAGAGGGCATATTGGCTCCTTCACTTACAAGGTAGCAGCCATTCTTAATAAGTGCTTTCGCATCTTCTTCTGTCAACTCGTTTTGTGTGGCACTTGGGAATGCCAAGTCGCAGGGGAAGTGCCATACAGCGTGTTGATTTTTGCCATAATCAGCCACTGGAACATACTGGGCATCGGGGCATAATTCCACGTATCGGGTAAGGCGTGCGCGCTCAACCTCTTTGACTTGCTTAAGTATTTCAAGGTTAATGCCAGCAGGATGATAGACAGTGCCGCGAGAATCGCTTAAGGTCACAGCCTTTGCGCCCAAGTGTTGGAGTTTTTCAATGGTATAAATGGCCACATTGCCCGATCCAGAGACGGCAGCGGTGGTGCCCTTCATGTCTTTGCCGATGGCATTAAGCATGTCTTCGGCAAAATAGACGCATCCGTAGCCTGTGGCTTGTGTGCGGGCAAGTGAGCCACCCCACAAGAGGCCTTTTCCGGTAAGAACGCCGTCAAACTTGCCGCTCAAACGTTTGTATTGGCCAAAAAGATAGCCGATTTCTCTGGCGCCAACGCCAATATCGCCTGCGGGCACGTCGCTGGTATTGCCGATAATACGAGACAGTTCTGTCATATATGCTTGGCAAAAGCGCATAACTTCTGCATCGCTCTTGCCCTTTGGGTCAAAGTCGCTACCGCCCTTTCCGCCACCTAAGGCAAGACCTGTGAGGCTGTTTTTGAAAATTTGCTCAAAGCCGAGAAATTTTAATATACTTTGGTTGACGCTTGGGTGAAAGCGTAAGCCGCCCTTGTAAGGGCCAAGGGCAGAATTAAACTGGACGCGAAAGCCTCGATTTACGTGTACTCTGCCTTTGTCATCAGTCCACGCCACACGAAAAATGAGTTGTCTTTCAGGTTCGGTTATACGCTCCAGTATATTGTGTTTTTCGTATTTAGATTCGCGCGCAAACAGCGGGTCAAGCGAATCCACGACCTCTCTGACAGCTTGCATAAACTCCGGTTGGGCAGCACAAACCTTTTTGAGTTTACGAATGACCTTTTGCGGATAATTGCCAGCCATGAAATGCTCCTTTTTATTGTTACAATAAAACATTCTCCGAACACATGTCCAAGCGTGTATAGGGTGTGTCATGACAAGGCGACAATGTCGCAGTGCCACACAGTACATATTTTGCTTAAAGTACATGTTCTATGGATGAAAAATATTGCTCCCTAATGTCCAGAAACATGCTTTACGCTAAAAATACCCCACTGAAAAGACTTTTTTGGCGTTTTTTTCATTTTTTTCTTTACGCATGAAAAAAGTATGTTATTTCAAAAGACTTTACATTGCACACGGAGGGTTCAGGAGATGCTTTTGGGACTTTCTTATAAATTGTGTGAAAATCCCCTTTCATTTTTTTGTGAATTGATGTATCTCTCTTGTGTCGTGGTATAGTTTTTTAATCCATAATTTTCAGGAGGAAAAATGAAACGATTTTCTGTTTTTTGTGCCGCTTTGCTTATGACAAGCCTTATAAGCACGGCCGCTTTGGCTGGTGAAATTAAAATTGGCCTTATGGGTCCGCTGACAGGTAAATGGGCTTCTGAGGGGCAAGACATGAAGAATGTCGTGTCCATGCTTGTAGACGAGATCAATAATAAGGGTGGTATCAACGGCGATACCATTGAGCTTATTGTTGAAGACGATGCCGGTGACCCGCGTTCAGCAGCTCTTGCCGCACAAAAACTGGCATCTGCCGGTGTTGTTGCTGTTATCGGTACCTATGGCTCTGCCGTGACCGAAGCTTCTCAAAATATTTTGAATGAGGCAGGCATTGTACAAATTGCCACAGGCGCCACATCCGTTCGCCTTACAGAAAAAGATTATGCAAACTTTTTCCGTACCTGTCCCCGTGATGATGACCAAGGCGTTTCCGCTGCCAATGCCATCAAAAAAAGAGGCTACAAGGCTATAGCGCTCTTGCACGACAACTCTTCTTATGCCAAGGGTCTTGCCGAAGAGACAAAGGCCATTTTAGATAAGCAAGGAGTGAACGTGGTCTTTTTTGATGCGCTAAGCCCCGGTGAGCGTGATTACAATGCTATACTAACAAAGCTAAGATCTTCCAAGCCCGACGTAGTCTTCTTTACCGGCTATTACCCCGAAGCGGGCATGCTCTTGCGTCAAAAAGCTGAGATGAACTTTGACGTGCCTTTTATGGGCGGTGACGCAACAAACCACCTTGACCTTGTGAAGATTGCTGGTAACAAAGCCTCTGAAGGTTTTTTCTTTATCAGCCCACCACTGCCGCAAGATCTTGATTCTAAAGAAGCTGCTGACTTCCTGAAAGCATTTAAAGCAAAGCACAATACAGTGCCTATTTCTGTCTATGCCGTGCTTGCTGGCGATGCGTTCAAAGCCATTCAAAAAGCGCTGGAAGCCGGTAAAAAATCTTCGGATGATATAATGGCATATCTGCCTACCATTAAGGGGCTTCCCGGCTTAACGGGTGAAATTGGTTTTAATAAAAAAGGTGACCGCGTGGGTGACTTTTATCGTGTGTATGTTGTTGATAGCAGCGGTAAATTTGTTTTGCAGCCACTCTAAGGTCGTTGCGTAACATTTTCCCCTCGGGCTGTCGTCAGAGCATGGACTTTCTTGCACTGTGAAGTTCGTCTTCCTAGGGGCTGTTTCTCAATAAAAAAATTTGTGTTTTGCCAACGAAAACGTGTTTTTTATCGAATGGCGCGTATACAGACCTACGTAAATTGAGTAAAAAACGTCGTTTGCTTGCCTCAAATGAGGCACAAAGTGTAAAAGAATGTATTGAGAAGCAGTCCTTATATGGCTCACGAAAAGCTCCTGTTTGAAGATAGCGCCTAGGAGCTGTTGCTAAATAAAGAGATTTTGTGTTTTTGCCAAGGAAAACACGTCTTTTTACGGAAGGAATATGCTCTTATGGTATTTGACTGGAGTAAAAGGCGCTGTTTGGCGCAAGCAGAACGCAAAAAAATTTATTTAGGGAAACGCTGATTTAATCGAATTTTTGTTTTTTGACAAGGAAGACGAATTTTGGGAAACCCGTGATATATTAAACATATATAAGGGTTTCACGAAATGAGTCTGACGCAGTAAAAGGGCAAAAAGGCATTAAATCAGCGTTTCCTTAGAAACAGCCCCTAGTTTTTGCCAAGGTAAACGCATTTTTTGCGACAGGCGTGTATGCAGACATACGTAAATTGAGCAAAAAAACACCGTTTGCCTCCTTCGGAGCAGGGGCAAAATGTAAAAGAATTTATTTAGAGGCAACGCCTAAGTTAAAGAGTATGAAAATAAAGTCAGCACTTCGCTAAAAAAGCACTTGACAAAGATGGCAAGCCACGGTAAATGCATGTTTCCTGATTGGGCCTATAGCTCAGCTTGGTAGAGCCCCCGGCTCATAACCGGTTTGTCCGAGGTTCAAGTCCTCGTGGGCCCACCAGAAATAACAGCCACTTACGGATATGCCGTCGGTGGCTGTTGCTTTGTAAAGGGGGTGTTGTGCCACCCCTGTGCCACTTTTTTATTTTATATAGCGCACTGAATGTGCTTTGTCCTATGTACTTCGTGCTTAGGGGTGTATGCCCGGCAAGGAAAGAAGCTGTCGGCTGTGTCCACCGTGGACACTCGTCAAAACTCACGAGTGCGGTCACAATGTTATCGGCGGCGTAGCGCACTTTCTCCACCATATGAGAGGCAAAGCACATACGCCTTACTGTGTCTTGTCAATACATTGACGGCTGAATTTTCAGCTATGAAAACCAATAAGGCGCACACATCAGCTCAAAGTTGAGCTTTTGTTAATGTGCTATGAGACAGGCGCAATTTTGCGCACATTGAGGGTGGCGTATAAACAAAATGGTCCAATTCGATGCAGTGTTTTTTGTGGCGGTGAGAGAAAAGTCGCTCTCATTTTAATTCTAAGGCGCGAAAAAAGTTTTTATGATGTATAGTCTGCAAAATAAAAAACCCCACACCTAAGTATGGAGCTATATTTCATGTGTTGCATTTCTAGAAAAATTTTCGCAACATTGGGGTATCATTTACCTTTTGACGAAAAAAACGTTGCATTTGACGTCATTTGCTTTAGCTTGGTTTTGTTTTGCATTTTCTTGCAAGAATAAAGCAACATATTGAAGTTGCTCATTTTTTACAGAGGAAAATTGTGATTTTTATTTGGACATTGCCCACCTTTTGCGAACGTTTCTTTTTACGCTTGTTGCGTTTCTTTGCCGGTTCATTGACGCATGTGTCACCGTCCAATGACTGTTGGAGAGCGGGGGTACCACAAAGCACGCGCGGTTCTACATATGGTTTTGCGAAACTTGTCATATTTACCTCTCCAATGTCGCCCAGAACGGTCAAGCTTCGGGGCTGGTTGTCGGTTAGTAAATGGCAATCAATGCCTTGGGCTTGCCTCTTAGCTTGAATCCAGCATAGTCGAATACGTCGTACACACAACGCTCTAAATTGGGGTCGTCGGACATACTCTCACCCGCTTGTTGTAAAAGTACCTCATTCTCGTCCAGTTCACAAAACAAAATTGTGTTTTGCGGCTCAAGCCCTGCTTCACTTGCGGCTTTGCTGACAGATAAGGTCATTTTTTCCATGTTTTTTTGTAATGCGGTCATAGTTTTTCTCTCCACTTTATAGGTTATTTGCGAAATGCTCTTGCAACGCCTCATACGTGCGCTGCTGTTCCACCAAAAATTTTTGTAAAAGCGAAAACGTCATATACTCACCCCCTGCTCGGCACCCACACCAATGAACGTGAAGTCTATACCGCACGGAATACGCACACAGGGTCTGCAACAGGCTTTGCGGCGTCATGCGACTGCGATACCGATGGTGGCGCACGTCATCAAGTGACGCCTCAATGACAAGCGCGAAATACCTCAAGCCCATTCCACGTTGACACTCTCGCTGAAACCTCTCGCGGCCTGCCGGTCAAGTCAGCAAGGCTTTTTCTTTCAATGGCGATGTAACTTTCAAAGCCCTGTAATGAGTAGTCGCCGGTGGTCAAGTTGTTTGTCTCAATGGACACGGGTTGATATTGCTCGGCCTCAAAGCGATATGGCACTTGCTCGCGGTTATCGACTACAAGCTTCATTGCGCCACCCCTGACAGGTCGATGACGTGCCGGCACTTCTGCCCTGCCTTTGCCGGTGCCCCATCAAGCGAACACTCGCCTCTCCACCATTGACGGTCAGGCACTTCTTGCCAGTGGTGACACGTTGGGCAACGCCTCGGCTGTGGCCACACCTCGGAAAGATCGGGTAAGTCGTCTTGTGGTATTTGCAAAATATTTTTTTCATTTTTCGTAATACCCGACATTCCCGACAAACCCGACAAATTGAGGTCAAGAGGTGCTTGTGTCGGCTTTGTCGGGTGAAGCGTATTTTTGTTTTTTATTTTTTCAAGTACCGTCACAGGGTCAAAGAAGGGAAGGTTCATGCGCACACCTCCCAAAAGTTTTTCGTGTTTTTTCCAGCTATGATGACATTGCCAGTGCCTTTTTGGAGGTAGCCGTGCTCTTCAAGAACTCAGATGACAGGCTCGGCCTTCGCTTTGAGGTCAAGCCCTGCCACTTCGCTTCTTTGAATGAGACGCAACGACACATGCTTGTGTCCGCACTCTTTTATCCAATCAAGAAGACGTTCGGCCTTGAGTATCTCGTGTGGTGTTGTTCCGTTTTGGTGGAGGCGCAAAGCTTCTTTCAAATACCATTGCCCAAGCCTGATAGCTCTCGCCATCGTCTCGCCCGTGATTGTCCGCGCCCCTCTATCTTCTGCCAAAGTGAGAACTCCAGCAATACGCAAGACCTGTTCTGCATTTTTGGAGGCGCAAGCAAAGACAGGGCAAGCTCTCCGTCAGGGGCAAGCATGGATTCAATGTTGTCATAGTGGAGCACTCACAAGGCATGGGCGTTATCTGCAAGACAAAGACTGTCTAAAATGAGTCCTCCGCTTTCTGCATCCACTCGCGGCGGCATTTGCAGGAGTTGTTCACACGCGGCATAAAAGGTCTGTGCTGCATGGTGTGTACGCACATTGACAGACTCATAGATTCGTGTCCCTCGCAAGGTAGCAGGCCATGCCACAAGGAAGCGTGCTAAAAAGCCTTGTCCCAACAAAAGCTCGTCAGCAAGTATTTTTTCGGCAAGTACAGGTTGCAACATGAAATGCGCACACGCTCGGCGGTTATAGAGGCGTGAAAATCCCTCCCCCGCACGAAGCTTGTCAATGGATTTGCCGTCCCACAAGCTGCTGAAAAAGGTTATGGACTTGAGCACATTGTCTTTCATGTAAGCTTGACCGCCAAAGAGTGTGCCTGCCTCATTGGAGAAAAAAGCAACACTTGGCGCACCCTCCTTGAGTTGACGGAATGCCCCCTCACTATTGGTGTTTTCTATAACCTGTGCCGTGTTTTGTGGTTCTTCCATGTCAAAAGGTGTTGTATCGCGTTCTTTTTTTGGCAGCGCATCCCATTTGCGCTTTGCTTCATCATAGGCTTTGCGCTCCGTCTGGTATTGTAGATACTTTTGCTTTTCAAGCTGTTGAACGGCGTACAAGACAACATTGTCAAGAGCACTCTTGCGGTCTCCGCTTTCTGCAACAGTTAGTGCGTACAACGAGAGCGGAATGCTTCGCCCGTCTCGTGTTTCCACATTGGCAATGGCCTGTGCGCCCAAGGACAAAGCCGACAAAACGCCATTGGCTGACATTGACACAGGCGTCTTTGTGGCATGGGCGAAAACCTCCACGGCCTCGGCAAATATGCCCAAAGCTTCGACAGGGTACGCCTCTTGTGGTTGTGGTGCTTTTCGCAAAGGCAATGGGGCTTCTGGCGGCAAGGGCACTTCCACGGCCTCACGGATAATCGGCGGCGGCACTGTTGCGGCCTCGATAGCAACTTTCACGGCCTCTAAGCCTTGGGCAACATGCAAGTCGTTGAAGTCGGCCTTGTGTCCGTCCACCAAAGGACAAACGGCAAGCAGTGCGTTTGTGACTGTGGCGGCTCTTGTTGCAGCTTCAATTCCGGGGTTTGAGTCAGTGTCGGGTTTGAGGTCATTGTCTGCGCACAAAATGATACGACGTTCAGGGTATTTGTTTCGTGCCATACGCGCCACGGCTTCGAGGTTGCTTGTGCCAAAGGCCACCAGAACGGCATGACCTGTGGCCACATGCACGCTTGCACCGGTGGCATAGCCCTCAACAATACATAAGGGGCCGTCTGTGCTTTTATCTTTGGCAGGTATGTGATAAAAGCCACCTGCGGTCTTGCCATTTTTCAAAAAGCGTTTTTTCTGATTTTCATCCGGTGGAATGAGTTGCAATGATGTCATCTTGTTGCTCTCGTCCATGACAGGCACAACAAGGTTGCCGTATGTGTCCACGCGCAAACCACAAGGCGGCACATGTTTCCTTATAAGGTATGGGTGCTCGACTGTGGCGGGTGTGGCAGCGTTCCATATGCGCTGTGCTTTTTGTGCTGTTTCTGCATATCTTGTTTGTTGGTCAGCCTCGCGTTGAGCTTTTTCGGCCTCCACGCGCTGGGCAAAGGCACGCTTTTCTTCTGGTGAGAAAATTTTATCTCTTTTGGCGGTGTAGGTGTCACTTTACCCTGTCCTGTGATTTTGCCACCAAAGCGTTTGAGGAGTATCAACGTGTATAATGTACGAAACGTCTTTGTCTTGCGGCTTGTCGCTGGTACCCGTCCCATGAAGACTGCCGTCCGCGACAAGGTCGTCCGCGAAAATCCCGTTTTCATTCATAATGCCTTGACATTCTTCGAGAAAATAAGAGTTCATGTCCATGGTGATACCCTCTCGAAATGGTGACATGCTCGTGCCTGTTGAAGCAAACGCGCGCCTGTAAAAGTGCAAACGCGACGGACTTTGTTCCGGAAATAGGCGCATTCGAAGCAAAAGGTTTGACTTTGCGGCGTTTTTTTGTCATATTCGGGAGGCAAAATCATCCCATGTTGCGCCCCTGCCAATTCTCCAAAGTTGGTGGGGGGCACTCTCATTTCTTTCCCCCTTGTACCTGCTCATAAATCCACAAAACAGCGTCAAGTCTTGGAAAAACACGTTTCTTTCCCAAAAGAAAGCCATTGCTCGGCCCTCGCCCCGCTGAAACATCGTTGACGATTGAACCTCGGTTGCGCTTCATCGTCGAACCAAAGTCGTCATAGCTCCATAATTTTGGGCTGCCTATGTACAGGTCGTGCGTCCAAGGCGGCAAGGTTTGTAATTCTTCGGGTATACAAAAATTATTCGTGGTACACATAAAAATTTTTCCTCCATGCTTCATACATGTTCAAACGTGAGGGGAAATATTTCATGTTTTCAGATGTTTGAAAGTAATAAGTAAATTGCTTTTTAATTAGGTGCATACTTTTTTTCTTATTAAGTCCTTGGCTTTATAAAGAAAAAAAAATAAAAAAATCCTGTGTACTGTACATACACAGGATTTTTTTACCTTGAATGGGGGGTGTTCTATCGTTCGGTGGGACGTCCTCGGAGTTCTTTCAATATATCAGGTCGTTCTTCCCATTGCGTCTTAAATTCTCCGAGATGAAAAAGGTTTCCAGTTCTGATTTTGACCTGTGCTAAAACTGCGGGCTTCTTGTAGTCTTGTTCGTGCAAAAAGGGGTTTTGCTCCAGCTTGGCGAAAACAGCCCTACAGGCATCTTCTGTGGCCTCTGCGCGTGTCACGTCTTTCTTTCTTCCTGCGGGTTTCTTTTCCTTTTGTACGCCTTTCCATATATGTTCATATCCCACTTTTACGACAAATTCCCTCGACTTCTCTTTGAACCAGCGCACGACGTCTTGGGTGCTTGCATATACTTCTCTACGGTCATCTGCATTGTCAAAGTCCGGCACAAGCATTCCTGCCTCGTATTCTGCTCGGCTTTGCTCGTCTTCACAAATGAATCGCCCGTATTGCGCATACCATGTTTGACGTTCGTCCATGCCCCAATCAAAGAAGTGTCTTTGGTGCAATAACCGCAAGCGTCGTGACGTAAGAGGTGGCCTCTCTTCAAAGGTCAAAAGCGTATCTCCAAGGTAGAACCGGACAGAATTGTCAAGGAACATCGCCCAAATGGTGTTGATGGAAATATTTGTGCTTCCAAGCACATCGGCAACACTCATTCTCGTTGACACTTCTTCTGCCATACTTCCCCCAAATTACTTCATGAACGCCAACAGGCCCACAAAAATGGCGTTTTGGACAATGAAGAAGGCAAACATCCATTTAAGGAAACGCTGATTTAATGCCTTTTTGCCCTTTTACTGCGTTAGACTCATTTCGTGAAACCCTTATATATGTCTAATATACCGCGGGCTTCCCAAAATTCGTCTTCCTTGTCAAAGAACAAAAATTCGATTAAATCAGCGTTTCCTTAAGAATTTCGTGCTTGGTCTCGGCAAGGTCTGCCTTGGTGGCAAGCTCTTGTGTGCGCACCATGTCTTGTAATGCCTTATTCTGCACTTTTGCCATGGCGCCTGCCTGCTGTTGCGGCATTCCTGCTTCCTGCAATGCTTTGCTGTATTCCAGCGTATCAAATGTTATGGTGGTCATATGTTCCCCCCTGTATTTCACAAAACTTGTCAAGCCTCTGTGCTTGCGGTCTTGGCGAAAGGAATACTCTTTGCGGCTTTGGGTTCGCTCATGACGCCTTGCAGTGCCATAGCGGCCTGTCGTTCAGCGTCGGGACATAAATGACTGTAGCGCTCTGTCATGGCGATGGTTTTGTGTCCTAACAGTTTTGATATGGTAAACAGCGGTGTGCCTGCCTTGGCGTGCCAACTTGCGAACGTGTGACGCAATGTGTGAAAAACAACGCGTTCTCGGCTATCGTTAACGCCTTCGTTCAAGCCCAAGTTTTCCACAACGCGCTCAAAGGTCTTTGAAAGTCCATCGGCCTTAAACAACTTTTCATTGCGTCCGCTTCCCCTTTTTTCATACCTTTGCAAGAGCATAGCCTCCACCTCACTGGTCATATGGGCATGACGACTGCTCTTGTTCTTTGTATCTTTTATATGGAGGGTGCGTTCGTCAAAATTGACATTCCCCCAACGCAAGCTCAACACTTCCCCCAGCCTAAGGCCACAAAAAATACTTAGGGAAGCGCTGATTTAATCGCTTCTGACTGCCCACAAGAGGCTCAAA
>CAYJPE010000044.1:0-16092 GCA_964371965.1 uncultured Desulfovibrionaceae bacterium
ACTGCATTAGCTTGTCATTGGAGAAAACACACAAAAACACAACTGTAGTACTAGTAAACTTGATATATTTATTTAATCACTGCCTCCTTAAGCGCAGCGTTTTCATGGACAAGCTTTTTTACCCATTTTTGGGCAAGCGCGTGCTGCTCTTCCTGCGTCGTTGCGCTCCCATTCAGCTTTGCAGCCTTGACGGCACGTAAGACCTTGCCCACTTGAGGCCCTTGCGTAAGACCCATGTTCAAAATATCATTGCCCCCAATGTCGAGCTTTTCATGTTGCCATGTGGTGATATAACGAGAAATATGCATCCGCACCTTTTCCGAACTTGTCTTGCCCATCATATACAACAAACCTTCGAGAGGGATATCGCGCAACAAATCGCACAACTTACTCACCTTACGCCTACGCGTTCTACTCCATGCTTCCACCAGCGGCTGTACCCGCCGAACACGTAGTCGAAGTTGTAAAAACTCCTGTTTCGGCCCCTTGGCAATGCCAATTCGCTCTAAGACTTCCGCACATTCTGTATAAACAAGCTTGAAACACAGACCAAGTACATACACAATCCATCTCTCTGGTATATGTTTAAAATACAAGAGCTTATACCAGTCAAGAACATCCCCAAGCCCTTGCAGCACTAAAATCTTTTTGGGATACATATGCAAGCGAGGATGAATGGCCTGCAAAATTCCCAAATTATCAAGACGGTTTAAAGACGCTACAGGATTCTGCTCATCAAAAATCAGCTGCAATTCATGAAAGAGGCGTGTGCCAGACAGTTTATCCATGAGCTTTAAAGTAAGAGCATTTTTAATAAGGCGTTCGAGTCCCAAACCCAATTTAAATCCATAGCGCTGCTCAAAGCGCACGGCTCGCAAGCAACGCGACGGATCCTCTACAAAGCTTAATGTGTGCAATACGCGGATGCGTTTGTCTACAATATCGCGTTGTCCGCCAAAAAAATCCACCAATTGTCCAAAATGCTGTGCCCCCAAACGAATGGCCAGGGCATTGATGGTAAAGTCCCGACGCAGTAAGTCAAGCTTGATGGAAGAGTGCTCTACCGTTGGTAAGGCCGCCGGCTGCTCATAATACTCAAGACGCGCTGTCGCCACATCTATACGCGAAACGCCATCCCGCGCTTCATCTAAAATAACCATGGCTGTCATGAATTTTTCATGTGGGCGAACACGACCACCGAGTGAGCTGGCAAGGGCTTGCGCAAAGTTGAGGCCTTGCCCCTCTACAACAATGTCCACATCAAAATTGGGACGATCAAGAAGAATATCGCGTGCAAAGCCGCCCACCACATAGGTGGCAAGACCCATATCGTCCCCCAAGCGTCCCACCTCTTCCAAAAGTTGCAACGTGTGCTTTGACAAGCGATCACGTATGAGCTTCGACACATTGCGCACCTTTCGCTCTTGTCCGAGAGGCATGGGAATGCCTTTAGGGTCATTGACAAAGATATGAATAAGATCAGTGCGCGTTACCACGCCGACCACTTCATCTTCCTTTGTCACGTCTACTATGGGCACAAGGTGCTGGCGCTCATTCATAATAATTGCCGTAAGTTCGGCAAGGGTAGCTTCCAGAGGCAGTGTGCGCACATGCTTCGTCATATAGGTTTCTAAATCATCGAGCTGATGATTGACAGCGCGACTGGCGGTATGGGCATCAAGGATACCGACACAACGTCGACCGCCTTGCGCAAACACAGGAATGGCTTTAATATCAAAATGATTCATAAATTCATAGGCTTCATGCATGCTTTTATCCACCTCAATGCCCAGAGGAGGTGTGGACATATAATCACGAGCACATTTATCCGAATATGTTTGCGCATAGAGTTGTCGTAAAATACTTTCGCGCACTTGAAAAATCGTCATATCGCGCACAGAGGCCGAAGCCGCATAGGCATGCCCGCCGCCGCCAAGAGCCACGCAGACCGACCCTACGTTGACCGCGTCGCTGCGGCTTCTCGCCACAACCGTTATACGATCCCCCATGCGACCTAAGGCAAATAAAACGCAAAAACGCTCCATTTCCATAAGCTTATGCGCAAGGAGGGCAAAATCTCCTAAATAACTCTCCATTGATGCTTCTGCAACAACAACAGTCACGTCACCAACGGTATACGTCGTCACTGATTCGAGCAAGGCATTCAGTGCCTGCACATGCGCACTGGTAAGTTCATTGACCACAAGACTGGCTATGGCATTCACGTCCATGCCTCTTTCTCGAAGCCATGCCGTGGCCATAAAGTCTGTGGGTGTGGCAGAAGAAAAAGTAAAAGAACCCGTATCGGCATAAATACCGAGACCTAAGATAGTGGCATCTTGGCATGATATGGCGCTAGACAAAGGACAAGAAAGCGCCGGGGAGTATTCCAAAGCGTGTATATCACGCAAAGCGTACACAAGAAGTGTGGTTGTGGCTCCCACAGGCAGCACAAGGCTATGACGTGCTTCGATATCATCGGAAGAGCTGGGGTGGTGATCCCAAATATGTACATTCACATCCGTACGCTCGAGCAGTGGTTGTACGTGGCGCAAACGCGACCGCTGACGCGTATCTACCACCACAAGGCGTGAAATAACATCCCAATCAATTTCTTCTGCCTTTTTAAAGTTATAGAGCACACAGGCAACGTCACGATAAAATTGCATGAGGAGCTTTTCTTGGGTACCCGGAAAAAGCAATAGAGCTTTGTCATAAAGATGATGGGCGGCAATGATGGCAGCAAAGGCATCAAAGTCCGCATTCACATGACATGTAATAAGCGTCAAACCCTTTTGTTCTTCGTGTAAAAATGCAAAAGGGGCATCGCTCCTTAAACAGCCCCCTGCAGCTAACATATCCGTAAAATTTGTGAAAAGTTGCTCCCGCCGCATGGAATCAGTAAAGGACACGCCACCACACGAAAGCCCTTGCAGGGGCGTTATATGTGCGCTGTTTTTCATGAGCTTGTCCTCCGATTGCGAGATATCTGTGCTGCCGCATTGTATTGAGCCTCACGTTCACCGCTCTGTGCTCCTGTGTCTTTGCCTGCCTTTGTGTCAGTTTCGCCTTCATTGTGTCCATGAAAAATGTCGTCAAGACGAGTAGCACTTCGAGGATGAAAGCGTGCATGCACCTCCATCAGACGTTGCACCTGCACATGCGTATATATCTCCGTAGCACTAATATCACTGTGCCCAAGTAATATTTGTACCGTGCGCAAATCTGCACCTCCTTCCAAAAGATGCGTCGCAAATGAATGGCGAAATGTGTGGGGCGAAATAGAGCGCGATATGCCGGCGAGCGAAGCGTATTTTTTTACTATTTTCCAAACATATTGACGGGTAAGTCCACATCCGGAACGGTTCAAAAAGACAAAATCTTCTCGAGGTGAAAAAAGAGTGCGCCACTCAGACACATAGGTGCAAAAAAGTTCCATGGCCCCTGTATGTACAGGCACAAAGCGTTCTTTGGAACCCTTGCCACACACACGCACAAGGCGCCGAGTGACGTCCATATCGGCAAGGCGCATATCGCATAATTCTGTGACTCGTAAACCGCATGCATATAAAAGCTCTAGCAGACAACGGTCACGCCAACCAAGTCGGTCATGCATATCAGGGGCGGCTAACATGGCCTGTACTTCTTCTTGAGAGAGGAACTCCGGCAATAATGAGGGCAGTTTGGGATTTTCCAAAAGATGTACAGGGTTTTTCTCTAACATGCCTTCTTCGAGCAAGTAGGCAAAAAAACCGCGCAAGGTGGATAAGTGGCGTGCCAATGTACGCCCCGCATGGCCTTTGCCGCGCAGCCATGCCAAGTAGAGAAAAATCTCTTGCTCTTCAATGTCTTGAAGACATACGATATCATGGGGGTGCGATGCTGCATTGTCATGGTCGAGAGCGCAGCCGCACGTATCATGCCCTTGACTCTCCTGCAAAAAAGTAAAAAAATTTTGCAAGTCTTGCCCATAGGCCGCGGCTGTGTGCGGCGAAAGACCGCGCTCTACAAGAATATGGTCAAGCCATACCTGCACACATGAGAGCGAAAGGGCATGCATTTTTTTTGTATGCCTTTTTAAGGGATTCTTGCTTTCTGTGCTCTTCTCGCCCTGTCGCCTCACATGTGCCCTTTTTTTGCTTTCAGAACTCTGTTCATTCCCTGTCATGTTCTGCATGTTTTTCCTGTTCTTCAGGGTTTGTTACGGCGTCGTCCGGTAATACACGTCCACCATTTTGCAGTTTCTTCAAAAAAGCGTCGCGACAGTCGTAGCTACAAAAACGGTGGATACTCTCCCCATCTTTCACAGTTATGCCGCTATCCGCGTCAATATAGGTACCACATGAGGGATCCTTGACAAGCTCCCCCGCGGCAACCTTTTGTTCCATGACGACAGGATCATCCTTTTTGGCAAGTTTCTTTTTAACATCATTGGCAAAAAGTCTGTACAAAACATAACAAGCCAGCGCCAAAATGAGCCATTTCCACATATATTCCTCTCTTCTTTTATTTGCTATTTTGAAAAATCTTTTGCCCCGACACCCTGTACAAAAGCTTTTTAAGGCAGTGCTCTATGGAAAATGTGGGTGATACCGTTCCCGGCAAAAAAACATCTTGCAAGGGGACAAGTACAAAGGCGCGTTGTGTCAAACGCGGATGCGGTATGATGCACTCGGGGCTCAAAGAGCTTTCATGACCAAAAAACAACACATCCACATCAATACATCGCGATTCAAAGCGCACGGTCGGATAAGCTCCATGCCGTTCTCGCCCAAGATCCCTCTCAATCTGCAAGCCATACAAGACAAGGCGGCGTCCCGACCATAGGGAAGGTTCATATGTAAGGCGCGCCACTTGATTTAAAAACCATGAGCCTGTCATGTCTTGCGGCTCCGTTTCATACAGGGGGGAAAGCGCATCGACATCAAGCCCCTCCGATCGTCCCAGTGCTGCCACAGCACATTGCAAGTACGTCTCTTTGTCTCCCATATTGGATCCTAAGCCAACGTAGGCATAACACGTATCCATGAACTACAATCCTTGCAAACGTCCCGTTATGTTGTCGCGTATCCACTTGGCATCAAGCCATTCCAAGGGATTGACCTCAAGCCCACCCACAAGTATGCCAAAGTGTACATGATCACCAAAAGCCATGCCAGATATGCCCGTATTGCCTAATGTGTCGCCTTTTTTGAGTATTTGTCCCACACTCGCGGTGATGGTGCTCAAGTGTGAATACAAGCTCATAAGTCCAAGTCCATGATCGAGTACCACAAGCTTTCCATAAATGCCCAGATCACCGGCAAATATGACCCGTCCGTCATTGGCCGCAGGTATGGGCGCGTGCTTTGTAGACGCAAGGTCAAAACCAAGATGTGATTGCGAATCAATCGTTTTTCCCTTGTAGACATAGGTGCGATGATCCCCGTAGCTTGCCCTTGAGGCAGATCGCGGCAAGCGCATAAAGCTGCCATCCCATAAAGACACACCTTGGGTGTCGGCAGCAATATGCATAAGAAACTGCGTATTTGCTTGTCGAATGTCTCTATTAATAATTAAAAAACGATCCAAGGGCGATGCCGCATTGGGGGCAAGATCATAAAGACGTTGGCTGACTTTTTCCAAAAAAGCGTCTGTGACCGTAATTTTATCTTGCTTAAAGGTGCGGTTTACGGCACGTACGCTAAGCCCTGTGGTGGTAGTATTGCCCGCAAGGTCTTGTGCTGTAATTTTAGGCTTAAATTGGTCAGGAGGCATTTTATATGGAAAAGTGAAATAGGACAAATACGTTCCATTTGCTTGCTTATAGCCAGAAAAAAAATAGTCCCCCACCATGATGCCGGAACGCTGCACGTCTTCATCCACCGTATACGCAATCACAGCAGCCCCTCCCCTGCGCACATAGGGTGCCGATGTTTTGACTGTTATGCGCGGAGGCTTCGTATCTAGACGCATGGGTAAGGTGGTGGTTCTGCTGTTGCCAAGGCCAAAACCCGAAAGAGAAGCATCCACAACCTTAATTTCCAAGTCAAAGGTTCCCTCACGAAGGCCGCTTGCCTTCAAATTAAAGGTCACTTCATCTTCAGTATTATAGGGTGAAAAGTGTTTTGAAAAAATTTCTGTTGTACGCGTCTGCTTACGGACGGAAACTGTTACAGAGCGTACGCCGGACGGATCCTGTATTGCCAGATGCAAAGGTGTCTCGGGGGAAACACGTCCCGTATTGGGTACAAGTTCAAAGGTAGGCCCCTCCATATCTTGAAACAAAAGATAGGCACCATAACCGGTACCGCCAAAGAGTATCGTAAAAAAAAACATGTAAACCATTGTCTTAAACCGCATGGTAGATTGTCTCCATTCGCATCTCAACGATGCTTTCATATATTAAGAGTCTGCCGTCAAGTGCGCCTTTTCGCCCTTATCAAAACGAGCTCTGCGTCAGATTTCGCTTGCTTTCTCTGTCACATTCCATAAGAGCATATGCCCTCAAAGCACACTCGCCCTTATTTGAATAGACTTGATATAAAACGAAAAATCGTTATTTGACGACAGACCATAGGGAAGCGCTGATGCAATCGAGTGTTTGTTCTTTGACCCTGCTCCGAAAGGGAAGACGAATTAGGAGAAACCCGCGGTATATAGTTATAATATAGTGGGGTTCGTGACATGAGTCTCACGTCGTCCAAGAGCAAAAAAAGGGGGCAAAAAGCATGTCATCAGTGCTTTTTTGCTCGTGTTATTTAGGGACTGTTGAATAAATCCATTTAGTGCCCCTTTGCACAGGTCGCAAGGATGCGAAAAAAGTCAAGGCGCGCAGGTCGATCCAAAAGGCAATGAAGGCGTACCCCTTACACGGTGAACACGTGTTACGAATATCGAGAGCAAAACGTCTTCGACATACATAAGCACTGTGACTTTTTTATCCCCACTCCAAAGGGAACGCAGCGGGCTGCACTTTTTCAACGAGCTGTGCTAGGCGCTGTCGTCAAATGCGCCTTTTAGGTTATCTCTGCGTCAGACTTCGCGTGCTTTTTCAGTCAAATACCATAAGAGTATATTCCTTCAAAGCAAGCTTGTCTTCCTTGATATAACACAAAAATTCGCACTTTGACGACAGCGCCTATGCTTCTTTGAAAGCTGTACGTTCCGCCACCACGTCCACCAGGCGTACAAACTCTTCATACGTCATATCCTCTGGCCTGTGCTGCGCATCTATACCAAGTTCAGCAAGTCCGTCCATATACGCAAGCGCCTGATGTTGGCGAAAAATTGATTTTAATTGCTTGCGCCTATTTTGAAAACACATTTTTAAAAGACGCGACAACTGCGCCGGATGTCGAGGGCGTTTTTCCAATGGGACAGGTACAAAGGAAAGCACCGCGGAATCCACCTTTGGTGGTGGCGAAAAAGCTCCCGGCCCCACGACAAATCCCCATTGAGGTCGCACAAAGGACTGCACCCATACCGTTAAAGCGCCATAGGCCTTTGTGTGTGGTTGAGCCACAAGTCGTTGCCCCACTTCTTTTTGCATCATAAAAACCGCCCGTACAAGCCCCGTGGCCTGAGAAAAAATATCCCACATGAGCGGTGACGCCACATTGTAAGGGAGATTGCTCACAATCTTCCAAGGGCAGTGCGGTGTTATGCGTGACCACGGCATATGCATAGCGTCCATTAACACCGCCTGAGTACGCACACCGCCATGAGCTTGCCGTGCGGCGGCCCAATATCTGTCTTTTTCCACAAGGCAAAGCAGGCGTGCTGGACTTACTTCTAAAAACTGCGTCAATGCTCCGGGACCTGGGCCAATCTCAAGGACACAATCCCCCGCCTCCACCTGCAAAAGTTCCACGATTTTTTGCGCCATATGAGGGTGGCGCAAAAAATGCTGCCCCAAAGATTTTTTTGCTCGCGGAGTATTCACAATCTTACCTATTGCATCACATCGTATCAAATATGAAAAACTGCATGCTCAGCCCTGCTCTACCCTGCGTTGCCGAACGTAGTGACGTGGAAAAACCGAACAATCGTGATAAAGGCGCAAGTCCTCGCACAAGTTTTTCCAACTGCCCCTTGTCATCAATATGTTCCACTCGCCCACCGCACGTGGAAAAAAGATTGATGGCCGCCCCCACAAAGTCCTCTGGCACGCTTATCTCCACGCGCATTATAGGTTCAAGCAGCACAGGCGAGGCCTTGGCAAGGGCTTCTCGCATGGCCATGCCCGCCGCCATGTGATAACCGGGTGCAGAGGAGGCACCTTCTTTTTTTTCCAACATGGTCACGCATACACGCACATCTTGCATGGTATACCCAAGACAGGGACCGCTTTGCAATGCATCTTCAATACCTTGCGCCGTTGCGTCAATCCACAGCTTGTTGAGGCCAAGTTTTGCCGCTTCACGCCCGTCCACAAGGGCTTCTGGCGGTAAAAAATCCCCAAAAACAAGAACATTGCCCGCACCTCGTTCCAATGGCTCCACTTGTAGGCTCACTTTACCGTAATGATACTCTTTTCCAAGCTCTCTGTCAAAAATCCCTTCGGCCTCAGCAGCGCCACGCACTGTCTCGCGACACAATACCTGTGGTTGACCGGCACGCGGGCGAACACCGTACTCTCTTTGCATTCTTTCCAATATAACATCAAGGTGTAATTCCCCCATGCCGGAAAGCATCCTATGGCCGGTTCCTTCGTCGACACGCACTTTGAGTGTCGGATCCTCTGTCGTGTAGCGTGCAAGCGCCTCATCAAGCGCCTTGCCTTCATCGGCATTGTGGGGTTCCAAGGCCAACGTCATGACAGGTTCATAGGTGTGAATGGATTCTAACTGTATAAGACGCTCTTTGTGCACGTAACTCTGCCCTGTTTGGGCAGATCGAAGACCCACCACAGCCACAATATCACCCGCATCCGCTCTTTGCAATTGCTCTCTGTGATCCGCATGCAAACGATACAGGCGCTGCACCTTGTCCTCACACTTTTCGTGGGCATTATAATAGCTTCCGCCTTCTTGCAAACTTCCGGCATATATGCGTAAAAAAGCGAGTTTGCGCCCACCGTCCATAAGGACTTTAAAGACAAGCGCGGCAAGAGGAGCCGCAGTGTCCGCGGCAATAACACACTCGTGGCCTTCACTGTCCACCGCAAGAGCAGGAGGTACGTCTGCAGGAGAAGGCAAAAGCGCTGTCACCGCATCCAGCACATTCTGTACGCCCACATTACGCAGGGCAGAACCACACAACACCGGCGTCACATGTCGTGCAAGTGTGGCCTTTCTTAAAAGCGCCATGATTTCATCCGCTTCAAAAGACTCACCTTCAAGATAGCGCTCCAAAAAAGCTTCATCTTCCTCAGCAATGGCCTCCAAAAGACGCTCGCGCCACGGCGCAACAAGGGCTGCTTCGTTGTGACTTAAAGCCGTGCGTGACACCGTGCGTCCCTGGTCGTGCGCCGCAAAGTCCAGCCGCTCCAAGCGCACAATATCCAAAAGCGCCACAAAATCCTCGCCTTGACCCAAGGGTACCGTTAAGAGCACAGGCCGAATACGCAAGCGTTGTTGCATGGCCTCAAGCACAGCTTCCACATGGGCACCTGCCCTGTCCACCTTGTTAATAAAGGCCACCTTGGGCACTCCAAAGGATTCGGACTGTCGCCACACTGTTTCCGATTGAGGTTCCACCCCCCCCACAGCGCAAAAAACACCCACGGCGCCATCAAGCACACGCAAGCAGCGTTCCACTTCCATGGTAAAGTCCACATGCCCAGGTGTATCTATGATGTTGATACTGTATTGTGCTTTGTTCCATTGCCATTGACATGTGGTACACGCCGACATGATGGTTATGCCACGTTCTTGCTCTTCCGGCAAATAGTCCATGGTGGCCGTGCCGTCATGCACTTCGCCCATGCGATGGATTTTTTGCGTATAAAAGAGCATCCTTTCAGTGAGCGTGGTTTTGCCCGCATCAATGTGAGCAATAATGCCTATATTGCGTAATAATTCGGTTGCCTTAATCATGCTTCGCCACCTTCATGCTGCACAAGAGTTCCTGCCGCCATGCGCGTGTTTTGAAAAAAACGCCGATCCAAGTCGTCATGAATATAACACCCTTCCATACCTTGCGCCCACACTTGTGAAGCGTGCAAGTGCGCAATGGCGCCCAAGGAAGGCTCACCGCCATAAATGGCCTTGGCATCGATTTCGCCGACAAGGGGTGCATCGGATTGTGCCCATTGCAAGGCGGCTCTTTGCTCGCTCGTCAAGTTCCTATGGGCGTGAATTGTCGGGACGCACTCCTCTTTCCATATGGGGATTTGGAGAGTGTGTATATGTGTGCGGACTTGCTCCATCATGTTTTTTTCTTTGCGAAAGTGCAAAAAAAGCGCCCGACCCTGCTCTTTTGAGCGCAACACTTCCATAGCCGACGTAAGCGTTTCAACGCCCGTGATATGTTGCGGAACCACAAAAACATCCATAATCCCCATAAGGCCGGATGCCACAAGTATTGGGGGCATAAGCTTACCCATCCCCACAATGGCTATGTGGCGCACTTGCGCCACATGCGCCTGCATAATCGCTGCAACCAAGCGGGCAGGCGCGCTGAATGTCGCATCGCAAAAGACCATGACCCACGGCACCGTCGTGCGCCGGACGCTGTGCCGATAGCCCTTGGAGGCATATGTGCATTGCACAGCTTCGCACTCAGGGATTTTCTCCAGCAAGTCATGAAAAGCAATGGCATTTTTAAGACAGGCTCGCTGCGTCTTTGTGGAACTGTCAAAGGCATGGTCATGCACGTCATCGCCAAGACGATGCTCTTCCAAGACTTCAGGCCACGCAAAGGGTACAGACATGGACACTCCCTTGTTATATTGCCTTCACCATGCTGTCAAGACTGTCGCGCACACGCCATGCGCGAAAGCAACGCTAAGAGGGCTGCTTCGCGCCATTGAAGACGTTTGAGAGTGCGACTGTTTTCTTCGGTATCAGCAAGGCCAGTGCCCTCATTCATAGTCTCACTCACAAGAGGATGTATGGGGACAGTCAGCACAGCCTCCGTGGCTCTTTTTTTAAAAACAGGACTCAAAGTAAAACCTTGTCCCCAATCGTAACTGGCAAGCCCTAGGGGCATCGTGGACTCATGTTGTGCCGCCAGCGTGAGTGCATCATCAATATAGATAATGTGTGCACCGTCCAAGGCAAGTTCCGGTTCTCGCGTCAGAAATATCTTTGCTCCCGCTTTGAGGGCAAGGCCTGTGTTATAGTGATCCGGATCCCCTTCAGGCGGAATACCCATAAAAAGCTCAAAGGGCGCATAAATGGCAGATTCCATGAGCGATTGACCCAGGCCGTTCACATTGCCAAGCCAGCAGACACGAATAGTATCAAGGCTTATTTGGAATTCTTGCGCTGTGTGTTGTATAAAAGCAAGCTCTCCAAGGGCGGCATAGGGTGAGCCCACCGTGGCTATGCCCGTCAAGCAAGGTCCTTGTGCCGCAGAAGACAAGACATCCAGAAAAATTTCCGTGAAGCCACATGCCACGTGCATGGCAGAAGGCGGCAAGGCGCCCACAGTGTGTGAGAATGTATCAGCACCAACATGGGCAATGTCGTGCACCTCTATTGTAAAGCCAGATATTTCCTTTTCAAATTTACCTAGGAGTGTTAAGAGAAGCTGTAATTCCTTGTCGTGCACCTTGGCAATCCACACATGAATGTGGGTGTTTTCCAATGTACTGCGCCACGTGGGCACTGATTTTTCCATATCGTGCCAAATATGATGTGCAAGTTCCCAAAAATCTCGCTCTCCCAACTGTAGGAGACGCAAAACATCCTTGGGTCTTGTGCAAGAAGAGACGGTGTGCATATCTGCTCCCATATATGCTCCCACATGTATTCTTTGTGGAAGTGCTAGACGTTGTCCCACATGCTTTAAAAACACACTTAACACTAGGCACCTGTTGAAAAACTCCATTGTAGGCAGGCTGCTCAAAAATGGTGAGATGCGAGGAAGCGAAAAAAGTCAAGGTGCGCAGTGCATTGGGCATCCATAAGATGTTTGGATTTTTATCGCTGACGCAGCAGATGGGGCTTTTTCAACGGACTGCTAACAACACCCCTATCTGCTCATCAATACCCCAGTTAAGCAAAAAAGGCAAGAGGCGATTTTTATTTTCTTGGTAACATGTTTGTATAATAAAATTTTTAACTATCTCAATGAGCAGAAACAACGCAACATCTAAGAAAGAATGCAAGTACACTGTAAAAAAGATGCACACAAGCCTTTTGAGCACACCACCTAACATATTAATATTAAAAATAATATCACTCATGCGACTTTTAATTCGTTGAAAAGTAAAAAAATTTGCACCAAAGCACTTGCAAATAATGAGCGTATACTATACATTTCACTTGGCGGAACACATGGAAGGGTAGAGATTCCTCTTGTACTTATAAGTGCGTCTTGCAATGCTTGGGCACTGCCCGGGCGATGTCTTGCATGTACCTGAAAAGCAATAACATGCTGGAAACAAAGAGCAAAAGGACGTTCCGTCACACTTTTACAGACTCATTCAAAAAACTGCATTATGCGCCATGCTGCCTCGAAAAAAGAAGCTCTTCCCAAGAGAGTACGAGAGCAAAGCAGACAGCGTAAGAATTCAAAAAGGAAGGGAAATTATGAAAAAACTCGCAACACTCCTCTTGGCAGCAGGACTTGTTTTTGGCGCAGCCACAGGCGCCAGTGCCATTGACTTTAAAGCAAAAGGTCAGTGGATTATGGGCTTTGACTACGGCGATGGCGGCGCAGGTTTTAGCGAAGCCGGCGGAAACAATAAGTATGGCTTCAATGGTGGCAGTGACAACTTTGACGCAACACAGCGTGTTCGCTTGCAAGTGCAAGCCATTGCTTCCGAAACACTTTCGGGCACCGTATTCTTTGAAATAGGCAACTCCGATTGGGGTACTGCCTCCAGTGGTGGTGCGCTTGGTGCTGACCAAAGAATTATTGAACTCAAGCAAGCCTACATCGACTGGGTGGTACCTAACACACAGTTGAAAGTGCGCATGGGTATCCAAGGCCTTGCCCTACCTTCCTTCACCGCGGACACGCAAGTATTCTCTCAAGACGTGGCCGGTATCGTTCTGTCCAACACATTTAATGACAACTTTACGTTGACAGCCTTCTGGGCTCGCCCCTTCAATGACAATTTTGCTGGCGATAATGACGGCATGTTGTATGATGATTCCTCTGCTAACTTTATGGACAATGCCGATGTTTTTGGTTTGATTCTTCCCATGACATTTGACGGTTTCAAAGTCACACCATGGGCCACTTATATGGCTGTGGGCAAAAACGTTGTCCGTGCTGGTGCCGCAAACGGTGGACAAGGTGCAAGAACACTGAATGGCGTGCTTCCTGCGGGGGCGTTTGATGCTGCTAGTGGCGACGCCGCAGTCTTCAATGAATTGTCCTCCTATGGCAATGTGTGGCATTTGGGTGTCACAGGTGAAGTAACCATGGCTGATCCTTTCCGCATCGCATGGGATTTCAACTACGGTTCTTCCGACTTTGGCACTATTGATGGCGGTTTCGGTGTGGACGATTATGAGGTCAAGCGCAGTGGTTTCTACGGCAGCTTGCTTGGCGAATACAAAATGGAATGGGGTACTCCCGGCTTGTACTTCTGGTACAGCACCGGTGATGATGGCAATGCCAGCAACGGTTCCGAGCGCATGCCGGTTATCAATGTGAACAATGGCACCAACCGCTTCTCCAACTTTGCCAGCCACGGTGGACCATACATTCCACGTGAATCTGTTATCGGTGATTCACTTATCGGCACATGGGGTATCGGTGCGCGCGTAAAAGACTTCAGCTTTGTAGAAGACTTGTCACATACGTTCCGCATCAATTATTTTGGTGGCACCAACAGCACAGCGATGGTAGCAGGTTTTAATGGCGATTCATCTTACCCCTTCTCTGCCGGTAGCGAAAATGCTATTTACCTTACCCACAAAGATTATGCCCTTGAGTTTGGACTCAGCACGGACTATCAAATCTATGAAAACCTGAATCTTTTTGTGGACGCCGCCTATTTGGTGCTCGACATGAACCGTGACGTATGGGGCAAAGACTACACCGCCACAGACGCATGGAACATCAACGCCTCCTTTGTATACAGCTTCTAAGGAGTTGTGACACATAAGGTTTAGCTTTGAATACGCTTTGGGGAGCCTTTTGGCTCCCCTTTTTTTTTGCCCCCCTGAGCATATCAGGCTGTTGAAAAACGGCACTCTTCGTCGTCAGCCATAAAAAGTCAAACTGCGTATGCATGCCCAATACACCACGCACTTTGACTTTTTTCGCTTCCTCGCATCTCACCATTTTTGAACAGCCTGCCTAAAGTGGACTTTTTCAACAGGCTGATATGTGTTTTAAAGCGCTTTAGGCGCTCTCTACAGTAAAGAATATTTGACAAGCGTAAAGAAATGTACTATGGCACATAGCGTAGAGGGGAGAATAAGCTTCATGAACAAAGCTTGTACTTCGCTCACCTGTAAGTACTTCTTGGAGGTTGCCGTCAGATGCGCCTTTGAATATGTCGTTGAATGTGTCTTTGCATCTGATATTCTCTGTTTTTTCGGTCAAATACCATAATGCGCATTTCCGCAAAAACACACTCGCCATTGCGCCAATGAGCGTGATGGGGCACGAAAATGCAGTATTTAAAAACAACACCTTATGCATGTGTTTGGTAGACCCTGGACTTGTGGACTGCGAGCTTGACGTCTTTGACTCGTCTAACATTTGGAGAGATTTATGTCGGGTATTCCATTTTATAAAGTGAGTCCTTGTGGCAATATGACGCTTCTCTTTGATGATATGTCCCTGAGCGTTGACGCACAACAATACTTTGTTGCGCAAGCTCTGACCGAAGGGCATTTAGGGGGTGAACAAGCAGGTTTCATTAACAGCGAAAAAGGCCTTTTACGCATGGCAGGCGGGGAATTTTGCCTCAATGCCACGCGTTCCCTTGGCCTAGTCATGGCCATGCGTGCAGGCCTTGACTTTGCGCAAATGCCCCAATGGCAAGGACAGGTGCGCACATCCGGAATGGATACCCCCTTGGCCGTGCGTGTGAATGCGGCAAAAATTGGTAACGAGCACGATGTCTTCCTTTCCATGCCGTGTACGTGGACAGATTCTTTTGCGGAAAAATTGAGTGACGGCATATTCATTCAACGCTTGCCGGGCGTTGTCCACATGCTCATTGATGAGAGAAATATGCCCTTTCAAAAGCATACGTGGCAGCACGATGCCAAAATGCTGCGGCAAAAATATGCACTGGAGCACGAACCGGCCGTGGGCTGTATTTGGTGGAGCCCAGAAAACACTGCCCATACCGATGAGGCTGATATCACGTGCATGACACTTATGATACATCCTGTAGTACGTATTCTACACCCCTACACCGAATGCTATGAAAGTGCCTGCGGGTCCGGAACTGTGGCTCTGGCGCTTATGCTCTATCATACGTACCAATGCAGGTGCTTTGAAATACATCAGCCAGGAGGCCCCCTCACCGTACACATAGACGGCACGAAGGATGACCTTATGGCTATTGTGGGAGGCCCTGTTTCTATGGTAGCGCAAGGCCAGGCATTTTTTTAGGCGCTGATTTGCCCCCCTTTTGCCCTTAACCGACCAGGCTTACTGGGCGAAAGATGTACATAATTCCATCGACAGATCATGCAAAAAACGTACGTTGCAAAAAAGCGCACAAGTCACACATACCGTGTATGAAACATACATGAATGATGTGGCTTTTTGGCGCCCTTAGCAGGCTGTTGAAAAAGTGCAATCTACGGCGTCAGAGAAAAAAAGTAAACAACTTATGTATGTCTGATACACGGCGTTGCTTACTTTTTTTCTCTTCCTTGTATCTCACACTTTTTGAACAGCCTGAAAATTTGAGTTTTTCAACGGGCTGTTAGGGGCTGTCGTCAA
This sequence comes from uncultured Desulfovibrionaceae bacterium, assembly GCA_964371965.1. Taxonomy (GTDB): domain Bacteria; phylum Desulfobacterota; class Desulfovibrionia; order Desulfovibrionales; family Desulfovibrionaceae; genus CAYJAD01. The sequence continues at coordinate 16,012 of CAYJPE010000044.1, forward strand.
AGAGCGATTTTTCGTGTTATATCAAGGAAGACGCGCTTGCTTTGAGGAAATATGCTCTTATGGTATTTGACCGAAAAAGCA
>CAYJPE010000045.1:0-15718 GCA_964371965.1 uncultured Desulfovibrionaceae bacterium
CGGCGTCATGCACGGCTTTTTCTTTGACAAGACTCAGTGCCCCCTTGGGACAAAAGGCCACGCAAACACCGCACCCTTTACACCATGACGCAGTAATGCTTACTGCCCCCATACGTTTTCTCCAGTTTTTACGCGTTCGTTATGAACGCCGGTTCAATGAAAATCCTACAAAAAAACCCCTATGAAAATACATAGGGGCTTATTCTGAGTTTAGTGGCCGGCGGCCTTGTCTGCTTCGTCAGCTCTGTATTGTTCTTGCGCATTGCGCACTAAGGCAAAATAACGATACACCATGTGGAGCATCTTGCCATAGGGAGCCAGCAAGAAAAACGCAAGCACAAAGCCAAGGTGCACCGTGAGCATAAAGCCCATGACGCCCGTGCCTCGGAAGAATAAAAGCAATAAGCCGGAAAGTGATACCCAGAACACCAAGCTGATGAACGAACGATCCATACCGGACGTCACAGGGGAACTCGGCTCTGGATCCATCTTTCCCTTAAGCCACCACAAACCAATGCAGCCAACGCATATGGCAACACCGCCCACGGTGCCAAATATCACCGGCAAGCTCATGGCGCTGAATGGATGCATCCAGCCAAAGGCATGCTCAAAGGCAAAGGCAAAAATGGTTGCGGCAAAGCAAGATAAAAATCCATAAAAAACACCGTGGTGGAAATAACGACGCCAGCTACTGAAAGCCTCGTCCGGGTAATTACACCCGTGACCGCCGCCGCCAAGATAACGCAGCGTAGCCGCGTCTTTGACAGCTTGAACATGCGCTTTTGTATCCCATACATCACTCAAAGGAGCGCCGATGGACGTCCAAAAGCTGTAAATTCCCTTGAGCCACACAAGGATTATGCCAAGGGCAATGGCAGAAAATGAAATCATGAGCCATTTATAAGGTGTGACATTGTAGAATATAGCCTCTCCCGTGTGTGTGGCAAAGAGTGCCTCAGCACCGGAGCCAAAGAGCGTCATGAAAAAGACAAGCAAAATGCAAAGGGCTGTGACAATGGGCACTTTACGCTCGTGTTGCTCCATGAAATTCCCCATAAAGCTCGGCCATGTGTATTCCTTGTAGGTAGCAAGGCGCAATTCCGCAAATGTCTTGGGGATGTTTAAGTCAAACTCATGGGGCGGCGCGTATTGGCACGCATAATAACACCCGCGACAATTGTGGCATAAGTTGGCAAAAAAGCGCATGTCGCCTTCGGTGAATGTGCGGCGCAATTCCATGGCGGGGAATACGGCACAAAATCCTTCACAATAGCGGCACGCATTACACACCGTCATCACATGATTGGCTTCTTTGAGCAATATTTCTTTATCTCTTGACATACTTACCTGCCTCTGTTCCCGCAATGCGGCCAAATACTGTTCCAATGGTCATACCAAAACCTGCCATGTATCCCTTGCCCAAGATATTTCCGGACATGATTTCACCACAGGCGAAGACGTTGGGAGAAAGTGTCCCGTCTTGCATAAATACATGCGCCTGCTCATTCACCTTGGTGCCCTGATATGTGAACGTAATGCCGGGCGCCAAGGAGTATCCATAGTAAGGCGGCGTGTCCAAGGGGCGTGCCCAATTTGTTTTAGGCGGCGTGAGGCCGTCGGTATGGCAACCGTCAAGCTCATCAGGATTAAACGATCCGCCGGCAACCACAGACGTGTTGAAGTCTGCCACTGTCTTTAAGAAGGTATCCACGTCAAGACCGAGCTTGCGCGCCACTTCTTCCAATGAATTCCCTTCCACAGGCGGGAATACCGTTGGCATAAAGAGGTCAATGGATTTGGCATCAATAATCGAATGCGCAATTTGATCGTCTTGCCCTGCCACAAGGCGTCCCCAAATGGCGTAACGCTTTGGCCAGAAGTCCTCGCCTTCATCGTAAAAACGCTCGGCATGCTTGTTGACCACGATACTAAAAGGCACACAGTCAATACGGGTGACTATGCCCGCATCCACCTTGGGCGCACGCGCATCCACCGCCACCATATGCCCTTGTGTGGGATCCCCCACAGATTCCACACCGTTGGCAAGCAACATTTCAAGCACTTCGCCCGTATCAAATGGACAGCCACGCACGCGGAAGTTGTAGGCCGCATCCCCCCAGTGCTTCGCCAAAAAACCAGGATTTGCTTGGGAACCGCCGGCAGCCACAACGACAGCGCTGCCGTGAATGGTCAAAAGGCCGTCCTTATTTCTCACGGTGACGCTCTTAAATATGGATCCGTCCATCTTTATTTCCGCCACGGGGGATTCGTACATAATATCCACACCAGCATTTTCCGCAAAGTGGTAGTAACTATTCATCAAGCCACGACCACCGCCAAGGAAGAAGCCATTTGTGCGGCCAAGGTGGAGCGTGCCGCGCATGGAAGGTTGAAACATGGCGCCGTGCTCAATCATCCAATCGCCTATATTAAGAGAGTTCCGAATACACAGGCGCGCAAGATTTTCAGTGGTATTTCCACCTGTCACGCGCATAAGGTCGTTGAAACACTCTTCTTCAAGGTAGGGGCCTGTAAGCCAACCGTTTGCAGCTTCGTGAATGTAACGAATATTTCTTGTGTGGCGACTGTTGCCCCCACGGAATACACGATTGGATTTTTCGAGAACTAAGACAGAAGCGCCAAGCTCGCGCGCCGAAATGGCCGCACACAAAGCCGCATTTCCGCCCCCTATGACTATGACATCATAGTTTTTTGGGTAGATGGAAACATTTTCAAGCATCTGTATTCCTCCTTAATGCTTGTCATGACGAGAAACGTCGTCCGTGCGTGTACGACCTTCAATAAAAACGCCGCCACGAATATGTGTCTCACCATAACAAATTGCATGCCAACGCGTACTTTGTGAAAAAAGTACGATAAATCAAGAAATTAAAAAGCAGTCATTTCTTATGCAGCACCCATAAGGTGCAAAGTGTTTCAAATTGAAAGCATATGTCTCAAAAAAATACGCACTCACAGCATATTGTACTGAGACATCTTTCGCCATAAGGTACTGCGACTTATACCAAGCAAGTGCGCTGCTTCTTTTTTGGAATAACGCGCTTGCACAAGCGCTTCGCGAATGCGTTCAGGCTCGCCCAAGGGATATTTTGCGGAAGGAGGCAAGTCAGGCTCTTGCACGCCGGCATGGCCTTCGACGGAGAAGGCGTGCGGCGAAGGCTTAAAAGAATGCTCCACAACACGAGACTCCCCGTGTGCCTGTGGCAGGCTGTGCTGCATGTGCGACAGTCTCAGTAAATCATTATAGAGGTGCGGAAAGGGTTTCTCCATGAAGGATGCATAAAGAACAAAGCGCTCAGCAAAGTGTTGTAGCTGACGCACATTTCCCGGCCAGCTATAGTTTCTAATGAGTCGCATCTGATCGCTCTGCAGTGTGGGCGTGAGTAAGTTTTCTCGCTGCGCAAAATAATGAAGAAAATATGGCAAGAGCGCGTCAATATCCTCCAGGCGCTCTCGCAACGGCGGTATATAAATGGACATCACATTTAAACGAAAAAATAAATCCTTCCGAAAAAATCCGCGGCACACGCCGTCCCACAAATCTTGCCCCGACGTTGCAAGCACTCGCACATCCACAGGAATCTTCCGCTTTCCCCCAATACGCATAATTTCTTTTTCTTGCAAAACGCGCAAGAGCTTCCCTTGCACGAGGGCAGATGCCGAATCAATTTCATCGAGCAGCAAAGTGCCTCCGTGCGCCAGTTCAAAGAAACCTGCCTTTCCCCCCTTTCGCGAACCCGTAAAGGCTCCCTCGTCATAGCCGAACAATTCGCTTTCTAATAAATGCTCCGGCAACTCCGCGCAATTTATGGAAACAAAAGGCTTTTTTCGCCGCCTGCTGCTATTGTGCATCCCTTGCGACAATATTTCCTTGCCTGTCCCGGTTTCACCACAAATGAGGACAGACGAATTTGTCTTCGCATATAAACGGCACAGCTCCACTATGCTTTTGATGGCTTCACTTTTATGCACCATGTCCGACAATCGGTAATGTGTTTCAAAACCTCGCGACATGACGGAACGAATTGAACCACTTTGTCGCAACACATCGTGTACTTCACGCAGGGAGATGAGCACTTTTTCGATGGTGTTCTGTCTCTTCATGACAGAGGCGTGCAGCACGAGCTGTGTGCCCCCAATATCCACCACCCGCTCATGGTGCTCGTGTGTTGCTTGAAACAGGTCGTGAAAGTCACTGCGGCTCATATGGGCAAAAATGGATGTACCAATAATGTTTTTTGGATCATTTTCTTTTAAAAGTGCCAAGGCAACCGTATTGCATGCCACGATGTTTCCCTTCACATCTACAGAGAGAAAGCCATCCACCATGGCATCCATGATGCTTTGCATTTCGCGCACCATGGACGCCTTTTCACGATGGAAGGTTGCCACATTGCCGGCACTTTCAAGAATACTCAAAAACTGCTCTTGCGACGGCGCAAGTGAAATAAAGGGTATATTGTATGCACTTGCAAGCCTTTGCGTCGCACCTCCACCGGCAACAAAATCTACGCCCTGTTCGCGACTCTGACGCACAAGGGCATCCAATTCTGCAAAATTATTATATACACCGTGCAAAATACGAATATCTATGACATCCTGTAACTCTGTAAAACCTGTATACGCCTTTGCAAATATGGGAATAAGCACCGAGGAGTTCTTGGGACAACTGCTCCGCAGGCAGTGCATAACCTCCATTTCTGAAACGGGCAGTGTCAACACGGGTGTCAAAAAATTTTTCCGTAACAAATCACCGGTACCACGGCGACTTATGAAAACATCAACGCCTTGCTGCTCCCAAAGGCGTGCTTGCTCCAGCGCTTCATCAAAGTTTGCCGCAGACGTAAATATCTTATTTCTGGAACGCTTTTGGTATTCCGCGATATACTTATCCACGATGGGTATGGAAAGAAATACTCCTATAGTATAGGAGTCTTGACCTTGCTGTGGACGCTGACGACCCGACATAGCTGTTCTATCCTTTGTAACAGGTTGTTGAAGAACGTATGTAGAAAGGCATAACAGGCCGTTGAAAAAAGGCAATCTGCGGCGTCAACGAAAAAATCCTGACATCTTATGTATGCCTAATACACCGCGATGCCAGGATTTTTTCGTTTCCTTGCATCTCACCTTTTTTGAACGGCCTGTGAATTTGGAGTTTTTCAACAGGCTGATAAGCATACAAAAAAAGCCTTCCTCGCGCAACAAAATGTTTCGTTCAAGAAATAATATGTTTCAGCTTTCTCAGGGTCTACGTAGGGCACGAACGTCAATAAACATCTTTTATTCAAGACAGTTAAGTGTTGGACTCTTCCTGCTGTAAGAAAAAGAGCACAAAGCGCAGAATGTCTGAAGAAAAGAATCTCTTGCACAGAAAAAATAAATATCATATACATTTATAATGCCTTAGTTGAGTACTCAATGAATGTCATTGGCCGCAATTATCCATGACTGGCATATTTTTTGATGAGATAAAGCCAGTTTGTCGTGCATTATGAGTGGCGACAAGTGAATTACCTCTGCAAGGCGGTAAATTTCGTGCATTGTTTCCTATGTATTTTGTGCACGGGAGTGTTGTAAACTATGCTGTATTGCGTGAAAATGCGACACTGCCATTCAAAACGCATAAGCCTTCATTTAAACATTGTCGGAAAAGGTCGAAATAATATTGATTGTAAGTCATTACAGGATGAACCCCTCGATTTTCTCCCCCACGTTTCAGAAACATAACACGGCTCAGGTTTGAGGTTTTTGCTTCGCTTCTTTTAGTGTCAGTTTTCGCTATTTGAACACAGAAACTCACTATTTGACGATAGCCCTTAGGGGGAAAACGTCTCCCCTTTCACGCTGTTGATGTCAGGAGATAAGACATGATTGAATCTGTTTTAGCTGGCTTTGAACATCTGATGACCTTTTATAACATCATAGCTATCTTACTTGGTTTGGTCTGTGGTGTTTTCATCGGGTGCCTTCCGGGTTTATCCCCATCCATGGCCATTGCATTGGCAACCCCTTTCACCATTGGACTCAATCCCATTACGGGTTTATCATTCTTACTTGGTGTTTATAAAGGCGGCGTCTACGGTGGTTCCATCAGTGCCATCCTCATAGCAACACCGGGCACACCGGAGGCGGCGGCAACGCTCCTTGACGGTTACCCGCTTGCCAAGATGGGCAAGGCGCGCATAGCCCTTGATGCCGCTCTTATTGCTTCGGTATGTGGCGACCTTCTCGGAACCGTCTTACTCGTGCTCTTTACGCCCATGGTGGCGGCCTTGGCGCTGAAAATTGGTCCCATCGAAATGGTGCCCTTGGTTGTCCTTGCCCTTTCCGTCATTGTCTTTTCCCTAGGTAAAAATAAAGTCAAGGGCTTCATTGCGGCCTGTATCGGTGCAGCACTCACCTATGTGGGGCTTGACCCTGTCGAAGGCACAAATCGTCTTATTTTTGATGTCTATGAACTCAGCGACGGCCTTTCCCTCATCCCTTTCCTCGTGGGGCTTTTCGCCTTACCTGAAATCGTTTTTTCCATGATTCGGAGTCGTGCAGAACACATTAAAAAAGCGCTGCACGAGAAAAAACAAAAGCTTGATGATGAAAAAGAAGAGTTTACCCTTACCAACGAAGGTTTGAGCTTAAGAGAAGGTCTCAAGTATTGGCGCGTCATTGTGCAGTCTGCCCTCATTGGTGGGATCATTGGCGCTCTTCCCGGTCTTGGCTCCACCGCCGCTGCCTTCACCTGCTACGGCCTTGCCAAGCGCACGTCCAAAAATCCCGAACAGTACGGCAAAGGCAGCATTGAAGGTATCATGGCCTGTGAAACAGGCAACAACGGTACCTGTGGCCCTGCACTTATCCCCATGCTTACCCTTGGTATCCCCGGCAGTTCCACCGCCGCCATTCTCTACGGCACTTTGCTCATGCACGGTATCGTTCCGGGGCCGCGCATCTTTATTGAACATGGTCCCATCATCTATGCCGTTTTTATTGGTTTGATTATATCTGCGTTCTTATTATACCCCATCGGAAAATTTTGTATCAAGTATTTTTCGGCGGCATTGTATAAGGTTGACAGCGGTATTTTGTTCGGCGCCATATTCTTCTTATGCTTTACCGGCACCTTTGCCATACACAATAGCTTCTTCGATATTATGATCATGCTTGGCGCAGGTCTTCTCGCCTTCATGATGCGTCTTTTCGGTTTTCCTGTGAGCCCTGCTCTTATCGCCTTCATCTTAACGCCCATTCTTGAAAAGAATTTTCGTCAAGCCCTTGTGTTGGAGGGCGGCAATGTCATGCCTCTTTTCACGTCCCCCATCGCGGCGGTCTTATGGACGGTTTTCTTGTGCTTGCTCCTCTGGACGCCTGTCACACAAATTCTGCGTCCTAAAATAGAAGATGAAGAAGAAGCCGAAGTCCTTGTGCAGCAAGTGGAAAATGCAGACATTTCGTCCACTGAAAAAAACATTTTGACAGAAGAAGAAATGCTCAAAAAAGAACACATTCCCGACGGCATTGTCGACGAAACAATCAAGAGAAAACTTAAATTTTAACACATAGCTTGGAGGTTTTATGTTTCAACTGTCCCCTTGTAAAAAAGTCCTTTCCGTCCTTGTTTTGAGTGTCTGTATGCTCTATACAGGTCAAGCCATGGCAGAAACAGACTTCCCCACAGGCCCTATTAAGCTTGTTTATGGCTATAAGTCCGGTGGAACAGCCTATATTTCCTCGCAAGCACTTGCCACAGCCGCAGAAGCGATTTTCAAGCAATCCATTGTCCTTGAAGAGCGTCCCGGTGCTACAGCAACCATCGCGGCCAACATCATCAGCAAAGCCAAAAAAGATGGCTATACGCTTGGCGTCATCAAGTCCACCACGGCCATCAATGCGCCCATGCAGTTCAAATTGCCTTACAAAACCTTTGAAGATCTCGAATTTATATTGGCCTTCGGTTCACCCACTGCCGCCCTTGTGGTGCGTAAGGATCACCCTGCCAATACATGGCAAGAGTTCGTAGCCATGGTCAAAGAAAAGCCCGGCAAAATAAAAATCGCCACATCCGGTCACATGAGTAATACGACACTCGTCATGGACTATATTGCCATGAAGGAAGGCTTGAAGTGGAACTTGCTTGGCACATCCGGTGGCGCTGAAGCCATGAAGCTCTTGATTGGCGGTCAAATTGACGCTTATGCCGGCTCCGGCAGCCAAGCCATCCACGTTGACCAAGGCACCTGTAAGGTCCTTCTTGATTACATGAAGACCCCCACCTATCCCGGCATCCCCACCTTGTCCGACATAGGCTATCCTGAGTTGCAAATTGGTGAAGCGCCCTACATCGTCATCGCTCCCAAGGGTATTCCCGAAGATGTGCGCCAAAAGCTCGTCAAGGTGTTCACCGAGGCAGCCACATCATCCACATTCCGCGACGCCGTGGCAAAAATCTACTTGACCGATTACACGAAGTCCGGTGAGGAACTGGTGGCGGATTTGAAAAAAGAAGACGCGACGTTTCGTAAAATCCTTATGGATCTCGGCCGTATTGATGCCAGTGGTAATGTAATAAAGAAATAGTTCAAAATGTGTTTCCATGGTGCACAAGCCTATGGGAACACAGCGCATCGGGAGCGAATATATGCATGCAAGCAGCACTGTTGATTCTCCGGTCAAATCTTTTCGAGACAAGGAGTACGGCTATTTAGAAGTCATGTTGGCGGCCTTTTCCTTGCTCGCATGTCTTGTGACGATTTTTTACCTTATCCCTACATGGATTGACGTGTATTCCTACGGCTGGCCAACGCCGCGTACATTTCCCTATACCACTTGCACCATTCACGCCATACTGTGCACCATTTGGCTTGTAAACAGTCTTTTTGGTCGTAATGTCAAGGCGCTGAGTGGCGAAGTCATCAAAATGGGCATAACACTGAACGCCATCATCATGATCCTTTGCGGCATGATTTATGTGGTGGGGTATATTGCAGGCGGTTTTGTGGCCGTGTGCATCATCATAACCCTCGTGAAAGGCCCCAAATTCTGGTTGAAGGCGGTTATTTCTTCGGCCATTATCTCCGTCGTCTATTATGTTTTCTTCAAATATGGAATGAAGGTAGGCTTGCCGGAAGGCATCTTATTTTAAATGACTACAGAGGATGTCGCAAGCAGGCAAATGAAGCGGCATCCTTTCTGAATAATACATTCATGAACATCGAAGCGCGCGCGGCAAATAGGCATGCTTGTTTGACTGTACAACCAAGGCCACACTGCACGCGCACAAAAGGAGTATTTCTCATGGGCGAGGCCATTACACTCAACGCTGACGGTAGCATAGTCACCCCCGATAACCCCATCATCCCCTACTTCCCCGGCGACGGCATTGGACCTGACATCTGGTTTGCCGCCCAAATGGTGCTCGACGCAGCCGTTGAAAAAGCCTACGGCGGCAAGCGAAAAATCGAATGGCTCGAAATATTGGCAGGAGAAAAAGCACAAGAGGCCACAGGCAATTCCTTGCCCGAAGAAAGCCTTGAGGCCATCAAAAAATATCGCGTCGCCATCAAAGGCCCTCTCACGACACCCGTGGGGACGGGCATGCGCAGTGTCAACGTGGCCTTACGCCTCTTGCTCGACCTCTATGCATGCGTTCGCCCTGTGGCCTACTTCTCCCCCGTTCCCTCTCCCGTCAAAGCACCAGAGAAGGTGAATATGGTCATTTTCCGTGAAAATACGGAAGATGTCTACTGCGGTATCGAATGGGAAGCAGGTTCCGCAGAAGCCAAAGAAGCCATGGAGCTTGTCAAGAAACTTACAGGCCGTGACGTACGTCCGGATTCCGGCATCGGCATCAAACCCATGAGCAAGACAGGCACACAACGCCTTGTCCGACAGGCCATCCAATACGCCCTCAAAAACAATCGCGATAGCGTCACCCTCGTTCACAAAGGTAATATCATGAAGTTTACGGAAGGCGCATTCCGCACTTGGGGCTATGAATTGGCCGCCGCGGAGTTTGGCGACGTGACCATTACAGAGGACGAAGTGTGGAGCAAGCATGATGGCAAGGTGCCCGCAGGCAAGCTGCTTATTAAAGACCGCATCGCCGACGCCATGTTCCAGCAAATCCTTTTGCGCCCCGATGAATACAGCGTCCTCGCCATGCCCAACCTCAACGGCGACTATATGTCCGACGCACTCGCCGCCATGGTGGGCGGCCTTGGCCTTGCTCCCGGTGCCAATATCGGTGACGGCGTCGCTGTCTTTGAAGCCACCCACGGCACAGCGCCCAAGTACGCAGGGCAGGACAAGGTCAATCCCGGCTCAGTCATTCTGTCCGGCGCTATGATGTTGGAATTTATGGGCTGGAAGGAAGCCGACGACCTTGTCCGCTCCGCCATGGCAAAGGCCGTGCAAGCCAAGAGCGTGACGTATGACCTTGCACGTCAAATGGAAGGCGCCACGAAGGTGTCGTGTTCTGACTTTGGTCGTGCCATTGTGTCGCACATGTAAACATATACTGCAACGAGAGATTTCTCTTTATATTGATCGTGGAGGAATTCTTTGCAAAGGAATTCCTCCTTTACATTTTATTGTATGAGGAACTGTTACATGATCACGCACACTGCCTTCAAGTATGAAGGGAATATGTATACTATTGTTGACTTACAAAGTGCTTTGCCACACGGCATTGCCCTTGCTTCTCTGCCCTACAGTTTACGGGTACTCTTGGAAAATATCGTGCGCACCATGCCGGAAGGCGCAGAACGCGACCAAGCCGTTGCCGCGCTTTTACAAACAGAAGGCAAGCAAGATGGTGCAGAACTTCGGTTTTATCCTTCACGCGTTATGATGCACGACTTCACCATTCCCGCACTTATGGATCTTGCTGCCATGCGCGAAGCCGTCGAAAAACTGGGCGGCGACGCTGCACGCATAAATCCCCTTGTGCCTGTTGCCGTTACCATCGACCACTCCGCACAAGTAGACAGCTTCGGCACGAAAGACTGCATGGACGAGAATATTCGCGAAGAATATCGATTGAATAGCGAACGCCTCGCCCTTCTCAAATGGGCAAATAAAGCCATGGACAATGTGGCTGTCGTCCCCCCCGCCAAGGGTATTTGCCACCAGTTACAGTTGGAATTTTTTAGTCAAGTGTTCACGCAGAAAGACGGCAAAGCCTTTCCCGACAGCATGGTGGGCGCAGACTCACACACAGGCACCCTCGGCGGCATCGGTGTTGTCGCCTATGGTATTGGCGGTATTGAAGTGGAGACCGTCATGCTCGGTGAGCCAAGCATCATGCCTGTACCGGACGTTGTCGGCGTGCGCTTGACGGGCGCCCTCGCTCCCCATGTGACGGCAACGGATTTGGCACTCACGGTGACAGCATTGCTCCGCAAGGAGGGCGTCGTGGAGTGCTTTGTGGAATATTTTGGCAGCGGCGTGGATAGTCTGTCTATCCCTGCCCGTTGCACCGTGGCAAACATGGCGCCGGAATATGGCGCAACGCTGGGATTTTTCGCCATCGACGCCAAGGTTATCGAATACTTGCGCACGACAGGCCGCGCAGAGCAGGCGGCTTATGTGGAAGCTGCGGCGCGGGTGGGCGGCCTGTTCCGCACAAATGATGCTGCAGAGCCGCAGTTTGCGCGCGTCATCGAGCTGGATCTTGGCAGCGTAAAACCTTGCATATCTGGCCCTGCGCGTCCACAACAATACATCCCCCTCGACGCAAGCAAGAGGCATATAGCCGAACTGCTCAAGCATGAACGTGCCGTCATGGTGCCTGTCACCATGCCACAAGGAACGGCCACGTTGCAGCACGGCCATATTGCGCTGGCATCTCTCACATCTTGCACAAATACCATCAATCCGGAACTGATGATTGCCGCCGGCTTACTCGCCCGTAATGCTGTCGCCAAAGGCTTGTCCGTGCCGCCCTACGTGAAAACAGTCCTTGCTCCCGGCTCTACGACGGTGACGCGCTACCTCAAGGACGCACAGCTTCTTGAACCGCTGGAAGCATTGGGTTTTTATACTGTTGGCTATAGCTGTCTTACGTGCATCGGCAACAGCGGTCCCTTGCCGGACGCGGTGGCTTCTGCCATCACTGAGCACAATCTCAATATGTGCGCCGTGCTCTCTGCCAATCGCAACTTTTCCGGTCGCGTACATTCACTTATCAAGTCGAACTTCTTAGCCTCTCCCATGCTTGTCCTTGCCTTTGCCTTGTCCGGTTCCATGTTGACAGATATGGAAAATGACCCCCTCGGACATTCGCCTCAAGGGGAGGCTGTCTATTTGAAAGACATCATGCCAGACGATACAGAAGTGGCGCGTATCTATGCAGACGTTATCAAGCCCCATATTTTTAAGGAAGAATACAGCACACTGCATGACGGCGATGTCAATTGGGAAGGCATCAAAGCGCCGATGGGGGCGACCTATGCGTGGGATGAAAAGTCCACGTACATCAAGCGCCCGCCGTACTTCGACGGCCTTGGTATGGAATGTGTGCCCTTGGCAGATATTGAAGGGGCGTGCATGTTGGCAAAGTTTGGCGATGCCATCACGACTGACCATATTTCTCCGGGCAGCAGTATTCCGGCGCACTATCCCGCTGGCAAGTACCTTTCAGATCACGGCCTTGCTCAGAAGGATTTCAACACCTATGGCAACAGGCGCGGCAATCATGAAGTGATGATGCGCGGCACGTTCGGCAATATCCGTCTTCAAAACCAGCTTGTGGCACCTAAAGAGGGCAGTTATACGCTGAAATTCCCTGAAGGGCAAGAAATGTTCATTTTCGACGCTGCAGAAGCCTATATGGGCGAAAACGTTCCTCTTGCCATTGTTGCAGGCAAAGAATATGGCACAGGCTCTTCACGTGACTGGGCGGCAAAGGGTGCATATTTTCTTGGTATAAAGTTCGTCTTGGCGCAATCCTTTGAGCGCATCCATCGCAGCAACCTTGTGGGCATGGGCATTTTGCCTTTGCAATTTCTTGCTGGTGAATCCGCAGACGACCACAGGCTTGTCGGCAATGAGCGCCTCAGCGTGCGTGCTCTCCATGCACTGGAAATAGGCGCCACCATTGACGTGCACGTGCAGCGGCCTGACGGTTCGGAAGCGCACATCAAAGCGCTCGTGCGCCTTGATACGCCCTCGGAGCTGACATGCTTTAAGCACGGCGGCATCTTGCCCTATGTCATGCGTAAATTTGTTACGGGATAATGTGTTTTTTTTCGTGCGTCCAACCTGAAAGTGCAAAATTCTCTGGGGCGTGGGAAAAAAGGAGATGTGTGCCATCCTCATGCTCTTATTTCCGACCAAAGGATAGGAGCATTTATGAAGAGATATACACACTTCTTTGGTGAAGAGCTGTAAGCTGTCTCAATAGGCTGTTAAAAAGGGCACTCTGCTGTGTCAACGAAAAAATCCAGACATCTTATGCATTTCTAATGCACCGCGATGTCTGGATTTTTTCGTTTTATTGTATGTCAGCTTTTTTGAACAGCTTGCGAATTCTGAGTTTTTCAGCAGGCTGTCAAAAGTCAGTTCTTATTCTTGTCCCTCAGATTCTGATTCAGCAAATTTCTGCTGCAAAAGATCGCCAAGACTTTGTCCCGTTTCTGCTGGTCCCGCACGGAATTCCTTAGGTTTCTTGCGTTCTTCTTCATCCTTAATTTGCTTAATAGAAAGGCCAAGGCGGCGTTCTTCGGCGCTCACATGGATAACCTTTGCCTGAATCTCTTGTCCTTCTTTGTACAACTCTGCCGGCGTTTTCACTTTTTTGCCGGAAAGCTCGGAAACGTGCACAAGTCCTTCAATGCCTTCTTCCACTTCCACAAAGAGGCCAAAATCTGTTATATTTGTGACAATACCCTTGGCCGTACAGCCCACAGGGTACGTGGTTGGCACATGCCCCCAAGGATCGTCCACAAGTTGTTTTACGCCAAGGGTGAACTTTTCACTCTCTTGATCAACGGTCAGCACCTTTGCCTGGATAACATCGCCCGTCTTATACATCTCGTTGGGATGACGTACCTTGCGCGTCCATGAAATATCGGACACATGAATGAGGCCGTCAATGCCGTCTTCAATGCCGATAAACATGCCAAATTCAGTGATATTTTTAATAGTTCCTTCAAGGATAGTGCCCTCGGGATATTTTTCGGCCACAAGCTCCCAAGGATTCGGACGCACTTGCTTCATGCCAAGGGAGATACGTTTTTTATCGCCGTCTACCCCAAGGATGATAACTTCTACCTCATCTCCCACACGAACCATCTGGGAAGGATGACGCAGTTTGCGCGTCCATGACATTTCCGAAATATGGACAAGACCCTCAACGCCAGCTTCAAGTTCAACAAAGGCACCATAATCCACAAGGTTTGTTACCTTGCCATGGTAACGTGCACTCTCAGGAAAACGCTCGGTAATATCTTGCCACGGATCCGCCACAAGTTGCTTGAGACCCAATGAAACTTTGTTATTGTCCTTGTCAAAGGAAAGAACTCTCAGTTCCAATTCTTGACCAATAGCAATCATTTCTTTGGGATGACGAATACGGCGCCAAGACATATCGGTAATATGCAACAGACCGTCCAAACCGCCAAGATCGACAAAGACACCATATTCAGTAATGTTCTTCGCCTTGCCTACAACCATTTGCCCCTCTTCAAGGGTACGCAGCAAGTCTTGGCGCTTGGAGTCACGTTCTTCTTCCAACAACACACGGCGGGAAACAATCACGTTGCTACGACGGCGATTAATCTTCAACACACGAAATTCAAACTCTTGGTTGACCAAAGCATCCATATCGGGCACGGGGCGCAAGTCCACATGCGAGCCCGGCAAGAAAGCCTCTACGCCACCAATATCCACAGTATAGCCGCCCTTTATGCGACGCACTATGTGGCCTGTTATGACGCTGCTCATGTCCTGCACTTCTTCGAGTTTGTCGAAAAGCTGCATTTTTTTGGCTTTCTCAAATGACAGGGTAATGGTCCCTTCATTTTCATTTTTCCTTACCACAAAAAAGTCTACGCTATCACCTTCGGCTACTACAAGGTTGCCAGAAGGATCGTAAAACTCGGACGTGGGTATTTGCCCTTCAGATTTGAAGTTAACATCCACCAAGACGGTATCATCGCCTATGCGAACAATAACGCCTTTTACAATGGAACCTTCTTCTAAATCTCCAAAGTCTGTGCTTAAATAGTCCTCAAGAGCACTTTCAAAGCTCATCTCATTCATTTCATTCATTTCAGCTTCGTGTGCCGTTTCCTGGTTTGCCATATTTCCATAGCCTCCAAACAAAATTCCCCAT
This sequence comes from uncultured Desulfovibrionaceae bacterium, assembly GCA_964371965.1. GTDB lineage: Bacteria > Desulfobacterota > Desulfovibrionia > Desulfovibrionales > Desulfovibrionaceae > CAYJAD01. Next base: position 15,353 of record CAYJPE010000045.1, read on the forward strand.
GGGGTGTGCGCTTATTATCAGAAAGCGGAGGGCTTGACAAGTAAAAATGCGCCTTTCCAAACGCAATATTTCCTCGCATCAAAATATCCATGCATTCAGGATGGAGTGATTTTGTCGAATTGTCTTTTTGAATAAAGAAAATGATTTTTGAGAAATGCACGATATATATAGGTATATATGCGTGTTTTGTCTAAATGTGTATATTTAAAAAGCATGTGGGGGAAACTTTTTTTGGGAAAAAAAAGTTTCCCCCACACCATCGCTGCTCTCGATAGCCGTAAGGCTCGTTCCTCGCCTAACGGCTACGCCTACGGCGCCATTCGGTCGGCCCCTTCAAAAAAACCAATAGGTTCGCGTGTATGCCGA
>CAYJPE010000046.1:0-15443 GCA_964371965.1 uncultured Desulfovibrionaceae bacterium
CCGCACCGCAAAACGCGAAGCGCTTCGTGCCGCCCGTCGACGTATTCGACGCGGCATTACTCGGCAGCATTCCCCCCGCGTATGTAGAGCAGTGCTTTTACGAAAACCGCCTCGGCGACGGCAAGCTGTACAATGCACTCCACAGAGGCCGCGCCGTCTACGTCATGCCATGGGTGCGTTTCCTCGTGTGGGCTGGGCACCATTGGCAAGAAGACACGTTAAACGTCGCGTACCAAAACATCGCCTACATCTGCGAACTCTACGCACGACTGCGCGACAGGGTAAAAGCCGAGGCCGAAGCCGCTGGTGCAGACAAAGACACACATCTTGAGGCACAGAAAGAGGCGCAAGCCAACGCCATCACGCGCCGACTCAACACTTTGCGTGACAACAACGGTATGGAAAATATCCTCAAAATGGCCTGCCGCACACAGAACCCCCTTGTCGTCTCGCCCGACGAAATTGACAAGCGGCACTACGTTAAAGCCTGCCCCAATGGCGTCATTGACCTTCGCACCGGCGAACTTCGCCCGGGTCGCCCCGAAGAGTATTTGCTCAACGCCATCAAGACCGAGTACGACCCGTCACTCCTCGACCTTGACGACCCGTGCCCGGAAACAAGCGCTTTCCTTCTGCGCTCCATGGACGGTGACGCCGAAATCGCCGCGTTTATCTGGCGTCTCCTTGGTTACGGCCTCATCACGGAACGCAAAGACCACATTTTCTGCATCTTCTGGGGCGAGCACTGACGCAACGGCAAAGACACGCTCATCACCCATGTTCTCGGTCAAGGCCTCTCTGGCGACGTGCAAGTGGAAATGTTCCTCCAAATGCAGCAAACAAAAAGCTCTTCCGCACCCTCGCCCGACGTGCTCAAACTCCGCGGCATGGCCATTGCGTGGGTGAACGAAGCGGAAGAAAATCAGCGCTTCGCCCTATCGAAATTGAAGAAGCTCACCGGCGGCGGCCAAATCACCGCCCGCGGCAACTACGACAAGGACGAGACGACGTGGATCCAAACCCACCTGCCCATCATGACCACCAACGAATTGCCCCGCGCCAAGGCAGACGACGCGGCCTTCTGGGAACGCGCCATCATCGTCAAGTGGCCGCTCTCCTTTGTGGAAAAACCCGACACCGCAATTCTGTAGCATGATCAGACGGCGGTGTTCTGGCAAGGTCTTCCGCTGGCGGAGGGGGCATAGTCCCAGTATCTGCTCGCGTTTTCGTCATACCCCGCCACTGCTATGTTTTTTAGAAAATGTCAATAGTTTTTATACCCCGTGAGGAATTACCATTTGAGGAATGGCGACATGGGCACCCTGACTGCGTGGGTGGGGAGGGAAGAGCGTACAAAGGCAGGCTATGTGCGGAAAAAGTCAGCGCAGAGTTTCGGCAGATGTTGTCAGATATGCATAACATGCACCCCGCCATTGGCGCCGTAAATGCCGCACGGTCAAACTATGACATTGCCTTGCTGTTTGAGGAAGAATACGCTAACAGATTGTTATGTTTAACAATATAGAGTGCTGAGGCACGCTGAAAGTATTTATACACATAAAACATGCCAGCGAAAGTTTTTGGGAAAGGGCCGACCGAATGGCACCGCAAGCGTAGCCGTTATCGAGGAACGAGTCTTACGGAAATCAAGAATAGCGATGGTCTTCCCCCAGAAAAAAACTGAAATGGGAACACCGTGTTTAATAAAGTGTCTTTTCTTATTATATGCTTGACTGTTTTGTCAATATTGTTTAATAGGTGCGGGCACTATATTGAACTTTCACAATCAGAAGGAGTCAACAATGATAGATAAGACAGAACTTTTACGAATGATCATGGAAAACAATCCAGGACTATCACCAAATGCTATTTTGGAGCAATATGATATTTACTTGAAAGGCCTAGACAATGTCCATGCAGGTTCTTTTATTTCTTCAACAGCAGTAACTGTTGAAAATGTGGAAATGCTTGAACAATCCTCAAAAAATACTGCTTCAGCCAAGGGGGCAAAGACGTCTTTAACATGTGGCTATACAAAACGGCATTTGACAATTAAACCTGAAGACGCCATTGGAGATGATACAATTGCCTGTTGTATTTGTGGTAAAACATATAAAACACTTACAGAAAGACATCTTGCTATACATAACGGCTTAACGCGCGAAGGCTATCTGAAACTATGTGGCTACTCACCAAGGCAACCTCTCATGGCAAGAAACCACTTAGCACGTATGAAACACAATGTTCTTAAAGCACAGCTTTCACGTAAAACAGGTGAAAAGAAAACAAGTACTTCAAAAAGCCTACAAAGCAGATAGAAAAAACCCCATCAAATATAATGGACAGTCTGCTCATGAAGCATGTTGGGGAAAACATTTCAAAGATTTCGACAAACAAAAAAGCAAGCAACGTTGTTATGTATAATACAACGCTGCTTGCTTCGTCGCCCCGCTCTGCTAAGGGCTGTCGTCAAATAGCGATTTTTTGTGTTATATCAAGGAAGACGCGCTTGCTTTGAGGGAATATACTCTTATGGTATTTGCTCGAAAAAGCAAGTAAAGTCTGACGTAGAGCCCGCTTCGATAAGGGCGAAAGGGCGCACTTGACGACAGCGCCTACGTCAGCAATAAAAAGTCACATCGCTTATCCACCTGTTGAAGAATACGCCGCAGATTACCGTTTTTCAACGGAATCTATGCCATTTGGACAGGTTCTTCTTGATATTTAGCTTGAATAGCCAACATGGTATCGATGAGTTCCATAAAAGACTCTATCATTTCTGGGTCAAAAAATGTGCCGGAATCTTTTCGCAAAATACTCAAGGCTTTTTCTACAGGCATGGGATCTTTATAGCAGCGCGGCGAAATAAGCGCATCAAAAACATCCACAATAGAAGTAATACGTGCTTCAAAGGGAATATCTTCGCCGGCAAGAGGCACAACTCCCGTGTCTTCTGCACCGCAATACCCTGTGCCATCCCATTTTTGGTGGTGATGCATGGCAATATTAGACGCAAACTTATCCAAGGTGCGGCTGGGGTTTTTGAAAATAGCCGCCCCAATGACGCAATGTTTTTCCATGATTTTGCGTTCTTCCGGGGTAAAGGCTCCAGGTTTTTTGAGAACCTGGTCTGAAATTCCCACCTTACCCACATCATGAAGCATAGAAGCAAGACGAAGGTGTGCCTTTGTGTCTGCTATTTCCACAATGTCTATACCTTTTTTTTCAGCCCAATGATGATACAGTTCGGCCGCCATGGCACCTACTCGAAAAACATGAGGGCCTGTTTCTGTGGGGTCGCGTAAACGAGATGTTTCAAGCACGCGCAACAGCATATCTCGTGTACTTAATGCTTGCTCTATTGCTTGAGCGCCCACAAAACTCAGTTCACGAAGGACACACTCCATGTGTGTTGAAAAAGGCACCGGACTTCCCTTGTGCATGCTATTAATAATTTGCATGACCGCAAGGAGCTTGTTGCCATGAGTAACAATGGGAAGGGCACATATGGATACTGTGTTGTATCCGGTGGCTCTGTCAAAAGAATCATTAAAAGAATATGGTGCTTCAGTCGGTATGTTACGCACATCCGGAATGTTGAGTATGGTGCTTTGGCTGGCCACATAGCCTGCAATAGATTGGGGCGTTATGGGCAGTCGGGCATTAAGGTACTGCTGGCGAGCCGACTGTGAACTGGTGAAAAGTGTATCATTATGCGAATAAGAAAACACAAGTTCATTGTCTTCCACAAGATATATGGTGCCTGCATCCGCACTGCACAGGCGTCTGGCTCGGTGCAAAAGATTGTCGAGAACAGAACTCATATCCGGAATATCCAAAAGTTCCGATGAAAAACGACAATTTTCGCATTCTAAATTTATGGGGGCACAAGTATTCTTAAAGTTTATAGCATTACCTGCCTGCATGACAAGTCCTTCATGAGCCATGCGCATGCGCCCATCAAGGTGTGGTGTTGTACGCACAAGGTGAGTGCATAATTTATCAAGAAAGGCATCGTCATAAGCCGGATCATAATGGGTAGGAACAAATACCTTAACATCCAAGTCAAAAATAAATGGAACCCACTGCTCAAGGGCAGAGTGTCCCCACCCTACACGACCATTATTGTATGACTCTAGTGTGTATTGTGCATCAAGTATGGCAATGTCTGCTCCACGCAAATGTTGATAAAAAGGTGTTGATGTATCTATGAGACTTGTATCAGAGCCAAGCTCGTGGTCACCGCTATGAAAGATTGTATGCTGTCCATCGCGAAAAAGAACGCCTACCGCGTGTATGCCTTTGCCGATGCCGCGCTCTGCATATGTCCCGTGATTGGATGAGAATACATCGATGAAAACACCATCAAATTCAAGCGTTTGACCTTCGCTCAAAGAGTGAATGGGGCGACTTTTTGCCAATAGGTGCCACTCCACGGGAAAAAATGCTGCGCAAAACAAGCTGTCCATAAAGGCATGAGGTCCCACACCGCCTATATTTTCCGGCATATAAAATTCAATATCCCATTCTAGACTGTATAGGGGATCAAAAAAAGGCAAACCGGCCACATGATCCCAATGCCCGTGACTGATTATAATACGACATTTTTTCGGTTTATTTTTTTCCTGAAGGTATGCACCAAGATTACGTATCCCAGATCCGGCATCAAAAATGATGTGTGACCCTGCCTGCGTTTCCATGCTGTAACAAGATGTATTACACCCATACCGTGCTGAAGTTGCGCAACCATTGGCTAAAGAACCGCGCACGCCCCAAAATTCTATTTGCATTGCCTTGTCCATATTGCTGTTTATCATAAAGCAAAACAGCCATGTTTTGGATTGATGATATGAGATAGTGTGAACCCAAAAAGCACAAATGTGAGCACATTAATTGCCGTATTTTCATATCAGATGCTATATCACGGAGGAAAACACCGTACTGCTTCTCCAAAGTAAAACTTTTTTTTATGTCTGTCAAGAGTGCTTTGACAGAGCAAAGAGGAATAAAAACCTATACACCATTTTAATCTTTCATTTTTCTTTATGGAAAACCCCACACCATCCCCTCAAAAAAGCATCACATCCGCAAACGATACAAAATTTTTTGTCACTCCTCACGGGGTATAAAAACTACTGACATTTTCTAGGTAGTGTCTACACGAGTTGAATTTTCGTGTTATATCAAGGAAGATGAGCGGGCTTTGAGGGAGTGTACTCTTATGGTACTCGACCGAAAAAGACCGTGAAATCTGACGCAGAGATAACCGAAAAGGCACTCGTGTAGACACTACCTAGGGGCTGTCTCTAAAAGCTCTGATCGCATGCTATACATGCTGCCATGCGCCGCATAATATTTCCTTCTTTGCCACGTAAAAAAACTCCGGCATACATACGACCTATTGGTTTTTTTGAAGGGGCCGACCGAGTGGCGCCGCAGACGTGACCGTAGCCGAGGGACGAGGCGTACGGACATCGAGAACAGCGATGATGATATGGGACGAAACTTTTTTGGGAAGAAAAGTTTCGTCCCACATCATCACCGCTCTCGATATTCGTATTTTGCAAAACTTAAAAATTGAAAAATCACATAACCACATGTTTTTTTTCATATTACGTATTAATGTATAATGACGTCGTAGCGATATTTTTCTTCATAAAATTTGAAAATTAAATTTCCACAAAATCATTTACTTTTTGAAATAAATGTCATAGCTTCTCGTACGTTAAATGTTGCCGAAAAGGGGAAAAACTTGACAAATCTGCTAACATGAAAGGCTGTCAACATGAGCAACACCAATACAATTCAACCAAACCTCCAAAGAGTTCGTGCAAGAACACTTATGGAATGTCTGCGCTTTGTGTCTGGTCGAGACCTTGTTCACTGGATTTGGGAACCACTGACCAACACTGTTTTTTTTGACGAAGTTTTTATAAAAAAAACGGGATGTACACATCAAAGCATCCCCAAAAGCATGAGTGAAGTATACGCATTCATTCATCCCGATGATATGCCATCACTGCTCAAAGCGCAAAGAACCCTTGTTTATCAACCTGAATGCGGCGATTTTAAAGAAGGTACGCTGCGATTTCGACTTGCAACAGGTGAGTATACATGGATCTTTGGACGCCTTGCAGTGGTACAACGCAATGCTGAAGGCTTTGCCACAAAGTTGTGTGGCATGTATGTTCACTTTGAAGACATGGCTCAAAAACAAGATGCCTACTATGTAGAAAGCGATCGCCTTCGTCACGCACTCGATGCCAATGGCGCTGGACCTTGGGATTGGAATATTGCCGACAACAGTATATATTTTAGTCAACAATATTGTGCCATTTTGGGCTATACTCAAGAAGAGTTTGCCCATAACAGAATGAGCTGGGCCGGATACCTCCATCCTGAGGACTATGAAACAACGCTCATGACTCATTTTAAGCATATTCATTCCGCAGAGCACGGAGACTATTTTAAAACAGTTTCTCGCATTCGCCACAAGTCAGGCGTGTATAAGTGGATAGTTTCTAACGGCAAAGTTGTGGAGAGGGATGCCAAAGGAAAAGCTGTGCGGATTATAGGTTTGCACACCGACGTGACACAGGTGAAAGCAGACACCGACGAACTTATTCACGCCCTGCATTATGATTCATTGACGGGTGTGTGTAGCCGCTTTTATTTCGACAAATGCATAGCACAAACTGATCAAAGAGACTTTCCCATCAGCATTATTTGTGCAGATGTTGACGGATTGAAGCTTGTTAATGACCACTTAGGGCATCGAATTGGTGACAAAGTTCTTGTGGCGGCAGCACAAATTTTAAACAATACCCTCCCCGAAAGAACGCTTATCGGGCGTGTTGGCGGCGATGAATTTACCGTGCTTGTGAGTCATTGTAACGAGGCTACGGCAGAAAATCTTCTCAATCGACTGTACATGGCAGTGCGTGAGAGAAATTCTCATGCAAAAATGCCTGTCTATATTTCCTTTGGCGCTGCCACAACGCATAGCCCGCAGCCCATTCACAAACTCATTTCTGCCGCTGATGCCAATATGCTCAACGCAAAACGCGATAAGCACAACGAGCATCGCGCGACCATTGCAAAATGGATAGAATCAAAAACTCGCAAGCCCGTGGATCTTTTAGACAGGCGTATTGCACACAATTGTGATGATCTTTAAAAAAGCTTCACTACGCCAGAGGCTTTCATACACGCACTCTGCATGTTCCGTGCAATAACATGTCCATGTGCGCTTGCTCTACCTTTATGCCTTTCAAGGAAGCCTCACAAGACTGTAAGTGAAAATACGGTATAAGTTGTTTTGCATCTATGGGGCTCATGCTTCTTCGCCAACCAGCCAACATGGCGAGCAAAGCCAATACATGCTTGGCGCTTACCCCCCGCTCTCGTAAAGCACGTAAAGTGAGGCTATGATGCCGTTTTGCAAGACGCTCTCCACAAGCATCCAAAAGCAAGGGGACATGCGCATAATGAACACCCGGCAGACATAAAAGACTCTGCAACCATATTTGGCGAGGCGTCGATGCGAGAATATCGCTCCCTCGCAACACATGACTCACACCTTGCGCCGCATCATCAAGTACGACGGCAAGTTGATAGGCTATGACCCCATCAGAACGACGCAGCGCAAAATCGCCACCAAGGTTTTCCCAAAAAAACTCTTGTTTTCCATAAATTGCATCGTGAAATGAAGTTCTTCCTTCAAGAGGGCATCGCATTCGCACACACGCACGGCGCCCTTGTGCCTCCTTTTGCGCCCTCTCTTCATTGCGTAAATACCGACATGTACCGGGATAAGGCGCACCCACATCATCCACATGAGGAGCACCTGCAAGCGTGCGTAATTCTTTACGGGTACAGAAACATGGATAGGTATGACCAGTTTTTTCAAGCGTTTTCAAGGCACTATCATATTCTGCATGACGACTGCTTTGCCAAAGCACATGCTCGTCATGCTCAAGGCCAAGCCAATGCAAATCGTCGAAAATAGCCTGGGCATATTCCATTCGAGAGCGCGCAGGATCAATATCTTCCATGCGTAAAACAACACGCCCCCCCAAAGAGTGTGCCCATAACCACGCCCACAAGAACGACCATGCATTGCCAAGATGCAAATAACCGGTGGGACTTGGTGCCAAACGACCAACAACAACGTGTTGCGCCATAAAAAACTACAAATGAACTTTTGACACGACGGGTAAACGCCAGTCCGCACCCAAAGCGTTGGATGTGACACGTAGAGCCAAGGGGCATTGGCGTCTTTTAAACTCTGACTTGTACATACGTGTAAAAACATGCTGGCGCTGCGCTTTATTTTCCGCGCTTTCCTCGTATTCTTCAATCTCTTGAGTCCGAAGTAATGCTGTCATTATTGGATCAAGCTCTGCGTAGGGAAGCAGGCTGTCACTGTCAAGTTGGTTAGGGCGCAGTTCTGCTGTGGGTGCTCTGTCCACAATCCCTTGCGGAATGCGCTTTTCGGGGAAAGCCTTATTATACCAAGACACCATATTATATATCATATTCTTTGTCATATCACCAATAACGGCCAGCGCACCCACAGTGTCACCATACAGCGTACAATATCCCATGGATGCCTCTGACTTATTGCCTGTATTGAGCACCATGGCACCTCGTCTGTTAGCAAGAGACATAAGCAAGGTACCTCGAATACGCGCTTGAATATTTTCTAAAGTCACATCACCTTCAGGTATGGGAATACTGCTAAAGCTCGGCTCAAGACATTCATGAAAGGCGTTCATGAGCGGTTCAATGGCGAGAGTTGTGTAAGAAATCCCCAAGTTTTTTGCCAAAGTATCTGCGTAATCTAAGGATTCTTGCGAGGTAAATGGTGAAGGCATACAGACACCATGCACACGATCACTCCCAAAAGCCTCTACGGCTATGGCAGCCACCACAGCAGAGTCAATACCGCCGGAAATTCCAATAAGCACATTGTCCATGCCTGATTTATGCACAAAGTCGCGGGTACCAAGCACCAAAGCACGCCAGTACTCTTCCTCGATGCACGAGCAAGGCTTGGCAGAGAGTTCACCGCCGGTGGCCGTATCTACCATAAGAATATCTTCTTCAAAAGCACGCCCGCGAACAAGGAGTGAACCTGTGGGCGCAAAGGCAAGACTTTGTCCAGCATAAATGGCACCATCATTGCCACCCACCATATTGCAAGAAAAAAGATGTACATGAAAACGCGCCGCCACATGGGAAAGCATGTGTTCGCGCTGCTCTTGCATGTTGCCCGCGTAAGGACTGGAGGCCATATGAATAATGCCGTCCACATGACTCATAAGTAATTCTTGCAAAGGATTATGGGAACTTGTTTGTGGCATTTTCCAAAAAGAATGTTCCGAATACCCATCTGCACACAAAACAATTCCCAAACGCCAACCGGCGACCGTAATAAGCCCGCATGAAATACCGTGCTCAAAGTAACGATACTCGTCATTTTGTACGCGTGAACCCAAGACCTTTGTGGAAACGATGGAAAATTTTCCGTGTTGCAAAAGCACCGCTGCATTGCTACATAATGTCTTTGCGCCCGTCACATTGGGCATGGGCGCCCCCACAAGCACGGCAGGACCACCCTTGAGTTGTTCAGCCATAGACAGAAGTGTCTTACGACATCCTGCAAAAAAATCTTCTGAATACAACAAATCTTGCGGCTGCACACCACACAAAGACAGCTCAGGTGTCACACACAAGGAGGCGTCACCCACCTTACGCACGGCATTTAAAATACGTTGGGCATTGCCCACAACATCACCGGTCACGGTGTTACACTGAATAAGCGCTACTTTCATAGATATTTTCCTTGAGACGTATCGTTCTGCAAAACATGCTCTTTTTTACGTGCGATTGCTATAAAACATTGCTAACTAGGTGCTGTCGTCAAATTGTGAATTTTTGTGTTATATCAAGGAAGACGAGCTTGCTTTGAAGGAATATACTCTTATGGTATTTGACTGAAAAAGCAAGCGAAGTCTGACACAGGGATAACCAAAAAGGCGCATTTGACGACAGCGCCTAGTACCTTGTTTACTCTGCAAGCTCTGATTGCATTCTATACATGTTGCCAAGTTCCACAAAATATTTCCTCCTTTCCCACGTAAAAAAGCTTCGGCATGCATACGGACTTATTGTTTTTTTTGAAGGGGCCGACCGCATGACGCCGCAAGCGTGACCGTAGGTGCAAAAATTCTTTATGCCCTGCTCTGTAATTATGCGGCTCAAAAAAAACCACTGCTGACCCACACAGCCAACTCTCGCAAAACGATTACCACGTAGTTTGAGCAGTGTCAAAAATTACCTTCGAGAGCTGGTGGATGAAACACTCATCGCCGTCGTCCGCCTCACTTCTTTCCATCTTTCTGACAGAAGTATAACTGATTTTCAAGTAACAATTAGACATACATAAGCGATTTGACTTTTTATCGCTGACGCCGCAGATTGCACTTTTTCAACGGACTGTTAATGTAGCAAAAGGAAATGAGGCTTTGCACGGATTAACAACACAACAGAGGAAGGTGGTTGAATTATCGCGTCACGACATGTTTTCCAAACGACATTGCGCGAGCACTGTAGCACCATCATGCTTTGGAAAATGACTGTGCCTTCATGCGTGAACTTGTCGGAAAATATTCTTCCTCACTTGAAACATAATTCCGTAAAAAGCGTCTCTTATTCACGAATAAAGAACTAAGAGGCTGTACTTTATGGAAAATCCTGCTGAAGAGTTTTGAACGCTTGAGGAAGTAGCCGATATATTACACCTTGACCAGCGCACCATAAAGAAAGTAGCATGGGCGTTAGGTGCTAGGCGCATTGCTTGTTGCTGGCGTTTCGAATGGAGTGCAGTGTTGGAGTATTTTGACAATGCCACGTTTGAGAACATGCCAAGAGGGGCAAAGGAAAACACCCAATGATTGAATGACTGGCAAGAGTACTCATCAACGGCAAGCAAGTTGCTTGCAAGTTCTTCCCCGCAGAGAAAAGCATGGCTCAGAGTGGTGAGCTGCCAGACAGTGTGCAGAGGAAGTATTGTGTAGCGCACGGCAACATGTATAGAATGCCATCACAGCTTTTAGAGTAGACAAGCCACTAGGGCTGTTTACTCAAAAAAAGATTTTGTGTTTTTGCCAAGGAAAACGCGTTTTTTTGCGAAAGACGCGCATACAAACATAGATAACTTGAGCAAAAACCACCGTTTGACCCCTTCGGAGCAGGGGCAGAATGCAAAAGAATTTATTGAGAGACAGCCCCTAGAGCGATAACACCCTTTTTGAAACACACATGTTCCTTATCATCCTTAGCCATGGAAAAATATATGCACAATGATTGCCACCCAGCTCAAGAAAGTACCGATTTATTAGACACCGTCACCCATCCCCATGTCTTGCAACACATGAATATGGCACAGCTTGAACAGCTTGCCAATGAAGTGCGCCGACGTATCATCGAAGTGGTGTCAAAAAATGGCGGTCATCTTGCCCCGTCCTTGGGTGTAGTGGAATTGACCTTGGCACTTTTACATACATTTGATGTAGAAAGAGACAAATTCGTATGGGATGTGGGGCATCAAGCCTATGCGTGGAAAATTCTCACGGGACGCGCTCAACAATTTTCTACTTTGCGTACCCTCGGAGGCGTTTCCGGTTTTCCAAAACGCGCAGAAAGCCCCCACGACCATTTTGGTGTAGGGCATGCGTCAACGTCCATTTCGGCCGCTCTTGGCATGGCTCTTGCCAGAGATCTCACGCAAGCTACCCAAAATGCACTTCAAGATATACCGCAAAAAACACTCATGAGCGAGATCACACAGGTACTGCCCACTGTAGCGACATCGCCTGAACACACCATAGCTATCATTGGCGACGGTGCCATGACCGGCGGCCTCGCTTTTGAAGGACTCAACCTCGCAGGACACATGGGCAAACGATGTATCGTCATTCTCAACGATAACGAAATGTCCATTTCCCCCAACGTGGGCGCCCTTTCTCGCTTCCTCAGTCGAACCCTCTCCAGTCGCTGGGTACGTCAAACAAAAAAGGACGTGCTCAAGCTTTTGCGTTCCATTCCGCGCGTAGGACCCGACCTTGCCACCTACGCCATGCGAGGCGAATGGAGTTTCAAATCTTTTTTTACCCCGGGTATGCTGTTTGAAGCCTTTCGCTTCACTTATATCGGCCCCGTGGACGGCCACGACTTTGTGGCACTCAAAAAACACCTTGCAAAAGCCGCCGCCGTAGAAGACGGCCCGGTGCTTTTGCACGTACTGACGACCAAGGGTAAAGGCTATGCACCGGCAGAAGAAGATCCTTGCCACTTTCACGGTGTAGGTGCCTTTGATCCCAAGCAAAAACACGAACCAAACACCGAAATAAAAAAACATGGCAATGGACATATTCCCACATTTACAGAAGCCTTCGCCTCCTGCCTCACCACCCTCGGTGAGCACGACTCTCGCATTGTCACCATCACCGCTGCCATGCCCGAAGGCACTGGCACACGTCTCTTTCAAGAACGCTTTCCCGACCGCTTTATGGATGTGGGCATTTGCGAAGAACATGCCGTCACCTTTGCCGCCGGCCTTGCCACCCAAGGCTTTCGACCTGTTGTGGCTATTTACTCCACATTCTTGCAACGCGCTTACGACCAAGTCGTCCATGACGTCTGCTTGCAAAGCTTACCTGTGACCTTTTGCATAGACAGAGCCGGCCTTGTGGGCGAAGATGGCGCCACACATCACGGAGTCTTTGACATCGCGTATTTGCGCCACATACCCCACATACGCATTTTGGCACCGCGCAACGAAGCACTCCTCTGTCATGCCCTCTTCACCGCCGTCAACGACAATGCCCCCACAGCCATCCGCTATCCACGTGGCAAAGGCTTTGGCATACAAAATAATGTCGTCATGCCAGACCTGACCAACATAACAACGCTCACACATTTACAAGCAGGACAAGGGGAAATCCTGTGTACAGGCGACGATCTTGTCATTATGGCTGCCGGCTCTTGTGCGCACTTTGCCTACGAGGCCGCACGCATGCTCAAGGCAGAACATAATGTGTCTGTCACCGTTTTCGACCCCATATGGCTCAAACCCTTACCCGAAGAGCACATTCTTGCGCTTGCAGCACAACATAAAGCTCTTTTACTTGTGGAAGAAGGTGTTCTTGCCGGAGGCTTTGCGTCTGCCATATTGGAGCTTTTGACAGATAACGATGCCCTTGATGGAAAACGCATCAAACGTTTGGGCATTGGGGATGTTTTTGTAGAACATGGCACGCAACAAGAACTGCGTACCATAACGGGATTAACGGCTCACAACATTGCACGGATGGCGCTCGATCTTTGCTTGTGAGGACGCGCTGAATAATTATTTTTTTGAGGGGGGAAGGGGATCTTTCCCCTTAGGAAGGGGCAGGTGCCACAACACAAAAGATTCCCCTTCCCCCTCAAACTCCCCCCATCCCCTCAAAGCGCTATAATTATTCCTTTTTTCAGTACATTGAAATACGGAATCCTCAATTACTCAGAGAGGAGAAGTTCTTTTTAGGCATTATTTCAAAGGACGTTTTATATATATTTTTATATACGATAATGACATCCCTTGCTTTCTCTATTACGCAGGGCAGCTTGTGTGATAACCGACGCTGTATGCACGCCGTGGAAAAGATTGATAAGCGAAGGCGAGATATGTGTGCGCTTATAAAAATCATGAATATGGCGTAATAATTCACGCAAATCCTGAAAAGCGCGGCGCAATCGCCCCGTGGAACGGGTGATGCCCACATAATTCCACATGGTATGCCGAATATTCGCCCAATCTTGCGCCACCAAGGCAGGGTCGTCATTTTTTTCATCACCCACGGGCTCCCAGTTAGCAATGGCGCGGCGCAAGCTCTCGGGTATGGAATGCTCGTGCTCGCAGCGCTTGGCAATGTCTAGGGCTGCCCCATGTCCCCATGTGAGTGCCTCCAAAAGAGATGTGCTTGCAAGGCGGTTTGCCCCATGCACACCAGTACACGCACATTCACCGATGGCATAGAGACCATGCAAACTCGTACGCCCATAAATATCCGTAAGAACACCGCCGCAAAAGTAATGGGCAGCCGGCACCACGGGAATGGGTTCTTTACGAATGTCAAGGCCAATATCAAGGCACGATTGCAATACCGTAGGAAAGCGTGTGGCAAGGTCAGCTTCAATGCAGCGAGCGTCTAAAAAGAGGCATTGCTCGCCCGTTTCCAGCATTTCTGCCACCATGGCTTGAGAGACAATATCCCGAGGCGCAAGTTCGCCACGCGCATCGTAGCGTTCCATAAAGGGCTCTCCTTTGCCGTCAAGCAAACGTGCCCCTTCGCCTCGCATGGCCTCTGTTATAAGAGCGCGGCGATGGCGCAATTTACTATACAAAGCCGTGGGGTGAAATTGCATATATTCCAAATTGACCAGCGCCACTTGTGCTCTATGTGCCATGGAAATGCCGGCACCCACACAACTGGATGCATTGGTTGAGTGCAAAAATACGCGCCCTACGCCCCCCGTGGCAAGGATGGTCCAGTCTGCCAAAATCGTTTGAGGCTGACGCAACTTGTCATCATATACATAGGCACCCACACAACGGTTTTCCACACTGTAACGGTACGATGAAGCACGCGCGTGATGTCGACTGGTCAAAAGGTCAATGGCATGGGCATTTAACATGCACGTAATACGCGGGTGAGCCCGCACGGCTGCCGTAAGCGCATCCATTATGGCACTGCCTGTATAGTCGGCCTTGTGCAAAATACGCGCTGTGCTATGTCCGCCCTCTCGGGTCAAATGCCATGAACCATCTTCACAGGTATCAAACAACACCTTACTTTTATTGGGCGAAGGCATGAGCTTGAGCAAAAACTCCTCAACCACTTTCGGCCCCTGTGTGCACAAATGCCGCACGGCCACGTCATAGTTGTGATAATGACCCGCCACAAAAATATCCTGCGCCAAGGCTTCGGCATCGTCACCGTTGGAACTTTTATAGATAATACCGCCTTGGGCAAGTTCGGAATTACCGCCACCAAGACTGTCTGTGGTGGAGAGCAAAAGCACGTCCACACCGCTGTCGGCGAGCACGAGGGCAGCTGTACATCCCGCAAGACCGGAGCCTATGACAAGCGTTTGGGTATAATGGCGCAGGGCAGTCCCTGCTTTCTGTGTCTTTGCTGTCTTCACAATACGCTCCTCCTTACCATGCAGGGCAAGCCCTGTTTTATGAATTCTTGCCGATATTAACAGCCCATTGAAAAAAGCGCAATTCACAGGCTGTTCAAAAGAGGCCTTTTGGGGATAAGGATTTCAAGAAGCAAAGGAAACACTGATGAATTATTATTTTTCTTGAGGGGGGAAGGGGATCTTTTGCC
>CAYJPE010000047.1:0-10806 GCA_964371965.1 uncultured Desulfovibrionaceae bacterium
GCATCAAAGCTTCTTCACTTTCCCAAATGTTCATGGATAAAATTTTATTTTCATCATTAAAACTTTGAAAACGCTCCATACTCACAAAACCTTCAAAATCATTAAGTAAAGGTTTGAGCGTGGATGCAAGTTCTAAATACCGCGCTTTTCCTTCTTTTGTGGGTATTACTTCAAAAAGAACAATGTACTTATTCATTTATGCAATGTCTCCATAGCAAGAAAGACCTTCTCATGTCAAGATAGCAATGTATCATGCGCAAGTTGAAAGCAAGGGCTTCTCTGTTGTATTTATTTGAAAAAAAAGACAAAATTTGATGTAGAACTCGTTTTTGCAAAAGGGCACTTTTGATGAAATCTTTCATAACAGCCTGTTGAGAAAGTCTCAACGCACAAATTATTCAAAAAGGGTGAGATATAAAAGGTTGTTGAAAACTCACATTTTTATCGGTTCGTTCAGAAAAGGAGTTTTTCAACAGCATGGTATTCATAATCGACTGGCCGAAAGGCGCGAGCATGCCCTTAGCAGGCCGTTGAAAAAAGGCAATCTGCGGCGTCAACGAAAAAATCCTGACATCTTATGTATGCCTAATACACCGCGATGCCAGGATTTTTTCGTTTCCTTGCATCTCACCTTTTTTGAACGGCCTGTGAATTTGGATTTTTTCAACAGGCTCTTAGCCGAGTCTTCGAGGCTTAGGGGTACAGATAGCAACGCTGTTTGATTTTTTATTGCTGACGTCGCACATGGGACATTTTTAACAGTCTGATAAAAAGCGCCGATATTGTCTTTTTTGCTCATTGACAGCGTCAGACACATGCTGCAAAGCCCTGTAGATGTGGAGTTCGTAGGCTTCTTAAAATGTACTTATCTTGTCAAAAGGCAGTATATGACAACATCAGCGCTTCGCTAAATCCCGGGTGCTGTCGTCAAAGTGCGAATTTTTGCGTGATATCAAGGAAGGCAAGCTTGCTTTGCCGGAATATACTCTATGGTACGTGACTGGAAAAGTAAGCGAAGTCTGACGCAGGATCCACTTTGATAAGGGCAAAAAGGCGCATTTGACGACACTATCGAACAAAAATTACTTCCATTCAGGCTTGCCAGCCGCCTTTAAGAAGGCGTTAATGGCATCTTTGCCACCCACAAAGTCTGCCATTTCCGGCCATACGGTGTCTATGGCAGCTTTCTTCCACTTGTCTTCATCTTCAAGCGTGTCC
The DNA here is from genome assembly GCA_964371965.1 of uncultured Desulfovibrionaceae bacterium. Lineage (GTDB taxonomy): Bacteria > Desulfobacterota > Desulfovibrionia > Desulfovibrionales > Desulfovibrionaceae > CAYJAD01. The sequence goes on from CAYJPE010000047.1 coordinate 1,219, forward strand.
ACTTGTACTCCAAGAGCAATAAGCTCCTGTTTTACTTTGCTTCCCTCATTTACTTGATATTGGTATACAGCATCTTGTGCAGCCTTACCAGCGTCAGTAATAAGCTTTTGATCCTCAGCACTCATTTTTCTGAAAACGCGCTCAGAAACAATCAAGGGTTGTAGCTGATAGGTATAGTGCACTTCTGTGATGTACTTTTGATTTGCTTCGTGGAACTTCATCGATTTAAAACCAATGTAACCATAACATTGTCCATCCACAACGCCTTGCTGCAAGGACGTAAATGTTTCAGACCATGCAATGGGTACAGGGCTGCCACCGAAAGCCTTGTAGGCTGCCAACAGAACAGCGCTTTGGGGCACACGGAATTTTAAGCCTTTAATGTCTTCCATTTTCTTGATAGGACGTACAGAATTTGAAATATAACGGAAATCTGTATATGTCCATGTTAGCACACGAAAACCTGCCTTTGTGGCATAGGAATTCATAAGATCCGATGCTGGGCCATTGGTGGCGGTACGTACTTGCTCTAAATCATCAAAAAGATAGGGCAGGGTGAGTACGCCAAGTTGCTTAGAAAATGGCACAAGGTTGGCAATACCTACCACACAAAAGTCCAGCGTTCCTGCACGGACATTGTGGATGGTTTCTGTTTCATCGCCCAAAGCACCGGCAAAAAACAGCTGCACTTCGTACTTACCCTTACTGTGCTCTTCAACATACTTCTTAAAAGCAATGGCGGCATAACCTTGTTCAGAGTCAGCAGGGTCACCCACGGCCACTTTTAAAATTTGCGCAGCAGAGGCTTCAGACACAGAGCCAAAGCATACCAAGGAAATTGCCAACACAAGCAATACTAATCGCTTCATACTTTCTCCTTTTTTAGAAGCATTTATACATTCACTAGCAGAAATTTTTGCTAGTGCATACGCACGTCTCGTTTGCCAAAAGCGTGTTATGGAATGAGTTGCACCATATTTGGCAGCCACATGACAAGGTTAGGGAATATAACCAAGAGAATGATAACACCCACATTGACAGCCATCATGGGCAATGCTTTGAGTGCCAATTCTTCAAGGCTTACCTTTGAAATTCCCGACGCAATGAAAAGATTCTCTCCCAAGGGCGGACTTGAAAAACCCACACCACAACAACATACTAAAATAACACCAAAGTGGATTGGATCAACACCGTAGGCCATCATGACAGGTAAAAGCACAGGCGTAACGAGTAATATGAGTGCCAATGTTTCCATAAACATGCCAAGGAAAAGCAAAAGAACAATCACAAACGCCCATACCACGGATACATTGTCTGTGAAACTTAGTATCCACTGAGCAATTTCCGCCGGAATGCGGTATTCTGTCAAAATGCGTCCAAAGGCATAGGCCGTAAACACGAGCACAAGGACACGTCCTGTCAGCCATGACGTTGTCTTAAGGCAACGCATAAAACTCTGAAAATCAAGTTCTCTATGAATGCATATACCCACAAAAACAGTGTAAAAAATTGCCACGACAGCAGCTTCTGTTGGGGTAAACCAGCCTGCATAGATGCCTCCCAAAATAATGACCGGAGCCATTGCAGACCAAAAGCCGTCTTTCAAGGATTTTGTAAGACTCCCGAATGACCATTGAATTGTTCCTGTTGTCTGTAAATTGCGACAGAGATAGATGTGTAAAAGACTGAGACCAAGAGCAATGAGTACGCCGGGAACAATACCGCCCATGAACATTTTGGTGATGGATTGCTGCCCCGAGACACCATAAATAACCATCGGAATACTTGGAGGAATAACGATACCAACCCCTCCGGCCGTAGCCGTGGTCGCTGCAGCATAACCGGCGTCATAGCCACGCTTTGTCATGGCAGGAATCATGAGCATGCCTACAGCCGCCGTTGTGGCAGGACCAGATCCGGAAATAGCGCCGAAAAATACGCAAGAAAGCGCCGTAGAGACAGCAAGGCCGCCGGGTATGGGACCCACAATATTTTCTGCAATATGCACAAGCCGTCGTGACATGCCAGCACTTTCCATAAGCGCCCCCGCAAGCACAAAGCAAGGTAGAGCCATAAGTGGAAAAGACGTCATTGAGGAGAAAGCCATTTGAATCATATTGCTCAAATCGGTGCCCACAACCACAAAGCTTAGCATAGCAGATATGCCAAGAGCCACCATGATGGGAGTGCCAAGTAAAAGCAAAACAGAAAAGGAAATAAAGAGAATTTGTGCAACTTGTACGGATGTTATGTCAGGGATCATACGTCTTCCCCCTTCTCGGCAAGTACATGCCTACTTTCTTCAATAGCCGCCTGATCGGGGTCTTCAATGTCTTGGTGCAGAACAAACTTAATAATGTTTACTTGAATGATTCGAAGAGCCATAAGAGAAAAAGCAATGGGAAAAATGAGGTAGACATAAGCTAAATTCCAATCCAAAGCAGCGGTATAATAGGGAAATTCTGCCAAGTCTACGATGGATTTATACCCATACCATGCCATGGCAAGTGAAAAACATATCCAGAAAATATCCCCAATGAAAATACAGACGGTGGCAACGACGGGGGGGAACTTATTGAATTGCATGGTAACGCGGTTCAAAGCAGACAAACGTGTCGCGTATGAAGCTCCAAACAAAATAAACCAAATAAATGCAAAGCGAGCGATCTCCTCTGTCCAGTATAAAGACTGATCAATGGCACGCAAAATAATTTGCATGAAGATTGTAACAACAAAAAATACCAGAAGAAATTGGCATATGTAACTTTCAAAGTGATCCATAAAAGCCAATAAAAACTTTTTTAGCATACTCACCTCACTTTCGCCTCTGCGTTTACAGTTATAAACCTATAATTCCTCCCTCGATATCTGAAATATAATGCTTTGTCAACATTTTATATTTTTTTTTGTACTATGAAAACAGCGTCAAAAAGCAGTACATTGCAAATGCTTTCTCACTTTTTTTGCGCACATTGTCGTTAACAGTGTACAAAAAGGATAATTTTGACAGGCAGTTATGGATGCCAGTCGCCATGTGCGTCGTATTGCTTTGATGCTAGTGGAGCAATCTGTCCATTTTTGTCTAATATATCCACAAGTGTGTTGAGCGTTACTCCGTGCACGGGTACTTGTTTGTGCAACCAGTGTAAAAAATGTCGTACACGAAGGAGCATGCTGTCGACACTTTTTGTGTTTGGCAAGTGAGGTGTGGCACCCGGCATGATTTCTGATGAATGCCACGTAAGGGTGAGGACTCTTTCTCCGCGCGCCAATAAAAGCTTTGCAGCTGTTTTCATATAGAAAAGACTATGATAAACGGGATTTGGCGCCATGACAACAGATCGGTGCCAACTATGTAAAAGAGATGGTGGTGCTTTATAGAGGAGTGTTTGTAAGGGGGAGAATGCAGGAAGGGGCACTGCGGTGTCAGGGATTTCCACAATACGCGTCCCATCGACAAAGCAGGCATAGGGCTGTGTGGGGGCAAGGAAGTGGTCGCGCCAATGTTTTGGATATTGCCACGGGCGTATCGATGAATCTATGCGAACGCCGCATTCTTTGAGTATGGGCCATATCTCTCGAGCCATATCCCATCTGCCCATGCGAAATGTGTGTACGGGATGGCCGCAAAAATGTTCTGCCGCAGAAAAGAGCGAATGAAACTTATGGCGCAACGCCTCAGAGGGCACGTCCTTGGCTGCCGTATATTGTGCCATATTTTTTTGCACATGTTCTGTTTGTGTGTGGGGGGGGGTACTCCAATAATGTAAGTGTGCACCAATTTCTGCGCCCCATGCACTGCGCATACGCTCAAGTATGTGGCAACTGGGCGCATGGCTGAAAACAGCATGTGAGCAGACAAGGGTGAGCGGAATGTGACATTCCGTAGTCAAAAAAGCAAGTTCGGGTAAAAATGCGGTATTTTCTACCGAAGGGAAACGAGGATAGTGTCCTGTGAACAGGCCTTCCTCTTCCACGTCTATAATGATGCAGACAAAGAGCGGTTCTTTTTTCATGTATGATCCTTTACAAATGTCTTGCATTATCAGAAAGTTAAAAAAGCGCACTCCACGGCGTCATTGAAAAGTGGGGAAAAAAAGTAAACAAGTTATCTATGTACAGATACGGATTTGCATGCTTTTTCTCTTCTTTTCTACCCGAAGAGCCTTGCAAGCATAGCCGTGAGGTGAGGGACGCACTTTACAATAGAGAGCAACGCAGTATCTCACACTTTTTGAACGGCCTACAATGGACTTTTCAACAGGCTGGTATTTGCATAAAAGTCAAAACGATGATTTTAGCGAGCTGTCTCGCTTGTTTCACCATGTCGCTTTGTATGAGCACAAAAAAGCCAGCATATGCGATTGAGATTATTTGTACTGTCAAACATATCATGGACAAGTTGTTTTGCATTTGCAGCCATGCACAAGGCTTGCTCTCTGTTTGTTGTCAACGTGTGTATGGCTTTTGCAAGTGCCTTTGCATCCATTTGCGGCACAAGAAACCCCGTTTCTCCATCACGCACCACATCCCCCATGCTGGCAACGTCCGTACCCACCACGGGGAGCGAGTGACACATGGCCTCAACCACCACTGTGGGCAAGCCGTCCGATGAGCCGCGCTTTGGATGAACAATGCTTGGCATGACAAAGATGTCGCTGTCTAAAATATACTGCTTCACCTTATCGTGGGTAACAAAGCCAAGAAGCTGTACATGCTGTTCTAAATCATGATGAGCAACGCGTGCTTTGAGTTTCTCCATCCACGCGCCGGAACCTGCAATGATGAGACGTACGTCAAGGCCTTGGGCACGCAATATATGCACCGCATCAATAAGATACTGAAAGCCTTTTGTTTCTATGAGGCGACCTATGGTTAAGATGGTATAAGGTGCTTGCATGCGTACCGAGGCTGTGTCGTTGCTGGGCAGGGTGGCTACATTATAAATAAGATGAAGCTTTTCGTGCGCTTGCTTTGGCAAAAATGATGCGAGATGTGGTATATTGAAATAGGAATCCGCACGGGCAAAGGCACAATCACGGAGTTTTTCTGCTAAAAAGCCGTCGGGAGGGCGCACATCGCCCGCTCGCGCCGTAAAGGAGAAGGGGATACCGTCCAGCTGTTGAACAACCCAGGCCGCTGTGGCGGGACCATTGGCCCATGCCGCGTGAATGTGTTCGATTCCCATGTCTTTGCAACGTTTCGCAAGGTAGAAACCACTCAAAGCTGCCCAAAGATTTTCGAGGTACATTTCTGCGTCACGCCAGCGGCGACAAAGAAGTGTGCGTATGATCGTAAGGCTTTTGCGTGGTTCTTGCCAAAGACGTTGTCCAAAAGCCGCTAGAATATGCGCGGTGCGACGGGCACCAAAGCGTTCAGTAGGTATGCTATTTTCTTGAATATGTGGTGCAAGGTTTTTAAATTTTTTGTCATAGAGAGAGATTATGCTGACGGGTAAATGACGTTTATGGAGAGCGTCTACTTCATAAAATATGAACGTTTCGGAAGAGAGGGGAAACCATAATGTGACGTACAACGTTTTAGGAAAAGCGCGTGTGAGGGGGGGTAATGTTTTTTGACGTAAGGTATCTTGAATAAACATAAAAGTGCCTTGTTGTGAAAAGATATTTTACTGTTGCACCATAAATAGCCATGAAAATATATATTTTTGTTGTGTGTTTGGCAATGCCGGAAATGCGCTCTTCGTCCACAAGAAATAAGGCTCATCCGGTTAAAGAGTACTTGGCCTCGTGAATGCCCATAATCCGTAGCGTAAAAAACTCCATATCACGATAGCCATAAGTTGTTCTTTTCATGGTTTTGATTTTATTATTCGTTCCTTCCACTTTACTTGACGTGATGGGGTGGTCATACCATGCAAGAGTGCCATAGCGGTGCAGTGCCACCGTTTTTGCCATGGTAATCATAGGCATCATGCCTGACTTTCTCGCTCTGGCTCCCTAGCAGTCCGTTGAAAAAGCCCCATCTACTGCGTCCCCTTCGGATAGGGGGATAAAAATCCAAACATCTTATGTATGCCCAATACACTGCGAAGCTAGAATTTTTTCGCTTCCTTGTATCTGGCACTTTTTGAACGAACTGCTGGAAATTGAGTTTTTCAACAGGCTGCTAGGGCTATATAGCGATCTCTTCTACTTTGATAGAAAAATTAATCTAAAATTAAGTATTGAATAATTCATGATTTTTTTAAAAAAATAATCTTTTTTTTTATTTCCCCCTTTTCAATTTTGGAAGGAGTGTTATTTTACTCTCGTTCACACCACAAAAGAGGGTGTGTGCATAAAACAACAATTGAGCAGTGCAAGATGAAGGCAGCTCGCGTCCTTTTTAAAAGGTTTTTGCAGTGTCTTTCATGAGCACCGTTGGTATTTTGCTAAATTAACTGTTTTGGAGGAATGTAAATTATGACACTGAAGCCCCTTAACGATCGCGTGCTTGTAAAGCGTCTTGAGAGTGAAGAAAAAACCGCTGGCGGCCTTTTTATTCCCGATACGGCCAAGGAAAAACCTTCCAAGGGTGAAGTTATTGCTGTCGGCCCTGGCAAAGTTGCGGAAAATGGACAGCGTGTTGTCATGGATGTGAAAGCTGGCGACATGGTTCTGTTTAACAAATATGCCGGTACAGAAGTGAAGCTTGACGGCATTGAGCACCTTGTCATGCGTGAAGATGACATTCTTGCCATCATTGGCTAAAGAAGCGCTGAATTGGTTCTTTTTATCCATGAAATGCCTTAGGCTCATGTCGCGAAACCTTGCATATGATGCTATGATTGCAAGCTTATCGAAAGTAGCCTTGCTTTATATGAAGGATAAAAAGTGTATTTTATCAGCGATTGCTAGAACTACATAATAATATTATCCAAAAGCTATTCTCAGGAGAATAAAAAATGTCTGCTAAAGAAATTTTGTTTGACGTAAAAGCACGCGAAAAATTGTCCCGTGGTGTGGACAAACTTGCTAACGCCGTTAAGGTGACTCTTGGTCCTAAGGGACGCAATGTTGTTGTTGAAAAAAGCTTTGGCGCACCTGTCATCACAAAAGACGGTGTCACGGTTGCCAAAGAAATTGAATTGGAAGATAAGTTTGAAAACATGGGCGCACAGATGGTAAAGGAAGTCGCTTCCAAAACTTCTGATGTAGCTGGTGACGGCACAACGACCGCCACCATCTTGGCTCAAGCCATCTACCGTGAAGGCGTAAAGCTTGTGGCCGCAGGTCGCAATCCCATGGCTATTAAGCGCGGCATCGACAAGGGTGTGGAATCCTTGGTGGCAGAGCTTGCCAATCTTTCCAAACCTACTCGTGACCAAAAAGAAATCGCTCAAGTTGGTACCATCTCCGCCAATGCTGACGCTACCATTGGCAATATCATTGCTGAGGCCATGGCCAAGGTTGGCAAGGAAGGCGTTATTACCGTAGAAGAGGCCAAGGGTCTTGAAACTACGATGGACGTTGTGGAAGGTATGCGTTTTGACCGCGGCTATCTTTCCCCTTACTTTGTGACAAATGCAGAAAAAATGATCTGCGAAATGGATAATCCATACATTTTGTGCACGGAAAAGAAAATTTCCAACATGAAGGATATGTTGCCGGTATTGGAACAAGTAGCAAAAGTAAATCGCCCTCTCGTCATCATTGCTGAAGATGTGGAAGGTGAGGCTCTTGCAACACTTGTTGTCAACAGACTGCGCGGTGCTTTGCAAGTGGTAGCTGTGAAGGCACCTGGCTTTGGCGACCGTCGCAAAGCCATGTTGCAAGACATCGCCGTTCTGACCGGTGGTCAAGTGGCTTCCGATGACATTGGTTTGCAGCTTGAAAACCTTTCGCTTACCGACCTTGGCACAGCCAAGCGTGTTGTTATTGATAAAGATAACACAACGGTTGTGGACGGTGCCGGCAAGGGTGATGATATTAAGGCTCGTGTGAAACAAATTCGTGCACAAATCGAAGAAACATCGTCCGACTATGACCGCGAAAAGCTCCAAGAACGTCTTGCTAAGCTTGTGGGCGGCGTTGCTGTTGTGCATGTGGGTGCTGCCACAGAAATTGAAATGAAAGAAAAGAAAGACCGTGTGGAAGATGCTTTGAACGCCACTCGCGCTGCCGTAGAAGAGGGCATTGTTCCTGGCGGCGGCACAGCTTTCATTCGCGTCGCAGGTGTTCTTAATGACATCAAGCCTGTTGATGACGACGAAATGGCCGGCATCAATATTATTCGCCGCGCCATAGAAGAACCCTTGCGCCAAATTGCTCATAATGCCGGCTTTGAAGGTTCCATTGTGGTGGAAAAAGTGCGTGATGGTAAGGACGGCTTTGGCTTCAATGCTGCTACTGGTGAATACGAAGATCTCATCAAAGCAGGTGTGATTGATCCTAAAAAAGTTTCCCGTACAGCCTTGCAAAACGCAGCTTCGGTGGCCTCCTTACTCTTGACCACAGAATGTGCCATTGCTGACAAGCCTGAATCCAAGAAAGACGCTCCTGCTATGCCTGATATGGGCGGCATGGGCGGTATGGGCGGTATGGGCGGCATGTACTAGACGCCATCGTCAAATGCGCCTTTTTGCCCTTATCGGAGCGGGCACTGCGTCAGACTTCGCTTGCTTTTTCAATCAAATACCATAGTCGTATATGCTGTCAAAGCAAGCTTTTCTTCCTTGAGATAACACAAAAATTCACAGTTTGACGACAGTGCCTAAGTGAAGCTATAGAAAAGCACAAATGTACTGTGCTTTTTGCCTTGACTGTTTGACTTTTTCTTGAGAAGCCCGTGATTATGGAAACATATGTCGCGGGCTTTTTAATATGTGTCGTTTTGTTGAGATCATGTGGCTAAAGAAAACGCCGATATGATCGAATTTTTGTTTTTTGACAAGGACAATGAATGAGCGTAAAAAAGTCACTCTGCTTATCTATGGAAACACCGATTAAATGCCTTTTTGCCCTCTAACTGCGTCAAGCTCGCTTTGTGAAACACGTATATATGTCTATATATACCGCGTGCTTCCCAAAACTCGCTTTCCTTGTTAGAGAAAAAAATTCTATTTAATCAGCGTTTCCCTATGTTTAATACACCGCGCACTTTGATTTTTTTCGCTTTCTTGCATCTTACTGTTCTTGAAAAGCCTGCCTACAATGGACTTTTCAACGGCTTGCTAGGAGCTGTTTCTCAGGAAACGCTGATTAAATAAAAATACATATAAAATCTCCTATAAAGCAACTCCGGAAAGCAACTTCTCTTACATCAGAGATTGAGGATTCCTCTTTTCAATAAATTGAAAAGAGGAATAATTAAAGCATTTTGAGGGGATGGGGGGAGTTTGAGGTGGGAAGGGGGATCTTTTGGGTTTTGGCAAAAGATCCCCTTCCCCCTCAAGAAAAATAATTAATCAGTGTTTTCTTAGAGACAGCCCCTAAGAAGAGACCATGTATACATGGCGATATATTAAATAAAAAAACTTCAAAAAAATGCTTGCCAAAGAATAAGAGAAGGTGTAAATACATTGCTCGTGGAGGATGTAGCTCAGTAGGTAGAGCACCTGGTTGTGGCCCAGGTGGCCGTGGGTTC
>CAYJPE010000047.1:10816-15373 GCA_964371965.1 uncultured Desulfovibrionaceae bacterium
CCCACACCCCCTCCTTCCCCTTTCAAAACGCGCTTACTGCTTACTCCCTCCACTGGGATGCTAACGTGTTGTTATGTAGAGCAATGTAGAGTGCTGAGACACCTTGGAAGTATTTTATGTACATAAAAAATGCCAGCGAAATTTTTTTTCCTAAAAAAAGCTTCGGCATATATGCGAACCTATTGGTTTTTTTGAAGGGGCTGACCGAATGGCGCCGCAGGCGTGACCGTAGCCGAGGGACGAGCCTCACGGCTATCGAGAGCAGCGATGGTGTGGGGTGAAACTTTTTTTTCCCAAAAAAAGTTTCCCCCCACAAAAAAAAGTAACAATCAAAAACAATACTGCATCAGCGGGTCATCTAGGGGCTGTTTCTAAAGAAAAAGATTTTGTGTTTCTGCCAAGGAAAACACGTCTTTTTACGGAAGGAATATACTCTTATGGTATTTGACTGGAGTAAAAAGCGCTGTTTGACGCAGGCAGAATGCAAAAGAATTTATTTAGGGAAACGCTGATTTAATCGAATTTTTGTTCTTTGACAAGGAAGACGAATTTTGGGAAGCCCGCGGTATATTAGACATATATAAGGGTTTCACGAAATGAGTCTAACGCAGTAAAAGGGCAAAAAGGCATTAAATCAGCGTTTCCTTAGACACTACCTAGGAAGGCAGTTGCAGTATGGGTAGTCCCCACTGCTCACGCCACAATGTCATTTGACCTTGTGCTTTTTCACGTTGCCAGTCATCTAACTGTGGATAAAATTTACTATAGAGGTTTTGCGCTGCGATTAAGCCTTTATGCGTTGCCATGCCCAAATATGCCACACCAAGCGCCAAGTCTTGTGGCACAATCGTGCCTTCACAGTACATTTGCCCCATAAATGTCTGTCCCACGTCATTTCCAAGGTCGGCCGCTTTTTTTGCCCAAAAGAGCGCTTGGTCGTTGTCTACCGTGCCGGTTGTCCCATCATGATACATATAGGCCAACAGCGCCATGCCTTCGGGTACGCCGGCTTCTGCCGCTTTTTTGGCATATTGAAATGCTTTGTGCATGTCATTGGTCACGCTGTTGCTTGCGTAGTAGAGCCACGCCAAGGTTGCGTGTGCCGAGGCGATGTTGTCGTGTTCAACCATAGTGGCCAGCTCCAGCGCCTTGACATCTTCGTTGTCGATATGTGTATATCCTTTATAATAGAGCAAAGAAAGCAGGCCTATGGCCGCAGGATATCCTGCATTTGCGCCTATCTCTGCCGCAGTCAAGCTTTCCGGGATATTGCGTTCAACGCCCAGTGTTTCGCCTGCATATAAAAAGTATGCCAATCGCATGGCATAGGAAGAATCCTTGACGACGGCAAGGCGAAGATTGTGCAATCCACGTGGGATATCTTTGAAGTTAAAGTCTGTAATTTGAATGATACCGAGAATCCCTTGCCCATCGGCATGGCCTTGTGCTGCCGCTTTTTTGAGCCAAAATACACCCAGCTCAGGGTTTTTGGGTGCCCCGTTGCCTTCGTACAAATGAGCGCCCACATGTGCTTGGGCTTGAGCCACGCCAGCTTTGGCTTGGGCGTAGGCTTCGCGCATTTGGGGTGAGAATTGACTGGTGTCAACATCTTGTTGGGGATTTTGCGGCTCCGTGATAACGGAACTGCCAATAATAGCCCTGATATCATTCAACAAATCAGCCATGTCCTCGGGAGAATCGTCTGTTTTCGCCTCTGTGTTATCGGTGTGTGTAGGGTCGGGCATGGGTGGGGTTTGAGGACGTATGTGGGCTTCGGCACCCTCCCTTGGCAGGGTATGGTCTTCGTCAAGCATGGCCATCATGCTGCCTTTTGCAAGCAGCGGTTCCACACCGCACGAACGTATAAAATCGATGGCCGCTTCTGCCGTTAAGGCGGCAAAGACAATGGAGCCTTCTTTGCTTGAGCCGCCCTTCCACGTATTTATGCCCACCACTTCGCCGCGGGCATTGACCAAGGGGCCGCCGCTATTGCCTTGCGAGATGAGTGCCGAATGCACGATGCTTATGGCGTTTCCATTATTTATGAAGCTGCTTACTTCGCCACCTGTATAGACAAGAGGTGGCACTTCTTGAAAATTTCCCGTAAGAATTTGATCAAGACGTGTGTCAAACTGAATCACAACGGCAGGGTAGCCCCACGCGCTCACCCTGTCTGTGCGGCGTAAAGCGTTATTAAAATGCAAAATAGGCAAGTTTTCAGGATGATTGAATTTTAAAAGTGCAAAATCATTCCACTTTTCATTAATTTCTTTGATAACAGTCGCGCGTTGCGCAGGCAAGTTATTGCCTGCCACAAGAATGTTTGCAAAACCGTCCGTCACATGCCCATTAGTAAGAATATAGCCATCCGCCACCACAAAGCCTGTGCCAAAGCCATATGATTCGCCTTCATTGTAGCCAAATACAAAGATAGTGCTTGCTTCCATTTGCTCTGCAATGGCTATGCGACGCGCTTCGGCTTCTTGCACTTGCGCATCAAAGTCGAAGGTGTTGGCCATGGCAGGTGAAGCATATAATAAGTTCAGGGCATAGTAGAGAAGTATAATGATGTAGGTATTTTTTTGCATATAATTCCCCTCTTTACGTGTCGATGCGCGTTGGGTGGCATACATCAAAGACCGTTGAAAAACTCAAATTTTCAGGCTGTTCAAAAAGTGTGAGATACAAGGAGGAGAAAAAAGTAAGCAACGCCGTGCATATAGACATACATAAGTTGTTTACTTTTTTCTCTGACGCCGTAGATTGCACTTTTTCAACAGCCTGATCAGCCGATGTGTGCTGTTACCTGCTTGCAGAAGAAGCCTTTGGCAAGCTTTTGGCAGCACGCATGGCCTTACTGCTTTTGCGCATCGTATTCCAAAACATTATCAACAAAAAAAATCATGGTTTGCATTTCGTGGGCGCTCATGCGTTTTCCTGGGTCAAGTTGCAAGTTGCCCCTGTTGTCATAAATGGGGCCGGTAAATATGTGCAAGCTTTCTTCCACAATGTTTTTACGCGCTTTTTCAACAGCTTCCACAGTTTCCGCTTGTACAAGTGCTGTGTTTATGCTGTCAAGCGCCACCATGTTGTCGCTCAAGCCGCCGTAGTAGCTTCGCGAGCGCCACGTACCGTTTATGATGGCAGAAACATCGTCAATATAGTATGTTTCCCAGTGGAATAGGGGAGCTGTCACATAGGTGTCGGGGAGTAATTCTCTTGTGGAGTGGTTGTAGCCTATGGCAAGGACGCCTCTTTCTGATGCCGCCACCTGAGGCATGTGTGTGTTTGTGTGTTGGGCAATGATATCTGCCCCATTGTCAATGAGTTGGAAAGCCATGGCTTTTTCTGTCTGCGGACTTTCCCACGCACCCGTCCATATAACTTCGACTTGTGCTTGCGTATTGACAGACTTGACGCCAAGAGCAAAGGCATTTATGCCCCTCACAACTTCGGGAATGGGCATGGCGGCAACATAGCCTATTTTTTGCGTCTTTGTGTTTAAGCCCGCCACAATACCGGACAAGTACCGTGCTTCGTAGATCTTGCCCATAAAGTTTGACATATTGTCAAATTGCATATAGCCGGTGGCATGGCCGAAGTAGATATGGGGATGTTTTTGAGCTGCGTGTGCGAGTCCCCGCATTTGTTCGTAACTTGTTGCATAAATAACGGCGCAACCTTGTTTGATGAGGCTAGTGGCCACTTCTTCCACGCGTGCTTCGTCTTTGACGTTTTCCACGGCAATCGTCTCTACGCCAAGCGCTTGTACAAGTTTGTTTCGAGCTTGGTCGTGGGTATATGTATAGCCTCTGTCGTTGACGGCACCCACGTAGATAAAGCCTACCTTGAGGGGGCTTTGCGTGTCTGCATTGTGTTGTGACGTTGATGTTGTGTCATCGTTGTCGCACGCCGAAAAAGTGAAGAGTGCTATGCAAATGAAGGAGAGTAGGAAAAAACGTTTCATTTGTGTTGAACCTGCCTTGTCTACGTAGTCAATGTTTCTGCTTAACAGCGCCTAGGTAATGTCGTGTTAAGGTGAAAAGTTGTATTTTGTCAGTGTGTGCTGTGTATGTATGTATGTATGTATGTATGTATGTATGTATGTATGTTGTGTTGTTTTGTGTGTGTGTTTTTGTACGATTTTGTACGATTTCACGATATTCATCTTTTTCCCTCTCACTTCGTTAAAAGCTTTTTTTCTTATGCGCACGTACTAAAGTACGCTTACGCAGAAAAAAAACTTTTGCCTCGTGAGAGGAAAAAATCTGAGAATATACGCGAAATCGTCCAAAAAAGTCACATTCGTACTTTTTGTACGCACTTCGTGCTTAACAAAAAGCGAACCCTACGGGTAAGAGGGAAATGGATACAAAAAACAGCCCGCGCCACTTCTCCCTCATATTTACAATAAAGTTTTCGTTGTGACGGCTCCTAGGGGCTACACGAGTTGAGTTTTCGTGCTATATCAAGGAAGACACGCTTGCTTTGAGGGAATATATTCTTATGGTATTTGACTGAAAAAGCAAGCGAAGTCTGACGCAGAGATAAGCAAAA
>CAYJPE010000048.1:0-8752 GCA_964371965.1 uncultured Desulfovibrionaceae bacterium
CATGGCAACATGTATAGAATGCAGGCAGAGCTTTTAGAGTAGACAAAGTAAGCAAGGCATGTATGTCTATATATACGGTATTGCTTACTTTTTTATCTTCCCTGTATCTCGCACTTTTCGAACAGCCTAAACATTTGAATGTTTCAACGGGCTGATAAGAGTATGCTCCTTGCGAAAAAATGCATTGTTCCTTGTTCTCGGCTTACAATCCATGTATTTACGGACAAGCTCTTGTTGACATAAGGCCAGCGGGTGTACTATGGCTCAGCAGAAGCAAGTGTGTCCTGTTGTCAGTCTGTGTTATGCAACAGGTTTTTAGGCAACATTGATGTAATGTCCTTTTGGCGGAATCAGGCTTATTGTGCGAAGTCCTTGTGCAGGTCTATATATACTGCGGATTTCTCAAGATTCGTCTCCGCCTTCGAAGCTGGGTCAAAGAACAAAAATGCGATTTTAATAGGCTTTTGCTTGAGTACATCACACCATGGAGAATATCAATGAAAGTCACTCAATGTTTGTTTTGCGCCTTCTTTGTGGCGAGCGTGCTTCTTTTTTCACACACTGTTTCCGCGCGGGGACAATATGTAGGTACCTATGATTTTGGTCATGCGGATTGTTCGGGAGAAATGGTCATTAGCAATACCAATACAACCAACGTCTACACAGTGCAAATGGATGCCTTTATGAACAATCCCCCCTACAACACCGGTCAGTTTGTCGGACAGGGTGTGACGACAGGCAAAAATATGGTTGTGGAAGATAAAAAGGACTTTCCGGGCGCCATGGTGTACGTTACTTTTGAGGGTAACAAGGCTCTTGTGACGACCAGCAATGCGTTTAAAGGCGCCGGCCTTTCCGGTGCCGGAGTCGTTTTTGATGGAACATGGGTTCGTAAATAATATTTCAAAAGCCTACGGACTGTTTCTCAGTGAAGGGATTGTATGCTTTTTGCCAAAAGAATACGTTTTGCTGAAAAAACCCTTGCAAGCATACGTCGATTGAGCAAGAAATGTCTTTACACTCTCAGAACAAGGGCAAAATGCAAAAGAATGTATTGAAGCACTGTCGTCCAATGCGCCTTTTTGCTTATCTTTGCGTCAGGCTTCGCTTGCTATTTCAGTCAAAGACCATAAGAGTATATTCCTTCAAAGCAAGCTTGTCGTCCTCAGGTATCACGCAAAAATTCGCCATGTGGCGACAGCGCTTAGAGAACGTTGTATTTAATCAAATTAAGGAGACATTATGAAAGCAGGTAAATGTTCTGTAGTGTATATTGTCATGGGGTTTATGCTTCTTTTTTTACACACAACGCTCACACACACTGCCGCCGCACAAGAATTTTCCAAAAAAGAGCTGGAGCGCATGGGAATTTTTTTGTCAAACTTTACCGAATTGGGCATGATGAACTTCACAGCTTCCGATGTGTTGGACGACGTGGATACCTTGGTGAACTTTGGCGTATGGCATAATTATATCAATAATTACTCAAGCCGCATAAAGCCGTGTGCGGACACGGCATGTCCTCACGGTGCTTTAACCCTTGAAGCGAAATATGTCTTGCAAACGTTAAAAAAGTATTTCGCCTTTGATATTAAACAGGCGCCTGCCATAGAAGATTATGCTTCCAAAAAAACATATTTCTTACAAGATAATATCTACCATTTTGATGGTGCCGATGGCGAGCAAGTTATCTACGCCCGTGTCAACAAGGCCGAGAAGCGCACCACTGATAATGCCATTATCATGACCGGCGAACTTTATAATGCCGACGACGAAGAAGATATTCGTGGTACCTTCCGTGCACTGGCATTACCACACACATGGGGGGGAAAGAAAACGTGGAGCATCGTCAAGTTGGAGTCAATGCTTAATTAAGAGTCTGTGTCAAGGAGACACTGATGGAATGCCTTTTTGCCTTCTAGGCGTTGTCGTCAAATGCGCCTTTTAGGTTGTCTCTGTGTCAGACTTCGCGTGCTTTTTCAGTCAAAGACCATAAGCGTATATTCCTTCAAAGCAAGCTTGTCTTCCTTGATATAGCACAAAAATTCGCCATTTGACGACAGCGCCTAGCAGCCCGTTGAAAAAGTGTAGCTTGCGGCGTCAGCGTAAAAAAGCTACATCGTTTATGTCTGTCTCATAGACCGCGCATCTTGACTTTTTTCGCTTCTTTGTATCGCAGACTTTTTGAACGGACAGCCAAAAATGGAGTTTATTAACAGGCTGCTAACTACGTCAAGCTCGCTTTGTACAATGTATATCTATATATACCGCGCGCTTTCTAAAACGTGCTTGTCGAGTTAAAGAACACAAAATCTTTTAATCAACGCTTCCAAAACTCTGTAAACATACCTCTGAATGCACAGTCCTCTCAAAAATGAGCGGCAATGCAACGAGAAAACGTTTTAAAAAGGAGAATATTATGAATAAAATATGGAGTTTTCTCACAATATTTGTCATGCTTCCTTTTTCACTTGCCTATGCCCTGCCAGCAGGGGTTACCGAAGCAGAAAATGCCAATGTGCGTGCTCAAGCGACAAGTGCTGCCGACATTGTGTATGTTTATGAGTATTTTGATAATTCTGACCTTTTGTATAATCGGCGTGCCCAGCTCTTTGAACAAAAGGGCGACTGGTTTCGCGTGGGGCTTCCCACCGGTAACGAAGGCTGGATGCACAAAAGTTTGCTGGGTTTTTGCGCAGGCTATGCACGCGACACTTCTTGTGTCATGCGCAAACGCCCCACTGAGTCCGCACCTAAAATGGATACTGTTAAGGCCGGAACACAGCTTGCTCTCGAAGAGCTCTCTGAAGGCTGGGCACGGGTAAGTTATACAAAGAATGGCAAAAAAATGGACGGCTGGATGTCGGAGTATTGCCTCATACCTGCGGGCTTTTGTCCTGCCCTTAAGGAAGCCACACTTACATTCCGTAACAATACAGATTATTTTCCACTCATCACAGCCACCATTATCAGCGATGTGGAAACGCGCGTAGTTGACCTACTTATCAACGAAGGGCAAAGCATAGCCATTCGCAAACCTGCCAATATTACATCCAAGCTTGATCTTTACATGGGCATGCCAAGTGCCATTCACTTTCACTTTGACAATGTACCCATTCAAGAAGTGGATACCCTTGTCATAGATATGGATGCAGACGGCAAACCGCGCCTGCAACTCTTTTTTGCCAACCAACACAAAGGTACCATTCTAGGGATAATGACACACGACGATGGAAATTGAGTTGCTACGTTCATTCTGTACACGTCAACGTACAAAACATCTTCCATATTTTTAAGGATACACGTATGAAAAACAAACTTTTTTCCTTCTTCCGTGGCCTCACTTTTCTTCTGTGCTCGCTCTTGGCCTCCTTCGGCACTGCATCGGCCGACGTGGCTCCTTGGTGGGGAACCTATTGCAATGGCGAAACATCCATATGCCTGCATGTCACCAATGTGGATATCAAACCTGAGGGCATAGGATTCTTTAGAGCCAACTTTTTCGACACGGAAGAAAACGAATTGTGTTCTATGTTGCCGATTTTTGAGGGCGAAGCAAGCCAGTTTGCCAGTTATGCCTTCTATGAGCTTGCCGTCAGCTCTGACGGCGCCACCATGACTGTCAACTGGAATCCCCAAATGGCGCAAGAATTTGAAGATGGGTGCACTGCGGCACTCTTTGGAACGTATTACCGCGATGTACCGCCAGACGCCTCGCCAAACGCCTCGCCAGACCCGGCAGTAGCTGCTTGCCCCACAAAACGCTCCGACATAAAAGAAACACCCATCACCCTCAAAAAAGCTTTTGAAGCCTACCATGCCTATTATATTACCTATGACGATATGCGTGGCGAACACACCCTACGGGTCAGTTATGGCGACAAAGACATCTACGATACATTGGTGGGAAAAACCATGACAATGCAGTATGTTGACGTGCAATACTATGACGAACATGATGGGGAATGCTTACAAACACAAGAAGTACTCGCCTTGGATGATGTGAAAATGTCTCAATAAAGTCTGCTGCTTGAGAGACATTTTTTGGCAGGATATTGTTACGGAATCGACAAAGGAACCATGACACATGCACAAACTGCTCTTATATTCCATAGTCGTTCTCGCTTTCGCCCTTTATCTCTGGGCATTGGCCGTACTCGTACTCACTCGCCAAACACTGTTGCTGTGCGGCTTCACCCTCGGGGGAAGCCTTGCCAGTGCGGCCTTGCTGTTCTTTGCCTACCGCCACAAAAAACGCTTGTTCATGGCGATGGCCTTGGTGACTACGCTTTTTTCTGTTGTCATGGCGGTATTATCGCTCTTTAACACATTATAAGGAGGCTTTATGCGCCAGCTTAACGTGCTATGTGTGTTTTTTGCATGTATTTTTATTCTCGTGTCGTTAAGCTCTGTAACCATAACAACACATTCGGCCTTGGCGGCAGACGCCTATAATGGAAAGGTTGAGTTACGAGAAGGCGTATTTGTTATTACGCGCCAAGGCCAGTCATATACACTGAGCAGGGACATGTTTCCGCCCTTGTCCGTGCGTGGAGCTGCTTTGTCATATCTTGCCATTGGGCACGAGGAAGCCATGAAGTATGGTTTGCATGGCGGTGTGTATATTTTTGAGATGGTGGGAGGGGCTCCTTTGGCCTTTGCTGCCACCGAGATGGCAGAGTATTGCTCCGGCGTTTTTCTCTCGCCGGACAAAAAAATTCTGGCAATGGATGCTGGAACGTATTTTATCCGTGAACTCCTTTTCTTTTCTTACCCAAACGCACGTTATCTTGGCAAGACGACCTACTATTCAGACGGCATTGGCTATCCTCTTTTCTTGTGGATAGACGAGAGTAAAGGCATCCTTGTTTCTCAGTTGAGCGAAGACAGCAAAGGACGTCAGTGCGATTATGACCCGTGTGGCCCCATCTCTGTTGTGCATTATTCTTTTGCCGACAAAAAAGAGACGAAAGTGCAAGAAGGCAGTGCCCTGTGTGATTACAGACTCGACAGAGTGAAGGGGCATATGGTAGAGCTTGTCTCTGTATGCTTGCCCAATGTGGAGGCATGGCGGATGTATCAGACAGATCCACCCGTACAAAGCGTGACGGTGCCCTTGCCCTAGTTGGATAAGGATATGCTCTGTTGCAAGACAGATCACACGTAAAAATATATATGAAAATCAAGCTGTTGAAAATGGAGTTTTTCAACAGCCTGAAAGGCGTCAACATTTACGACAATGTCAACAAAGCCACAAGCCCCTCCCATACCGTGGATACTCCACGTGGACATGGACGCTTTCTATGCGTCAGTGGAACAATTGGATGCGCCGGATTTGCGCGGTAAACCTGTCATCATAGGTGTGGGCGCGCGCGGCGTGGTGTCTGCAGCATCGTATGAAGCACGTATTTTTGGTGTGCGTTCTGCCATGCCTGTGGCTATGGCTCGCAGCCTGTGTCCGCAAGGTATTTTTTTGCCGGGCAGGCGTTCACGTTATGTGGAAGTGTCGCGCCTTGTTATGAAGACTTTGGCAAATTTTTCACCCCTTGTAGAGCCGGCATCCATTGACGAAGCCTATGTGGATGCGACAGGTCTTGAACGACTTTTTGGCCCCATCGAAAACCTTGGGCATCGCATAAAATCGGCAGTTCATGAGGCCACGGGTGGGCTCACATGCTCTGTTGGAGCAGCTACAGTGAAGTTTTTGGCAAAAATTGCATCGGACATGCAAAAGCCCAACGGTCTTTCTGTGCTTTATCCACATGATATGGATAACTTTTTACAAACACTCCCCGTTGAGCGTATTCCCGGTGTGGGCAAAAAATTTGCGCAGGAGCTACGCACGCTCTCAGTGCGCACTGGCGCACACGTGCAGGCCTTGCCAGAAAGCTACTGGCAACGTCGCTTCGGTAAGGCCGGTGTGCAATTATGGCACCGTGCTCACGGTCGTGACGGACGTAGCGTTAGTCCTCTCCCTCCACAAAAGTCAGAAAGTGCTGAAATAACTTTAAGTCAAGATACGTGGGATATGGACGTACTCAGCCGCACACTCCTTGCCCATGCGGAGCGAGTTGGAACATCTTTGCGCAAACAAAATTTACGAGGGCGCACCATTACGCTTAAAATTAAATATGCGGATTTTCAGCAAATTACTCGAAGTCGAACTTTAGACACCCCTGTCAATGGTACGCAAGTCATTTTTGATACGGCATATGCTCTGCTTGGCGAACTTTCATTCCCTAAGGCTGTGCGCCTTATTGGCATTGGGGTGTCTCAGTTTCAAGAACATCGGCAAGGCGTACAAGGCACGCTCCCCTTCTTAGACACTATGCAGAATGATAAGATGCACGCCCGCGAACAGGCCAAGCATGCCTCGCTTGATAAAGCTTTGGATGCTTTGCGAGAGCGTTTTGGGAAGGACGCTGTTGTGAGGGGAAAATTATTTGCGGAGAAGCATAAGTAAAGAGCTGTTTCTTTTTCAGAAACAGCTCTTTGGTTATGTACTTTTGCAACGGACTGGCAGATGCCATTTTTTCAACAAGCTATCATACCATATTTGCCTTGGGCGCCCTGCCAGAAACGCACATAATCAAGCCACGAATAATACGATAGTATTGCCAAAACGTAAGCAATATCAGACAAAGTGTGGGTACAAGCAAACTCCAGTTCAGCAGATACCCTACTATATCAGCATCACTCATGTTCGCGGCGTCAGAAAGATCGACAGACACGGAAATGATGCTCACGGATAAAATAACGATGAGAATTATGCCCCATAGCCAGCCGAATAAAATGGTACGGCTCAACCACTTGGTGTGTGATTTTACAAGTGGAGCCTGCTCTCTCTGAGCGTGCCCCTCAGCTATCAATATCAAAATAAGTGGGATGAGTGTTGCGAAAAAGGTTGTTGCTACAAACGTCAATATATAGAAAGCTATGAGTGCCGCATTGCTTGTTAGGCCTGATTTTCCATCTAACTCTTTCATGTTTTCTCCAAATTTTATGAGGTTATGGGTTGCCCCTTGGGCGTTCTGTTTCGATGCAAAGTACTTAAGCCGCGTATAAAACGGTAGCAATACCAAAGAGTTGGAATTAAGGTCGACGCTAAAAAGATTGCTACCATGTATAACCAAAAATCATCATAGGCAGGATCATCAAAGGCTTTATCCATGTCAATGACTTCTGGAATTGGGATGTCAGCCAAAAATATTATAAGAAAACCTATGGTAAGGATCAGGGCTATCCACCCCCACGTGGCCAGTACGGTGCGTAACATCCAACGATAATGTACTCTGACAAATGGAACATTTTCCTTTTTAGCTACGCTCATACCATAGATCGTTACCACAAGAGGAAGCACAATCAGTGCGCCTGTCGCCATATCACTCAGGGCAAAAGGCGCAATAAGTCCGATTGAGTAAATCACCAACAGCGAGTTCTTTTGCATCATTAAACTTTTGCCATATAAATCTGACATAAAATCTCCAAAGCAACTAAAATAGTTTCGACGACAGTCCCAAATACATTTTGTTGGAAATGTGCGTCATTATAAATATTTTTCCAGTCGCCATCCTCAAGAGGCGAATGTAGTACTCTATTTAAACTTCGTTTCTATATACGTCTTTAGGAGAGCATTGGGGTTTGCAGGGCAGTACGCATTAAGGTCAGTTAACAATCTATCAAAGGCATCACCATCATGAACCAACGGAGTTTGTGAAAAGCTCAAAAAGCCTAACCACCAACCGCTCAATTGAACTTTTTCCACATGGCTTAAAGTGGCAAAAAATTCACATGTCAATTCGCCAAAATCAACATCATACCCCGATAGATTTTCAAAAACTTCTGCAAATGTTGCGTTAGGGTTCTTAGGGCAATACATTCCGGCAAACTCAACGAAGTAATTTACCCATGTGGGCGTTACTGTAGTTGTGTCACCTTCTGCAGCCAAGAAGCCGTCCATCATATAAGCGTAGAGCATGCGTTCGTCTTGTGAGTCAGCCTCATTAAAGTCTTTGCATGTGAGCATTGTCATGATGGTCTCTTCGGCATGTGCGTTGCCGGTAAAAAGAATAAGCGCAAACAACATACTTGCTGCCAAAAAAAGTTTTTTCATAATAATGTCCTAAGTTTATTGTTGGGGCGATCTGTGCCCAAAAAAAGGTTGATAACGTTGGTCGTAATAATTAAAAGGAGGCATGGGGTTGATACTCTCTAGCTTGTTGAAAAGTCAACATAACCAAGGGTATGCACAAAAGGCGACTCACAAAGAAAAAAGTGGCTGAGTGACTTTTTGCCCGTTCACTACGTCAAGCTCGCTTCGTGAAGCGCTTATATATGTATACCGCTTTTGAACGGCCTGTCAAAAATGGAGTTTTTCAACAGTCTGTTAAAGCTCTCCCGCGGGCATTGCGTCAATGGCATCCATAAGCGTTTTTGTGGTGTTTTTTGCACAAAAATTCTTGATGTGCCTGTCAAGCTTCGCTATCCAAGGCTTGCTTATAATAGAACTTTCGCTGGATGCACTCATGAAGCCGTCGAGCCATATTATAAGAAAATCTTTTTCGTCTGGGACGCTGTCAAGAAATTCACGGCAGTTTATGGTATTTATGTCTGCGTCTTCTTCTTCGATGATGTTTTGAGCGTTGGTATCATCTGTGTCAGTGTCGTCTGTGTCATTCTTCGCAGCGTCATCATTTACAGCGTCATCATTTACAGCGTCATCATTTACAGCGTCATCATTTACAGCGTCATC
>CAYJPE010000048.1:8852-15332 GCA_964371965.1 uncultured Desulfovibrionaceae bacterium
CAGCGTCATCATTTACAGCGTCATCATTTACAGCGTCATCATTTACAGCGTCATCATGTGCAGTGATGGGCGTGCGATCATCCTTCGCCTTGGCAGAAGAAGTGCCGCTTGCCTTATTCTCCTTTGCTAAAGCAATATGAGCTGTACCAGATACGCTGGCTACAATAAAAGCTAACAGAAGAAAAAAGGCTAAGATGAAGGTTTTTACGTGTACTTTATGAAGATATTTGGATATAGTCATAATGAAAATTCCTCGTTCGAAAAGTCTTCGCACGGTATCAGAGGAAGCTGTGCCGCAAGGACGTTTTCTTCATTTAAAAAGGCAGACAGGATACAACAAGCTTTCCTGTACACATAATCATATGGGGCGCTGTCGTTACATTGCGAAATTTTGCGTTATATATGAGGAAGACAAGCTTACTTTGAAAGAATATACTCTTCTGGTATTTGGCTGAAAAAGCAAGCGAAGTCTGACGCAGAGCCCACGTTGATAAGGGCGAAAAGGCGCATTTGTCGAGAGCGTCTAAAATAAACTTATGCTTCGCTAAGGTATATCTTCGTCAATGTCAAGAAGCTTTTTTGAAGATTTTGACGGAAGAATTATGGAAGCACAGAGTAAAAAAGATATGAAAAAAATTCCTTTTTCCCTAAAGTCTTTTTTTTGACGCCCGATAGAATGTATTAGGGAGTATATTAAGCTCTCAACTTGTGGAGCGCTTTTGTCAGAATGTTTTTTTGCGGGTATCTCTGCGATAGGACTTTGCTTGCTTTTTCGGTTAAATATCAGAAGGGTATCTCACCTTAAGCCAAGCTTGTCCTTGCTTGATATGATGCGAAAAATCCACTGTTTGACGATAGCCCCAAGGATTTTGTCGAAAAAATGACGGGGGTCGTGCTCATTCTTAAGCACGCTTATTGCATATATTTAAAACAAGACTTTGCGTAGGCATGTTTTTCGTGTTTTGTGGGGATTTTCACACATTCTCGAGGCTTGCTTTGTATACTGTCACATGTAGAGCAAAAGGCGTGACGTTGGTGTTTGCCTTTAATAATGTGCGTTTTTGTTGTGCCTTTAAGAGATATGGCATTGCTTTGAAAGTGAACCAACAAAGCTGTCGAGGGTCAGAGGCAAAAATACGCGAAGGGCACATGGGGTGAAAGTGCATAGGGCGCAGGGTTTTTGTTGGTTATGAATTTTGTGAGGGTATCTTTATGTCATCTATATCTGGCGGTATTTCGTTCTCGGGAATCGGTAGCGGAACAGATTTTGAGTCCATGGTTGCACAACTCAAAGAACTTGAATCTTTTAGGCTCTATTCTCTTGAGGACTCTCGAGATGCGGCAACCGAGCAGTATGAGGCCATGTCGGAGCTCATTGATACCGTTCGCGAAGCTATGGAAGCACTGGAGGGGCTTAACAGTCCCGGAGAATTTTTGACAAAGGTGGCAAATAGTTCCGATGAAACCGTTTTGAGTGCAGAGGCTGGCGCCGATGCCATTGACGGAACGTATTCTGTAGAAGTCAAGCAGCTGGCAAGTGCATCCTTGTGGGGCTCTAATATGACTTTTGACTCGAAAGATGCCACCATCAATGATACCGATGCATCGCAAACTCTTTCGTATACTTATAAAGGCGAAACACGCTCTATTGAAGTGGGGCCTGGCACGACGCTTGAAGGCCTTGCCAATATCATTAATAAGGATCCGGAAAACCCCGGTGTCACCATGCAGCTTATTAAGGTGTCCGGTGGCTACACTTTTCAAATGGCGGGCAAAGAGTCAGGTGCCGAAGCGAACTTAACCGTTGACGGCGCCAATCTTGTGGGCTTTCGTGGCGGTAATCCCACGTGGACAGCGGCAGATCCTGCCGATTTAACGACGGCGCTCAATGCTGGCGAGCCTGCTATTCAGCAGTATAAGTACGAAGTGTTTGCCGGGGGAAGTGCAACGCCCATTACTATTGACACAGTGAAAGATGCATCCGGCATTGATGTGGCCATCACAGGCGATACAACACAACAACAGCTGATGGATGCTTATATCGCCAAGGGTATTACCGCCGAAATAAAAGACGGCGCCTTGGTGCTGGACGATGTTCAGTCCGTAAAACGCTATGCCAAGCTCCCGAGCGAAGATGCAACAGCATATACACAGGATTCTATTACCCCTGTAAATCCCGTGCTCACAAACACTATGAGTGTCCCCGATGGTATGGACACGAAGTTGACAGAGGGCGATTCGTATACATTCACTATCAACGGCGGCGCGACAAAGACATTTCAGGTGGAGGCAGATGAAAGCGTTAACGACTTCTTTGGTCGTATAAATACCTGGCTCACCGACGAAGGCCAAAGTTCCATTGATGCCTCGCTTGATACGGCAACAAATACGCTCACGTATTCCATGAAGAATGTGGCATCTATGACGACGCCAAGCGGAACCGTTAACGGCACATATTCTTTGACACAAGAGGACTTTGATGCCGATGCCCGTTTGCAACCGGATACGCAACCGGCAACAACGACCTTTGACTTTACTCTAGCCGATGGAAGTTCTGTGGGCGTTGACGTGACTCGCGGTCAGTCGTGGAATGATATTTTAGGCAATCTTGTGACCAATGCTGCCGCAGTCGGCAAAACGGTTACCTATGATTCTACAACAGGCGAAGTAACGGGTATTACGTCCATCAATACAAATGGCCTCGATCAATACGCCCTTGAGGGTGAAGTTACAGGCAATGACAATTGGACTATCACCCAGGCGCAAGACGCCGTATTAAAAATGAGCGGCATTTCACAAGAAATAACATCGAGCACCAACGAGATCACAGAAGTGGTACAAGGCGTGACCTTTACCCTCAAAGATATAGGTAAAACGCAAATTACCGTGGCCTCCGATACAGAATCCGTGAAGGCGAATATTCAACTCTTCCTTGATTCTGTGAACTCTGTCATTGCAAAAATGCAAGACTTGACAGCCGTTACCGTGGACGACACAGAGAGTACTTATTCTGAAGATGCGACTTTGTCCAATACCAGTGCCGGCCCGTTGAATGGTGAATATGGCATAAATCTTTTTCAATCGCGCCTTAAAGAGTCCATGACCGGATCTCCTGACGGTTTTTCGACCATGATTAAAGCTGACGACATTTTTTCCGGTGACTTTATTGCCACCTTGTCGCAAATGGGCATCAAAACTGATTCGGACGAAGCATCTTCCACGTATGGGCAATTCGTGATTGCCCCCTTGGGTTCCACGGATGCCATGCAGGCTTTTGACCAAGAGCTTTTTGATAAGGCTTTGTCGGAGAATCTGGAGGATGTTATCTCCTTCTTTGCCGCCGACGGTGAAGGCTCAACAAACTCGCCAAACTTCCGTTATGACAGCCATATTGACGGTATCTCCGAACCAGGAACATATGATGTGTCCTATACTGTCGGAGCTGATGGCTCGATAACAAATGTTATGATAAATGGCGTAGCAGCAGACGGGGCAGGAAATACATGGTATGGGAGCAGCGACTCCGGTGGTGCATCAGGGCTTGGCATTACGGTTGATAATATGGTCGCTGGATCTTATTCTGGCACCGTGTCCATTAAGCAAGGCCTTGTAGGTAAAATGGAAGACTTTTTTAGCGATGAGCTGAAGTACTTCCCTCCAAGCGCGGAGGATCCTTCCATCGGTGCCGAGAATGGCGGGCTCATGATTATGCAAAATAGCTATCAAGAGCTTATGCTCAGCCTTGATGAGCAAATTTCTAATGAAATTACACGCTTGGCGCGCTGGGAAGAAAACGAGCGCATGAAGTTTGCACGACTTGACACGCTTTTGGGCGAATACAGCAATACCATGTCCATGCTTACTTCGCAATTGGGCCAACTGGGCTAAGCGAATTGAGGTGTGGATTCACACAGTTTTGACCATAACAAAACGAGGATATTATGAACAAGGCAGCACAGGCCTACTTTCAGACCAAGGTGAC
Source organism: uncultured Desulfovibrionaceae bacterium (assembly GCA_964371965.1). Classification (GTDB taxonomy): domain Bacteria; phylum Desulfobacterota; class Desulfovibrionia; order Desulfovibrionales; family Desulfovibrionaceae; genus CAYJAD01. The sequence continues at coordinate 12,835 of CAYJPE010000048.1, forward strand.
AACGACCGATCAAGGCCAACTTTTGATTATGCTCTATGACGGTGCCTTGCGTTTTTTGCAGTTGGCTCGCGATAAAATGCTTGAGAAGGATTATGCCGCCAAGGGTATTTACATTTCTAAGGTCATTGATATTATCAATGAACTCGCAAATACCCTTAACTTGGAAAAAGGCGGGTCGTTGGCAGAGAATCTCAATAACTTGTACTTTCTTTGTACAACACGCCTTTTACAGGCAAACCTCAAAATGAATGTGGAGCAACTGGACAGTGTTGTGAATATATTATCGGGCTTGCGCAGTGCCTATGCACAAATTATTATTACGCCCGAGGCTCGTCAAATATCTTCAGAAATATCGGCGAAACTTAAAACTGATGCCAGCTTGACCCAACGTGCGGCCATTGTACCTCGACAAGGGACGCAGCCTCAGCTTGCTAACCAACTTGGTCAACGACAAGCGCAGGCGGCGTATGGACAAACGCAGGCCACGTCCATTCCTTTTCCGACTTCGGTAAATACTTCTGAGCAAAAACAAGAAAGCTCTGTGGCGCCAGCGGAATCATCGACTACGCAAGCTGTTGCACCACAAAAGCCTGAGGCACAACAACCTGTTACCGCAAAACCGCAAGCCTCACAAGTGCCAAAAGTCTCGACAGCATACAGTGCCCCGACAGCGCAGGTCACTGCAACAACGACGGCGACAAACACATCCCCGCGTCCCAACCCTACATCGCCCAAGGGATTTGGGGCATATAATAAGAACTTTTTTAAGGGGACATCGGCATAGTATTGCCCTGGGCGCTGTCGTCAAATGCGTCTTTTCGCCCTTATCTAAGCGGGCTCTGCGTCAGGCTTTGCTTGCTTTTTTGGTCAAATATCATAAAAGTATATTCCTGCAAAGCAAGCTTGTCTTCCTGCTATAACACAAAAAATCGCAATTTGACGACAGCACCTAACATGAAAATAAATAAAAAAAGGAAGCTTTGACAGAGCTTCCTTTTTTTATTTTTGGCGAAAGAACATGGTTCCGTTTTTTCGTGAATCATAAAGTTTTACTTTCAAAGCAAGCTCGACTTTGCTTCAATGGCCTTGATATAACACAAAAACTCATAATTTGACGACAACCATTAGGAAAATCAGATGTTCAACGATATATCTATGCTTATTATTACCAAGGATCGATCATACACCTTATTGCCCATTATAAAATATCACGCGCAGACAAGGATTCCCCTGCTTATTGCAGATAGTAGTGAAAATGCCTCTTCTCATGCAGCAACATTGGAAAAAACGGAGAATGTGCGCTATTTTCATTGTCCAGAAAAAAGTTTCCACGAACGCGCAATATTTTTGCTTGAACATGTAACAACGCCTTACTGCGTTTTTCGTGCGGACAGACGGCATCAGTGCAACAATGCCATTGCCCAGTGTTTGGCATTCTTAAAAGAACATCCCGATTATAGCTCTGCATCGGGGTTTTGGACATTGGACAAAAGTCGTTTGCTCTACTATGCCAACAATGTTCTGGCAAAACCTTGGCTTTTTGATAATCCGACGGAACGTGTAGAGTGTCATGCGCTCTCCTTTGAATCGCCTTTTTATAATGTCCACAAAACAGCACTCGCCAAACTGCGTTTTGCCATTCTTGCTGATTTGAAAACACTGTCGTCTCATGTGTACTTTCTTGAATATATAGATTATTTCACCATGTTTTTTTTGGGAAAAACGCGTCATCTATCAATTTTCGGCGGAGTTGTGCAAGATTTGTCAGAGCCACAATGCTATGAGATTGACTTTTTTACCACTGCCGAATATTTGGCCGACAAAGAGCTTGTACTAGCAACATATAACGTCATCGAAAAGCATCTTCTTGCTTATGGGGTTGACAGGATTACTTTGCGCGAGGCTTTCTCTAAATACATAGAATGTATATCATTGCGTTTTTTGCTACATGGCTTTGAACGTCAAGGACGTGACTTCAATTTGGTGAAAAAGTTTGGCCATGCAGAAAAAATTTTACATATGATACGTGAGAAAAATCCTCACAACACCCCTTTTCTTCTCAATGCTTTACAAACCCTCCTGGCTTTTATGACAGATAACTCCATGCAAGTATCCAATGTGTTACATTTGTTTTCTGACACAGATCAGGAGGCCATGAGTGAGATAACACACTTGATGAGTGAGATAGGACGCATGCGAGAACTTGACACCATACGAGCTATGAAGCACAAAGCCGTGAAGGGCAAGGCCACATAAACTAGTAGCGTTTTTTGTCTAAATGTGCGTTTTTTGAAAAGCATGTGGGGGCGTGTGCCCTTTAGGGTGAAACTTTTTTTAGGAAAAAAAGCTTTCCCCCCACACCATCGCTGCTCTCGATGCCCGTACGCCTCGTCCCTCGGCTACGGTCACGCCTTCGGCGCCATAAGGTACTAGGGGCTGTTTCTAAATAAAAATATATATAAAATTTACTATAAAATAATTCTGAAAAAGAACTTCTT
>CAYJPE010000049.1:0-15125 GCA_964371965.1 uncultured Desulfovibrionaceae bacterium
AATATAAAGCGGTACTCAAAAAGTGCCACTTGATGAACACATTCGGCTCGCTGGCTGTCGCCGGTATGCTCGTTGTGGGCGGTGTCAGTGTCGCTGGTGCGGCGACAGATTTGGCAGTGGGAACAACTGGTAGTGTTTTTGATGTTGATGGCGAATTTAACATCACTGGCACGACGACGATAACAGGTAACACAGTGCTCAACAAGGGAACTACCCCCACAGCAGTGGAGGGTGCTCTTACCTTGGGGGTGGGTGCTGACCATACATTGGGTGCTTTCGGTTTAACTCTAAACAGTGCTGCGCTTGCTACTGCTAACCATGTCGTTAGCGGTGGTGGATTTACGTTCACGCTTACAGATGACGCTGCCAGCCTTCTTAATGCCGCGTCAAGCGCCACGCCAATCGGATCAACTGATTACGTTGGGCTTGTACTTGACAATATATTGATTGCCGATGCTGGAGCTGGTGCTATTGTAGCCACAGATCTCGTACTTCGTGGTGGTACTGTTGTCAGCACGACTGGTGCTGTTGGTGTTGCTGGTGTAGATATTCTTGTTAATGGTGTTGGTGGTGTTGCTGGTGACTATAAGTCCTTGACCATTGACGGCACCGGAACTACTCATGTTGGTAATGTTGAAGTTACTGCAGATGCTGCGGGGAATTTGGGCGACACCAAGCTGATTCTCAGTAACGGCGGCGCGGTGGAAGGAGATGTAAAAGTTGGTGCTAACGGGGGCACAGTTACGCTTACTGGAGTTGAGGTTGGTGGAGTGACTACGGGCGGCACTATCGCCGGTTCTGTACTGCTGGATGGAGATCGCGCTACAGGAGGTTCTGTAGCAGTTTTGAACTCTTCTGCGAACTCTACTATTACAGGGGCATTGGATATTGGTGATGCTGCTGGTCTTGGAGACGGTGGTCAAGTAAATGTTACTGCTGGTACCTTGGAAGTGCAGGGTGCTGTGGAGCTTGAAGGTACCGCTTCAGGCGATGCTCAACTGAATGTTACAGGCGGTACTTTTAAAGCGGGTGCGGGTGGTACTGATACTATTGGTGTTGTGACTGGTACTGTTACGCTTGGTAATGCTCAGAATCAAGCTGGTATTATTACAGGTAATATAGAGCTGGATGGCGCTGTAACCGCAACTGCTGGTACTCCTCCTACTTACGATTACGCTGCGAAGCATGATGTTATAGGTACTGGAAACGAAGTTACTGGTAATGTGCTTCTTGGAAGCTCTGATCCTGCTTTTGCCAAGGGTGGCTTGCTCAACTTAACGGCAGATAGTGAGCTGACCGTTGGTGGGGATATTACGTTGGCTGGTGGTGTTGTTGCTGCTGGGACCACACTGGGGGGAGCCCCTGTCACTGGCGCTGAAGCGGCAGCAAATGCACATATCCAACTGGCTACAGGTGCTACTCTTAATGCTAATGGTGCTGTGACCATGACACTCGGCTCCATCAATAACGCCGGTACCATCAATGCCAAGGCTGGCTTTACTACTGTTGCTGGAGCTGTTGCTGGTGCAGGTGAATTGATTGTTTCTGGAAATGACCTTACTAATGCTGTAGGTGTCACCATTGACCAGAGCAAAGTACAAGTCATTGGTGTAGACCTTGCCAACTCGGGCACGATTAACACAGACAACATGACGTTCACAGGAGCTGACGGAGCTAATGGAGTTGTAGGTAATTCTGCTGGTTCAACTACTCCTACTGTTGGCGACTTGAATATCCGAGCTAATGGTGTACTCAACGTTCACGGTGGCAAAGGTGAAAACGCTGTTGCAGCTGTGACTGGACCTCCAGCTGTGGCTGGGAGAAATGGGGTTGCAGGTGGTGATGCTGGTGTCACGAACGCTATTGTGACTGGTGCGACTACAAATTTAAGTGCTGGATCTGCCATCAATGTTGTGGCTGGTGATGCTGGTACAGCTGCTGGTGATTTCATTGGTGGTGCTGGTGGTGCTGCTCAACTCACCATTGGTGCGGGTACAGTTTCCGCTTCACTTGGTGCTGTAAATGTCACTGCTGGTGATGCAGGTAATGCTTCAACCAGCGGAACAACTGACGGGCTAAATGGCGCTAATGCAACTCTTATTATCGCCGAAACTTTGGATGTAACGAGCATCACTTTAGCAAATGGTAGTGGAGAAGCTACTGCCCCTGTTGCTGACACAAACTATACATCAGGTCAAAGTGGTGCTGCTACGTTGACGATTAATAGTGCTGGAGTTGGCGAAGCAGTCACAACTGACTTGTTGGATCTCTCCGCTGGTGGTGCTGTTAACGTAATGGCAGATGATAGTCTTGTTGTGACAGATGGCGTTGCAACCACCTCTGCCACATTTAAGGACAGCGCAGAAGCTCGTTACAACGTGCAAGGCACGATTAACCTCACAGACACAGCAACAAACACCGTGCTCGGTAAGTACGATGTAAATGGAGCTGGTGGTGATTTGCGTTTCGACACCTTGAACATCGCCACAAGCGACTTGCTTGATGGTCGCCATGATATTGATGGTAATGTTGTTGCTGCTGCAGCCTTTGCTGGTGCCAATACTTATGCTGACATCAAAGCCGGTCAAATCGCTGTCCGTGGTGGCGGTACTGTCCATGCGAACACCCTCAACTTGGCAACCACAGGCAACGTGGCTCTTGATGTTGATGGCACTGTCTCTTCCAATGTCCTCATCGTTGACGGTGGCACCGGTAGCTTGACCGTGGGTGATGGTCAAAACATGCCTGGTACCACAACCGGTATCGCTGCTGGTGCTACGGCAACGACCTTGCTGGTCAATGGTGATGATACATTTGCTGCAGGGGTGCGTACAGCTACCGGCGTTCACGACATCCAAGCTAATGAAATAAGCATTGTCAGAAATGGTACCCTTGCACTTGGCGGCACAGGTGGCACCATCAATGCCATGGTTGAAACCGACAGCAATGGCGGTGCCGTTGTGGTGCGTAATGGTGACTGGACAACGGTGGACAACAAGACTGTCCGTATAGACTTTGCTGATTATGGTCTGCTGGAGTCCCAAGGTGGTAAGTTAGACACCAATGACGACGCAAACTTGAGCGAACTCCAAGTTTTTGGAACGCGCGCTGCGGCTGATACCTTTATTGAAGGTACATTGAGTCTTGTTACGAATGAATATGTCGGTGGTCAAAGAAATGATACGGACGCAAGTACAACAAGCGGTGCTTTGGCAAGTACAGCTTTAGGTGCGAGCGTCACGTTCAATACCTTGACGCTGACTGATTCCGCAACCGATTCCGGTGATATCGACTTAAGCTTTGCTTCTCAAAATATTCCTGCTGTTCCTGCTGCTGCTGTTGCAGGTCAAGGTGCAATGGGTGCTATCAACGCTGATAAAATTCAGCTCCGTAGTGCTGCCAACGCTGCAAACTTGACGACCTTCACCATCGCTGATGGCGGCATGACAACAGACGTGTTGACAGTCACAGGTATTGACAGCAGCGCAGCCAATGCCGGTAAATTGTCCTTGGTGACTAACCGTGCTGCAGCTACAGCTGGCGCAAGAGGTAACGGCTTCATCTTAAACGGTTCCACAACAGCTGATGCCGTTCAGGGTGTAACAACCTTGGAAGTGGCAGACGGCTCCTTCTTGACATTGCAAGGCGAGCAAAGAGCAACACCCATTGCTGTTGTAGGCACGCGTAATGTGGGTACCAACCTCAGCACAGCTGGCACGGGCGACATTTATGTTAACGGTGTGTGGACTGCTTCCAATGTGAATGTGGCAGCAACAGGCAGCTTGACAGTCGGTGATGGAAATCAAGACTTCCTTGATAGCACGTTTGACGTCACAGGTGGCGTGTTGACTGTGGCAAGCACAGCAACAACCTTTGCAACCGGCAAAGATGCTCAATTGATTGCCAATGCCGCTGACTTCACAAGCGACCTCGAAGTGGCAGCATACAATGAAACAGCAAAAACTGTTGCAGTGGGTGCCTTAGCCGGTGCAACTGCCGCTCCTGTTGACAAGTTGCTTAACAACTCCGGTGAATTGAGACTTATGCAAGCATCAAGCATTGCCGGTATCACAGACAATCGCACATTGGATTATGTCAACGCTTTGACAGAAACCCTTGATAACACATTGACTGCGGCAGGCTCCACCGGTTACCTTGTCCTTGACGACATCGTAGTCACAGAATGGTCTGACACAACGACGCTCAGTGATGTGAGCCGTGGTGTGCAGCTGAACAGCAGCACGCTGACAATTGGCGCCGGTACACTTGCTCGTGGTGCAAGTGTTACAACCACCGGTCTCAGGGGCACATTGGAGTCCGTTGTGAACCAATCAGCCACATTGAGCCTCGTGGGTGCAACACCTGCTGATCCGGCATTTGTGTTGGCAGAAGCGACCGTCACAAACAACGGTACATTGAACCTAGCCACCGGTACCATTCAAGGCAATGTGAACACGAACTCCACCGGCAGAACCAATATCACCAATGCTTTGACGACTGTTACAGGTACCTATAATAATAACATAGGTTCCACAACGCTGACCGACTCAACATTGACGACAAACATGTTCTCCAACAACGGTGGAACACTCAATGCCTTGGGTGTGAACACCTTGGCCGGCCCTGTGAACAACAAGGCTAATAGCCTTATTATTGTTGGTCACGGTGCGGAAGTTGCCAGCGACTCCACTGTTCCCGGTTCCCTTACCATCACTGACGCCTTTGTGAACGATGGTACTGTTTCTGTTGGTGACACGTCAGGGGTTTCCGGTTCTTCCGGAGCCATGGGTACCTTGAACATTAATGGTACTCTCACCGGCGCGGGTGTCATCCAAGCCGGTTGGAAAGATATTGTTATCAATGGTGTGACAGCTGTTGGCACAGGTTCTCAAGGTATCGTGAATGCGAATGGTGACGTCAATGCCTATAACGGTGTATTCCTTGGTGACCCATCTTGGAAGGCTGACGCAACCTTGAACACCATTGACCAAAGTTCGCAAATCATTATCAACAACTTGGCTGAAGGTGCCACCTATGCACCTCAGTACACCCTTGCTGTTGGTCAGAACTCTTTCGCCACCTTTGGCATGGATTCTGCCTCCGCAGTGACCATGTACAATCAATATGCTGCCAGCACTGGCGGTCAGGCATGGGGTAGCGGCACTAATAACACATCTGCAGCCCTCTTTGTGGGCGCACCTGTAAACTTGAGTGCTGCAAATGCCGGTGAGATTGTTGTTGACGGTTTGGTTACGAGCGTAGTTCCTAATGGCGTTGGTGGATTCCGCTTGAACATTGCTGACGGTACAACCAAGTACAGCGTAGGTAATGCAGGTGGCGGCACAGCCTTGGCTGCCGGTTCTGTGACCTTTGCTGCTAACTCGGCATTGTTCTTGGATGCAACTAACTTCATGAACGCGACACAGTACGCTACTGCTGCTGTTGTTGATCCTACAACCGGTGCAGTAACATCACCTGCAGTCATGCATACGAACTATGCGTTCACAGGCAATGGCGCTTCATTTACGGTGTCTCCTAACTCCAAGATTGTCCTTGCCAATGCAAAAACCGGTAACTACGTCAATGTTGCTACAGGTTTTGCAGCTACAGCGTTGTGGACTGACTTGGACGTCAATGATGATGGTGTCATCAACAAGCAAGATGTTGCCGATTCGAGCACCATTCCTGTTGAATCTGTAACGGATGCACAGTTGGCTACGTATACGGCTGATAGCCAAATCATGACCACCAACGGCTTCCAGCAAATCACCGTAGTTAACAATGCTGGCAATGGTGACAACTATCAATTGCTTGTAGGTTCGGTTGCTGATCCTGTTGACCCTGCACGTCCACGTCTCTATCCTAATATGGATCTCAGTGTTGAAAACATGCTGCTGAGAATGTACAACGGTGGGTATAACGATTATAATTCCACCAATGCAGGTATCATGTTCTTGACCCGTGTTGTTGAGAACCTTTCACCTGAAGCAAGAATCCTTGCCGGAGCTGATCCTCTGACAAATGCCAATGACAATGGTCGTGCCATGGGTAGCGCCATCGAAGGCGTAGCACAAGCAGCACAAGTGTCTGCTGTGAGCGCTTCGACAATGGCAGCATCTGACGCTTCCACCGGTTCCTTGTTGGCTCGTGTCAGCAACAGCCCGGCTCACGCTAATACAAACATGGCTGCTATGTCATTGCCACTTGACGGTTCCGACAGCGGCATGTCCGCAGGCAACGGTGCCGACGGCATGGGTCTTGGCGTGTGGTTGACACCTCTGTACAAGCACACAAGCGCCTACGGCTTTGATTCCGGTAACTTTGAGAGCGGCTTCAACACCGACCTCTACGGTATCACCCTTGGTGCTGACGTGTCCTTTGCAGAAGCATTCACCGTGGGCTTGGCCTTCAACGTGGGTGGTGGTAACTCCTCCTCCACAGGTGACTTCAGCGAAGCCACCAATGACTTCGACTTCTGGGGTATTGCTGGGTATCTTGGTTACAACCAAAATAACTTCGGCTTGCTCTTTGACGTAGGCTACACCGGCGCATGGAACAGTGTTGACCAAGATTCCATTGCCGGCATTGGTATGGGCGGCTTTGAGGCCGACGTGAACAGCTCCGCATGGACTGTTGGCTTACGTGCCGAATACGTCATCCAAACCGAAGCTCTTGACATCACGCCACACATTGGTGTCCGTTACACGGGTATCACTGTTGACGAGCATGATGTTAACGCTAAAGGCTTTGGTACCGTGTTTAATGTGGAGTCGAGCAACCAAGACATTTGGACATTCCCCATCGGCGTAACGCTGAGCAAGGATATCGAAACATCCGGCGGCTGGAGCATCACACCAATGATTGACCTTGGTATCGTAGCAACGGCTGGTGACTTTGACGCCACCACCGAAGCTTCCATCCCTGGCTTTGCACAACTCGGTTCTACCGACCTGGAAATGCAAACAGTTGACGGCTTTGCCTTCGACGGTGGTCTTGGACTTGGCATGAGCAATGGTGCCTTCTCCTTCGATGTGAACTACAACATCCAGTTGTCTGAACACACCACAAGCCACATGGTCTTCGGTACATTCCGTTACGACTTCTAAGAACTGTTTAGAGCAGTTAGTAACATATAAAAGCTGCCTTCCCCCAACACACAAAGGGGAGGGCAGCATTCTTCTAAATTGTGAGGGCTCTTCTCTCCTTCCTGAATTGCTTGTTTTTTGAGTCACACCTCAAGAATCACCTTACAAACACAGCCTTATAAAACGTGGGGGAAGCTTCTTTACAGAAAAAGCTTCCCCCACATTTTTTTATGCTTCTTACAACAAGGCAACAGTCACCCGCATAATATCACGCACACTGCGCTCCTGTAACACCATATCCTCAAAAACAGCACACGTCACGAGCTCAAGCCCCAATGTCTCGTCGCATAAAACACGTCGCAAAGCCCCATGCACATCGAGCACAGGCAACAAAGCCTTGTCCGCCAAAGCACATTGCCCCAATGCCCACGCCGCCATACCCCTGCAAGGCACATGCGCATCATCCAATGCCCTCACAAGCCACGGCACCACACGCCCGCACAAGTCAGGGCGCACTCTGGCAAAACGCCCGACTGCCCAATGACACGACACACGCAAAAGCGCATGATCGCAAAAATTGTCATCGCGCCCCGTGTCCATGATATAAGAAAGCAGAATCGAGTGAAATTCTTGCGCCAAGCTCGGACTGTGTACAAGCACTTCCGCAAAGGCTTCGGGAATGCCCCAGCCAATATTGCCTGATTCTTCATTCATGTGCCACATAAGCCGTCGCACGGCATTGCGCGCGTCTTCTTTGTGCTCCTCTGCCAAGGTGGCAAGGGATATGCCCAAGGCATGCGCCGCCCTGTGTGTCATCTCCCCACCTAAGAGCAAAAAAGAAAGCAAGGGTCCCATGACTTGCCGTGGCTCCATGGCGGCAATGGCGGGCACATGCTGCTGCCATTCGACTGAATGCAACCATGCATGCAATATTTTCTTGTGTTCGCGTAAACGTGCCATACAATCTCCTTGAAAAGAAAATAAAAAAAGCCGGAAAATGTGACTTTTCCGGCATGAGTGAATGAAAAATGTGTCGTGCTATTTCAGCGTAACTTTTTCAGCAGCCTTCAAAATTTCTTCGCCGGGAACACAGGAGGCAGAAATGCCGAGGTTTGTCGGGTTTGCCGCAAAGACGAGAAAGAGTCCAAGAATTGCCAAGTCAACTTTAGGCGTGGCTTTCAAGGTTAAGGCGCCGGGATGAGACACGCACTGCTCAATACTGTCGAGACTTCCTTCGTCAAGAAAAGCTAATGCTTCACGAGTTTGCATCATGGTCATGGGGAAGATCATTTCCCAGATGTCAGCAGGCGGCATTTCTTCCATCTTGCTGACGGCTGCGAGAGTGGAGGGCATAAAGCCTTCATCTTTAAGAAGAATCTCGGCATCTTTGGCTCTTATTGACAAAGACCACATCTCTTTCTCTTCTTCGGTAATAGCTATCCCTTTGCCACTTTTTGCTTCAAAGAGGCGCGGAACAAGGTCTTCCGGAAGAATAAGGGTGAGCTTGGACGTGATATGCGCTGCTTTTTGCGCACCGATCATAAATTCAACGGTACTATCCTTGCCGCCACCTTTTAAGTCCAATGCCAAAGAACCGTCAACGGCTATGTTGTCACCATAAATCGAAGTGAAGCCTTTCAAATCAGACGCAGGCAAGGGTAACAATTTGAGGGGAAGGACGAGGCCAAGCAATTTGAAGTCAAATTTGAGAAATTCTTGCTTTTCTGTGTCAAAATCAGTATGCATGGCAAAATCTTGAAAAGCAAAAGAGTCTACGAGTTCCTTTGCCTTGGTCAGCTCAAAATTGACATTTTTGAGCTCCAAGCCCATTTTTGTAAATAACTTGGTGGTTGTATCCGCATTGAGAAGAATTTCTTCGAGTTCTGCTTCACTGAGGGTCTGAGCGATTATTTTGGGGTAGGCTTTTGCGAGCAAGCTCCAAAAGGCGGGAGAAGGAATCTTGATGTTGGCCACACTCGTCTTTTCTACATCGAGCTTAATTGCGTCGTCGCCGGATTTAATATCAGCGGCAAAGCCGTTCAGGATATACGATTCGATCTGTGTTTTGCTTATGTTTTTGACTTCGGTAGATTTGAGGTTTGCGTTAAACTCTTCAGTCCAACCTTCGCCTTTGAGCTGCATTTTGAGGACATAGTCCTTGGTTTCGAGGCTGTCGACTTTGATGTCAAGAAGAGCGTCAAAGTATGCTTCATTGAGCTCTTTCTTTTGAAGCTCCATGATTTTGCCAAGGTGTTGATGCCAGCCCTTGATGCTTGCCTGTGACATGGTATAATCCAATTCTACGGCTTCGGATTTGAAAGAGCCTTTCACATTTGTGAATATCACACTTTCAGCCACAGACGGGAGGCCGGCGGTTGCGGCATTGAAAGCTTCGACATTGAGCTTTTTCAAAACAATTTCTTCTGCATGAGCCTGAAAGTGAGGAATATTCTTGGGCTGGTACTGGACGTCTTTCAGTGTCAGTGTGTCACTTGACGAGCTGTATTCCACAGATCCTACTTTCGCATCGGAATTAGCCAAATATGCACGGACTTGCTCTTCTATCTTGGAACCTTGCGAAGACATAAAGTAACCGGCACCGGCGACAATCACAACAAGTGCAACGCAGATACCGATAATGGCGTTTTTGTTCTTTGCCATAGTTTTCTCCAAATGTAAAAGGTGATAATTGATGAATGAAACTTTTCACTTCTGCTCTCAAAGAGTAGTGAAACCGTATAGCATAGTGCCTCACTTTTGCCAAGGATAATTTCTACCTATTCAAGGTTTTTTTAGGGAGAAATGCGCTTTTTGCTTTGTCAAACTGTGTGTGCGACATGTTGTATATACCATTGGGCCGCGAGTGCTAAGCCTTGGCGCACGTTGTACTTAGGTGTATAGCCAAGACGCGTTTGGGCGCGTTGGATATTGGCGAGGGAATGGCGCACGTCTCCTTGGCGAAAATCGCGATATATGGCTTGTGCCTGCATGGCGTCGGCTTTGTGTTCGGCAACGTGTGCGCGAATGAGGTCAAAAAGCTCGTTCAGGCTTGTGCGTTCGCCAAGGGCGACGTTGTATACATGGCTTTGCCCTGTGTGGTCAAAGCCTGTGTGGGCGGCATTGGCAAAGTGTGCGCCATCGGCAAGGGCAACTGCGGACAATAAGTTGATTTGTATGACGTTATCTATGTAGCAGAAGTCGCGACTTGTTTCGCCGTCGCCGTTAATAAAGACATCTGCGCCTTGTAAGAGGGCAGCGAACCATTGGGGGACGACGGCGGCATAGGCGCCGTTGGGGTCTTGGCGGCGCCCAAAAACATTAAAATAGCGCAGTCCAATACTTCCGAAGCCATATGTGCGTGCAAAGACATCGGCATAGAGCTCGTTGACGTATTTTGTGACGGCATAGGGTGAGAGGGGTTTGCCGATGACATCTTCTTCCTTTGGCAGGGTAGGGGAGTCGCCGTAGGTGGATGAAGATGCGGCGTAGACAAAGGCTTTGGCCTTGGCATCGCGTGCGGCCACGAGCATATTGAGGAAGCCGTTAATATTGCAACTGTTTGTGAGTATGGGGTCTTGAATGGAGCGGGGTACGGAGCCAAGGGCGGCTTGGTGGAGCACATGGTCGACGCCGTGGCAGGCACGGTGGCAGGTGGCAAGATCGCGTATGTCGCCTTCTATGAATGTGAAGTGTTGCCAGAGTTCTTCGCCAAGATCGCGGCGCACCATTTCCAGATTTGCTTTGTGGCCTGTCAAAAAATTATCGAGGCCAACGACATGTTGCTTGTGCTGCAGCAGTGTTTCAAGTAAGTTTGATCCGATAAAGCCCGCCACGCCTGTTATGAGCCATGTGCGGGGGTGTTTTTGCAGCATTTCAAGAAAATGGGAATATGTGTCCATGTGGATATCCTTTGAAAAAATGTGTGTACCGAATGTACCTTGTGAAGGACGCTTCTGTAAAGTGCTATGTGCGGTGCCTTGCGGCTTGCAATCATGAAAGTCTTTGTGCTTGGCAATGACGCACGGAGTATGCGCCTTTTTTGGTCGCCCCTTTTGCTTGCGATACGGGAACATGGGCATGATGTATATGCGTGTGTGCCCTCTGCGAGTGGCAAAAATATTGGTGAAAGTGCGCAGGAACAGGAGCGGCTTGAGCGCTTGTGTCATGGTGTGCATTGCTATCCTCTTGACCGCAGGGGCATGAAGTTTTGGCGTGAAGGTGCATCGCTCATGGCACTTGTGCGCCTCATACATAAAGAAAAACCGGATATTCTGTTTGCTTCTACCGTTAAAACTGTCATTTACACCGGCATTGCGGGTGCGCTTGCGCAAAAGAGGCCGCGCTTTTTTGCGTGCATTACAGGCTTGGGATATTGTTTTGAAGGGAAAAGTGTATGGAGGCGGGCATTTCGTGCGTGTATAGAGTTTTTATACCGACAAGCTTTAAAAAAGGCGGAAAAGGTCTTTTTTCAAAACAAAGAGGACGAGGCGCTCTTTGAAAAGGCGCGCATGCTCTCGTGTGCGTCTGTGTTGTGCCGCGGTACGGGCGTTGATACACGGCATTTTGCGTATTCTCGGCATTTTCCCGCACAGCCGACGTTTTTGCTTATGGCGCGCCTTTTACCGTCCAAGGGTATTGAGGCATTTGTGGAAGCGGCAAGGATTTTACGCGCATCGTATCCTCACGCACGTTTTCACCTTCTTGGGCCGGAAGAGCGCGGCGGTATTCCCATGAAGACGGTACAGCAATGGCATGATGCGGGGCATATTGAATATTTGGGATTCGCCGACGATGTGCGCCCATATATTGTGGGAGCCTGCGTTATGGTCTTGCCTTCATGGCGTGAAGGGACGCCTTGTGCTATACTCGAAGGTATGAGCATGGGGCGAGCGGCTGTGGTGTCGGATGTGGTAGGGTGTCGGGAAGTTGTGCGGCACGGTGTGAATGGTTTTTTGGTGCCATCATCGCTTCAGGGAGAACACCCCGTCCTTGTGCAGAACCTTGCAACGGCAATGGAGTACTTTATAAAAACACCGTCCTTGATTATATCCATGGGAGCTGCTGGCAGGCGTATGGCGGAGGAGATTTTTGACGGGCAAAAAGTGGCGCAGACATTTGTGCGGCATATGGGTTTGTGACCGTAACAAGCGCATGTTGAGGGGGAAGGGGAGTTCCGCACATCCCCCTCAAACGGTATCTTAAAGATAGAAAATAAAGGTCATGACAGCAAAGAGCGGTACTAGAATACCGAATGACCAGCCAACATAGCCAAAGAAGGAAGGCATTTTGACGCCTTGGTCTTCGGCAATGGAGCGCACCATAAAGTTGGGCGCATTGCCTATATAGCTGTTGGCACCCATGAAGACGGCACCTGCAGATATGGCAGTGAGCGTCATGGATAAAGAGCCCATTAATGTGGTGGCATCGCCGCCGGCTGTGTTGAAGAACACAAGATAGGTGGGGGCATTATCAAGGAAGCTTGAGAGCATGCCTGTGAGCCAGAAGTACATGTAGTTGACCGGCTGCCCGTCTTGGGAGACCATGCGGATAAGGGGAGCAAGGGCGCCTTCGGTGCCGGCTTGCAAGATCTTAATGGCCGGAATCATGCTGACGAAGATACCGAGGAAGAGTTTTGCCACTTCCTCAATGGGTGCCCAGTTAAAGCCGTTCAGTTCGCGACATTGGCTTGTGGTGAATTTCCACGATAAACCGGCCAAAACAAGCAATAAGAAGTCACGTAAGAGATTTTGTCCTTCAAGGCCTACGCCGTAAATATTGATGACCTCGCCCATTTTCATGAATTCAAGGCCGGACATGAGCACGGCTACCACAACGCCTGCAAGGAAGATGAAGTTGATTTTGCCATCGAAACCGAGCTTTTCGTTGGTGTTTGCGCTGGGGGGGGCTGCAGGCTTGCCTTCTTTGTTGAAAAGGAAGGTGTCAAGGGCAAAGTAGATGGCAAGAAGCGCAATAACGAGGAAAAGCATTTGCATAAAGAGCGCCGATGTTGTCCAGAAGAAACTCACGCCTTTTAAGAAACCAAGGAAGAGTGGAGGGTCGCCCAGGGGGGTTAAGGAACCGCCAATGTTGGCCACAAGAAATATGAAAAAGACGACGGAATGGACTTTGAATTTACGGTGTGCGTTGGCACGGAGCAAGGGGCGGATAAGAAGCATGGCCGCTCCTGTGGTGCCCATCCAGCTGGCAAGCAGGGTGCCTACCAAAAGGATGCCCGTGTTCACCATGGGCGTGCCCACCAATGAGCCGGTGAGGCGCACGCCGCCGGCAACGGTAAAGAGCGCAAAAAGAAGAATTAAAAAGGAAACATATTCCAAAAGAATAGTATGAAGAAATTCATAAAGTGTAATGGAAAAGCCGTATGCCATTGCACATGGCACCAAGAAAGCCAAGCCCCAGAATACAGAGATTTTTCCGAAATGGTGATGCCAAATATGTGGCATGGTCAAGGGCATGATTGCTATGGACAAAAGCATGCATGCAAAAGGTACCACCCAAAACGCAGAAAGCTCTGCACCGGGCAATGAGGGATGTCCTGCCGCAGCCTGTGCGAAGGACGGTGCCATGATACCTACGCACACGAGCAGCAGCGGCACGAGTGCGGGTACGATTTTAGCCAAACGTTGAAACATAGGTTGTTCCTCCTCATACTATGTATAAATATTCACCCCTTTTATTTATCTTGTAAAAGGCGTCTTGGCAAGGAATTTTTGCCCTTTGAGAGCTTTTCATTATTTTTTTTTGAGGGGGAAGGGGGACTTTCCCCTTAGGAAGTGACAGGTGCCAAAACCCAAAAGATTCCCCTGCCCCTCTCAAACTCCCTCTATCCCCTTCAACACGCTTTAATTATACCTCTTTTTAATAAATTGAAAAGAGGAATCCTCAAGCACAGAGATGGAGAAGTTCTTTTCCGGAATTATTTTATTGAAACTTTTATACATATTGTTATTTAACCAGTGTTTCCCTCAAGTTCAGTACCGTGGACAACAGATGGGACAAAACAAAAATAAAGGAAGGGGAAAATGATCCGGCTGCTTCACCCTTGTCAAGAATCTTTGACGCAATTAGAATCACGTGTATATGTTACCTTGTTTTGTATTTTCGCCTTGCGCGAAGAGGGTATTTTTGCCATAACGAGGTGAGCTTAAAGGTCAATGTACAATGAGGAAAGAGGAGAACACCATGTCACAACATCGCACACCGGAACGTCGTATGCGCATCGAACGCGTTTTGCAACAACGCCAACCTAGCCTCACCCTTGTGTTGGCAAATATTCATGATCCGCACAATGTTTCTGCCATTTATCGCTCTTGCGACGCTTTTGGCGTGCCGAAAGTGCATCTCTATTATACTGATACGCCTTTTCCCGCACTTGGCAAAAAAACTTCCGCTTCGGCCAGAAAATGGGTGGAAACAGAGCGACACAAGGATAAAGAGTCCCTTGTGCAGTGCCTAAAAATGCACAACATGCAAATTTTAGCCACGTCATGCACGCAATCAGCGCGCCCTTTACGCGCGTGGGATTTGACCGTGCCCACAGCTATCATTATGGGCAACGAGCATAGCGGCGTTGCGACGGAACTTATTGCAGATGTGGATGGAGAGATATATATTCCCATGCACGGCATGATTCAAAGCTTTAATGTGTCCGTGGCGGCAGCCATTCTTTTGGCGGAAGCGGCCAGACAAAGGGAGGCGGCAGGTATGTTTGAGAGTGTCCAGTATACAAATGAAGAATATACACAGCGCCTTGATGCATGGCTTGAGCTGTAGGGGCAGTTTCTCGATAGTGTCTGCACGAGTGCTTTTTCGCTTATCTCCGCGTTAGACTTTATGGGCTTTTTTGGTTAAAAAACATAAGAGTATATTTCTCAAAGCAAGCGTCATTTTATGTGAACGGACTTGATATACCATGAAAAATCGCTATTTGCCGACAACCTCTGCTGAGTCTTTTGTTGTTGACAATTTTTGGGAGAGGGGTGGGTCTGAGCGAATGGGTTTGCTATTTACTTTTCTCTTTCC
>CAYJPE010000050.1:0-15088 GCA_964371965.1 uncultured Desulfovibrionaceae bacterium
AAGAAAAATACTTCATCAGCGAAGAAGCTTTTGTAGAAGTTCGCGTATTTCGCCTGCCATTTCAGAGAGTTCGTAGACGGCCTGAGAGGCTTGAGTCATTCCATTGGCGGTGGATTCGGCAATGGTATTGATTTCGTCAATGGAGTTATTGATTTCTTCTGAGGTAGCGGACTGCTCTTCTGCGGCAGCGGCGATACCTGAGATGAGTGTTGTATTATCATTCACAAGGGTAAGTATTTCTGAAAGAGCATTGCCAGAGACGGCAGCCAAGTCTGTGGCTTTTGTGGCGGATTCGGAGCTTTCGCTCACGCGGCCTATGTTCATGGACGTTGTGGTTTGGATACCGCGGATGCTATTGCCCACTTCTGTGGTGGCAGTCATGGTTTTTTCTGCAAGTTTGCGCACTTCGTCGGCAACCACGGCAAAACCACGACCTGCTTCACCGGCGCGTGCGGCTTCGATGGCGGCATTCAGGGCAAGGAGGTTTGTTTGGTCGGCAATATCGGAGATAACGTCCATAACACTGCCAATGCTTTCTGCTTGATTGCCTAGATGTTGCATATTTTTTTCGAGTTCAAGAGCCACATCTTTGACGCTCTTGATGGCGTTGACAACTTGATTGACAAGGTCGGCGCCTTCGCTGGCTTTATCGCGCACATTGCCTGATTGCAAATTGGCTTCTCCGGCATTTCTGGCTACTTCGAGAACAGCGACATTCATTTGTTCCATGGCGGCGGCGGTATTGGTGACTCTGTCGCGTTGCACTTGAGCGCCACTTGACACATCTTTTACTTGCACCGTGAGTTGGCGGGAGGCTGTGGCCATACGTTCAGAAATATTCTGTGCTTTATTTGCCACGTCAATGATGGTTCGTTGTGTGCTTTTGATTTCGGTCAAGTCTGTTATGAGCTGTAGAACACATGTAAGTTTTCCGCTTTTGTCGGTAATGGGGATGGCGGTGTAGGAGATATCGAGAACTTTACCGGCAGGACGTGCCACGGTTTCTGCTGAGGCCAAGCGCATGCTGGACACGGCGCTTGTGAGGGCATCAGCCGGCGTACCAAAGTCATCTCGGTTCATTAGTTCTTTGCAGGTTTTGTTGTGGTAGTCTGTGCCTGCCACACGCTGAGCCATATCGTTGGCATATATGGCGCGCAAGTTTTGATCGAGCATAATTACAGGAGCTGTGAGGGCATTGAGAATGTTTTGATAGAGCTTGAGTGTTGTATTGGTGCCTTCAATGAGCTGGGCGTAGGCACCTTGGAAATCATCGCTCTTTCCAAGCACATCCATATGGCCATTTTGCACTTCTCCTTCCACGCGACTGTATTCTTGCGTTATGCGTTTGAGCGATTCAGGTATGGATCGTAGGGCATTGGCAAGGTTGCCAATTTCGTCATTGCGCCGTATATTGAGGACACCGTCAAGGTTACCCTTGGCAATATCCATGGCAAAAAGCGCACCTTTGGAAACAGCTTGCACAACAGGACGTATGATGAAAAAAGCAACTATGGCGCTCAGTACGACAGCCACAATGGTGGCAACGAGGGAAAGAGTACGCAAAGAGTCCAATTTTACAAAAATATCACGCTCTTCTGCCCTGGCAATAATGGTTATGTCGCTCCCTTGCATTTTGGAATGGTAGGCAATAACGGGATAGCCCAGAATGTTGACATACCTTGTAACACCGTCCGCACCGTTCGCTATTTTTTTCATGGTGGGGGTTATGGGTAAATCTTCCTTCATGAGAGAATCGCTATTTCTGTCAAGCACAACACGTCCTTTACCATCAACGGCAAAGGCAAAGCCATGCTCACCCACTGTTATACCTGAAAACACTGCTTCATAAGCTTTTACAAAGGAAATATCGCCGCTGAGCACGCCCACAATGTTTCCCTTGGCGTCTTTTACAGGCAAGACGACAGCCATGAGGACTTCGTGGGTTATTGTGGAAAAACGTGGTGTCGGTTCAGGAATATTGCCTTTGACAGCATCTTGAAAGTATTCACGAAAGTTTAAGTCCGTGCCCACGGCAGAGGGATTAGACGAGGCAACAATGATGCCCTTGGTGCTTATGAGGTTAAAGCCGTTCATCATGGACAGTTCTCTGGTTCGATTGGCAAGCCATGCATTCATGGCGTCAACATCTTTTTTGTCACGCTCTGTTTGTGCAGAAAATGTAGTTACGTGTACATCTTCCGCCGTTAATTCAATAAATGTTTTTGTTGAATTGAGCGCGTAGTCCAACATGCGTTGCAAGGTCGTTGTGGTGACATGCATGGTATTTATGGATGATTCAGTCAATGATTTTGACATATTATCATATGTAAGATAGCTGAGAATGCTCATGGACAAGACCATGACTAAGGTAATGGGTAAAAGAATTTTCTGCAATAATTTCATAAAGAACTCCCATGTGCGTTATGTGTAGAGTGATTTCTTTATCGGCAAAAAAAAGAAAATCTTTATTTACCAAGAGCATATTTTCACATTCTTCTTGTTTGGGCGTTGTCGCCACATGCGCCTTTCCGCCCTTATCGAAGCGGGCTCTGCGTTAGACTTCGCTTGCTTTTTCAGTCAAATACCATAAGAGTATATTCCTTCAAAGCAAGCTTGTATTCCTTGAGATAACACAAAAATTCGCAATTTGACGACAGTGCCTGGGGAAACACTGATTCATGGACGCAACAGAGTGCATTTTTTTAACGAGCTGTCAGGGGCGTGTTGCACCTTGGCGACACACAAGAAACAGCGACATGATAAAGCTGTCAAGACATCTACCGGCATGAACACCGTATAGAACCATCTCTTGAGTCTTGTCCACAAGCGCGGAAATATGCAAAAGTTTTTCTGGCGAAAGATGCATAAAGTAGGTGGCAAGCGGAGATGTGTGCGCGTGCTCATAGTTTTTATCCGCGTCTAAATGCGTGCTTGAGGCACTTTCTGAAAGCAGGGTCGATGAGGGTGACAGAGCCATGAGAAGGCATTTTTGACAGAGAAGAAGCACATACAAGGCTTTTTTTGCATCAACGGGGCCGTCAGCGGTATTTTTTGTCCCGTTTAATGCCCACCAGTCCGGTTGCTTTTCGGTAGCACGTTTTCCGCTCAAAAAGTTTGCAATGGCATATTCCCAAGGTAAGAAGTCCTGCGAAAGGGTACGGGCACAGGGCCATGGAAGCGTTATCACCCATGAACGAGAAACAAGTGTGGGGAGCAATTGTTCTCGTTGTGGCGCTAAAAGAATAAATATGGTCGTGAGTGAAGGCTCTTCCAGCACTTTCAAAAGGGCATTGGCTGCGGCACTGCGCTTGCCTTCGATACCACTCATGATAACAACGCGTTTGCCTTCGTCCCGCGTGGAATCTCCCAATCGCAGCTTCAGCTCTTCCGTATTATCTTTGTTGAGAGCACGCACGGGGCCGGGATTTTTTTCGTCCTCTGCGTTGGAAATGCGCCCGTCAAAAGCAAATACTTCTGTATGCATGCGTGTGGCGATGTGCAAACAAGCGGTACATTGACCGCAAGGACTCCCGTGTTGATGTATATTGCTGCAATGCTGCACAGCAGACCACCACAATGCCAAGGCTTGTCGTTCCTCTTCTGTGCCGCCCTCAAATAAAAGCACTTGAGGCACCGCACGCGTAAATGTGTGGGGAGAGTCTGTTAATGATTCGAGAGAGCCTGATACGCTTGATTCACTAGCGCCGCCTGCATGGCAAAAACGCAACAACAAAGTCCGTGTGGCAGCAAGTCGCTCACTGTGTGCCCTTGCAAATACTTCTTGTGCTGCTTCCACAGAAAATGCATCGGAAAACTCTTGAGCAAGCTTTGTGTCAAGGTTTTTTGTTGCTTTTTTTGCCATATCCGTTTGCCCGTCTATTGAAAATATTATACAAAGTACACTGTTGAAAAAGTGCAATCTGCGGCGTCCCCTTCGGATAGCCCTTCGGAGAGCCCTTCGGAGAGAATGACAAAAAGTCAAACCGCTGACATATGCCTCATACGCGCTGCTCCGAATATCTGTAACACTCGTTCCTCGTGTAACGGCTACGCCTTCGGTGCCCTTTGGGTCGATCCGCGCGGTTTGACTTTTTCGCGTCCTTGCGATTTTTGCAGAGGGACACTTTGTGAACGGACAGTCAAAAATGGCATTTTCAACAGCCTCAATATGTACGGATATACGTTCGCAATCACAACACAGGCGCTCATGCCGCAAGCGGCACTTTTACAAAATGCTACAAAGAAATGGTCTGATCACGTTCTGGTCCCACAGAAATATAGCTAATGGGCACACCACACAAATCTTCCACATGCTTGATATAAGCTCGCACATTATGCGGCAAACTGGCCCATGTGGTGCAGGAGCTAATATCTTCTGTAAAACCGGGTAATTCCTCATATACAGGCGTCACGCGACCAAGGCCGCCTTCTTCTTGTGGGGGAAAGCTCACAGGCGCTCCTTCATACGTATATGCTGTGCAGATTTTTATGGTGGGAAAGCCGTGCAATACATCCATCTTTGTGAGCGCTATCTTTGTGAGCCCATTAAGGCGAATACTTTCCCGCAAAACAGGAATATCAAGCCAGCCACAACGACGCGGACGCCCGGTTGTGGCACCAAATTCATGCCCCTTGGCACGCAACTCTTCACCGGTGCCGTCCATGAGCTCTGTGGGGAATGGACCTGCGCCCACTCGTGTGGTGTAGGCCTTTACAATGCCTATGATAGTGTCCAATTCCCTTGGCGAAACACCACTGCCAATGGCTGCATTGCCTGAAACCGTGTTGGACGACGTGACAAAGGGATAGGTGCCATGGTCAATATCAAGGTGTGTGCCCTGCGCTCCTTCAAAAAGGACGCTCTTTCCTTGCGAACGGGCATCCATAACCACAGAAGAAATGTCTGCCAAGTAAGGAATCAGTCGAGGAGCCAATGCCTGCATCTCGTCAAAAACGGCATCCGCGTCAAGGGCTTTTTCGTTATAAAGACCTGTGAGAAGAGCATTTTTTTCAATCAAAGCGAGGCGAATTTTTTCGCGTAAAAGCTCCGGCTGGGTAAAATCACCTGCACGAATACCCACACGCGCCATTTTATCTTCATAACAAGGCCCTATACCGCGCCCCGTTGTCCCAATTTTATTGGCGTCCTTGTGCGCCTCCCGTGCCATATCTAAGGCTCTATGGTAGGGAAGAATGAGATGCATTTTTTTGCTGATCTTGAAGCGCTTTGGTGAGATATCCACGCCCTTGGCTGCAAGTTTATCCATTTCAGCCAATAATACGCATGGGTCACATACAACCCCGTTGCCAATGCAACACATTTTATCGTCATGCAAAATACCCGACGGAATCAAGTGCAAAATGGTTTGTTCTCCCTGCACCTTGATGGTGTGGCCCGCATTGTTTCCCCCTTGGAAACGCACTATGACATCCAGTTGACCACTGAGCAAGTCAACAATCTTGCCCTTGCCTTCATCGCCCCATTGGGCACCAACCACCACCACATTTGACATAGAACACCCATACCGTTTTGTTAAAAATATCCTCAAAAAAACAAAAACGCCTCAAAGCGCGTGCTTTTGACATTACGAAAAAAATTGAAGTCAATATATATATTTTTTTTTGAAATGTCAATTTTTTTGCAGAAAAATCACAACATATCTGCTTAGATGATTTTTTTCTTTTATTTTAAAATCTTAGACTTCAAATGTCAGCATATTGAAGCATTGAATATGTATCAGTCAAATACACATATCGTGAGTGCCTGGAAACGCTGATTTCATCGAATTTTGCTTTTTGACAAAAAAAAGCGCATCTTGAGAATTCCGTGGCATATTTGACATATGTAAGGGGTTTACGAAATACGTCTGACTTCATCAAAGGCAAGTAGGTATTTGCAGGCCGTTGAAAACATGTGAGATGTGGCTATGCGCTCTACATTCATAAGGTTTATCCCGCACCCAACAGGCTGTTGAAAAAAGGCAATCTGCGGCGTTAACGAAAACATCCTGACATCTTATGTATGTCTAATACACCGCGATGCCAGGATTTTTTCGTTTCCTTGCATCTCACCTTTTTTGAACAGCCTGAAAATTTGAGTTTTTCAACGGGCTACTAACGAGGAACAAGTGCTGCCAGACTGTCGAAAAGCAGCCTGTCGAATGCTCGTGCTTGACAAGTCGGTAGCTTGACAGACGTTTGCGCAAAAGAGGACATATGTGCAAGCAAAAGAAAATCCTTTTGCAAGATGGCTTATTTCCTCTTCACAAAGTATTTTTTTGTAAAATTCATGCCGAAACGCTCCGATAAGCCGCGTATTCGAGCAATTCCCACACTATTCGACCGATGCCACAAACCATATTTTCATTGCACATTTTTTGTAAAAACAGTATTGACAAACATGTTGCACTTAGACGAGTACGCATTTGAACAAGCATTTGCCTTTTCGTCAAGAAAGAAATCACGAGAAACACTGATTAAGAACTTTGAAAGCATTATCATCGGCATGAGTGTATATACTGGTACGTTGTCAAGGCGAAAATATTTTAAAGCATGCGTGTGAAAACTTTTTTACAAAAAAACTTTCCCACGCACAGCGGCGTTTCTTTCGATAGCCCTAGGGGCTGTTTCTAAGGAAACGCTGATTTAATCGAATTTTTGTTCTTTGACAAGGAAGACGAATTTTGGGAAGCCCGCGGTATATTAGACATATATAAGGGTTTCACGAAATGAGTCTAACGCAGTAAAAGGGCAAAAAGGCATTAAATCAGCGTTTCCCTAAATAAAAAGATTTTGTGTTTCTGCCAAGGAAAACACGTCTTTTTACGGAAGAAATATACTCTTATGGTATTTGACTGGAGTAAAAAACGCTGTTTGACGCAGGCAGAACGCAAAAGAATTTATTTAGGGACAGCCCCTAAGGAAGACAAGCTTGCTTTGAAGGAATATACTCTTATGGTATTTGACTGAAAAAGCAAGCGAAGTCTGACGCAGAGATAACCTAAAAGGCGCATTTGACGACAGCGCCTAGATAATATTTGAGGTAAATATGAAGCTATGCATCATTGGTACGGGCTATGTTGGTCTGGTAAGCGCCGCTTGCTTTGCAGAAATGGGAAATACTGTCGTCTGTGTTGATGTCAATCCCCACGTTGTCGATAACTTGAACAAAGGCCATGTCCATATATTTGAACCAGGCCTCGAAGACATGGTACGTCGTAGCCGCGAAGACGGACGCCTCACCTTTACCACATCCCTACAAGATGGACTCACCCATGCCGAATTGGCCTTTATATGTGTGGGAACACCGTCTGGCGATGACGGTTCTTGTAACTTAGCATATGTGGAAGAAGTGGCCAGCACCATTGGCAAATATATGCAGGAAGAGCTTATTGTGGTAGATAAGTCCACCGTGCCCGTTGGCACTGCCGACAAAGTGCGTGCCATTATCAACCGCGAGCTGAGTAAAAGAAAAAAGACAATCCCTTTTGACGTGGTGTCCAATCCGGAATTCCTTAAAGAAGGGGATGCCATCGTGGACTTCATGAAGCCCGATAGGGTTGTTGTTGGCACAGCGTCAGAAAAGTCCGGCGCTATTATGCGCGAACTGTATGCCCCTTTTGCTCGCACACGCGATAAACTTATTATCATGGGCGTGCGCAGTGCCGAAATGACAAAATATGCGGCCAATTGCATGCTGGCCACAAAAATTTCTTTTATCAATGAAATAGCAGCCATATGTGAAAATGTGGGCGCTGATGTGCGCGATGTGCGCACCGGCATAGGTTCCGATTCACGCATTGGCTATCAATTTATCTATCCCGGCATGGGCTATGGCGGTTCGTGCTTTCCTAAGGATGTCAAAGCACTTATCTACACAGCCAAGGAGGCCGGAGTAACGCCGGAACTGCTCAATGCCGTAGAAAATGTCAATATTCGCCAAAAAAAACGTATGGCTCAACGTATCACAGAGTACTTTTCGCACCAAGGAGGCGTCGCCGGAAAAACCCTCGCACTCTGGGGGCTTGCATTCAAGGCCAATACCGACGACATGCGTGAAGCAGCCTCCCTCACCACCATTGCTGAGTTAACACAGCTTGGCATGAATATACGGGCTTTTGACCCTGTGGCTCATGAAAATGCCGCCGCCATCCTTGCCGACAATGCCAGGGTGACTCTTGTCACGGACCAATACGAAGCATGTAAAGACGCCCACGCGCTCATGGTTGTCACTGAGTGGAATCAATTTCGCAATCCGGATTTTGACCGTATAAAGCAAGAACTTTTGGCTCCTATTCTCTTTGACGGGCGAAACCTATATTCCGGCGAAAGCCTTGCACGATTTGGTTTTGCTTATTTTTGCGTGGGCAAAGGGCATGTGCCTGTGTCATGACCCTTGAAAACTGGCGCAAATCTTGCAGTTCATGCAAATATTTCTTTAAAGAAAAAATTATGAAGCGAACTTTGTGTGCAAGTCACCCCATTACAACGCTTTGCTAAAAGCACAAACACTGACTTTATGTCTTTGTAAAACAATGAAGATTAATCTATTCAAGGCCTTGAAGAATTTTTTGGCAGGCATTTTGGTTTTAGGCGTTACATGTGGCATTCTTGCCATTTCTGCCGTTGTGGCCTTTTTTTATTGGGCAGCTCAAGACCTCCCAGATATGGACAGAATTGCTGAATTTGACCCACCGCAAGCAACTATTATTCTTGCTCGAGATGGCTCACCCCTCGGCAGTCTTTACCACGAAAAGCGCTTTACCGTACCGCTTTCCCTCATGTCCTCGTACATTCCCAAGGCCTTTTTGGCTGCAGAAGATGATGGTTTTTATCGACACGAAGGGGTGGATCCCATGGCTATTGCCCGTGCTGCCATTATTAATTTTCAAACAGGCCAAAGCACGCAGGGTGGCAGTACCATTACTCAACAAGTCGTCAAACAATTGCTTCTCACGCCGGAAAAAAGCTACAAACGAAAGGTGAAAGAAGCTATTTTAGCGTATAGATTAGAAAATCATCTTTCAAAAGACGAAATTTTGACCGTCTACCTCAATCAAATATTCTTAGGACAGCATTCCTACGGCGTGGAAGCGGCGGCACGTACGTATTTTGGAAAGCATGCCACAGACATAACACTGGCAGAAAGTGCGTTATTGGCAGGAATTCCGCAAGCCCCAAGCCGGTATAATCCCTTCAGGAATCCAAAGTCCGCCAAGGCGCGACAAATGTATGTGCTTGGGCGATTGCGTGAACTGCAATGGATCACCCAGGCAGAATACGAGCAAGCGGCGACAGAACCGCTCGTCTATTGGACAATGCCCGACTCTCGCGGAGGCGCGGCAGCGTGGTATATGGAAGAAGTGCGGCGTCTGCTTATAGATTTTTTTAATGAAGCAAACCTTGCCGCCTTAGGCCTTGATACATCGCGCCTTGGAGAGGACTTTGTCTACGAGGCCGGCCTCACTGTGACCACGGCCATGGATCCCATCCATCAAGAAGCTGCCGCACTGGGATTGCGCAAGGCACTGGAAGACCTTACAAAAAGGCAAGGCTGGCGCGGCCCCATAGAAAATATTGCTCCGGAACAAAGAGAAGCCTATTTGGCAAAAACGCGCTTTTCCCCTTATGACCTTGTGGGGGGGAAGTGGGTGCAGGGGCTCGTGACAAAGGTAGAAAAGTCCGGCGCCGACGTGGCGCTTGGGAAGAGTCATGTGGGGCGCGTGGATGTCAAAACCATGTCGTGGGGAAGAGTGCCCAATATACGTGTCATTGCGGCCTACGCACCGGCCATTAAAGATGCCACGAAAATTTTAAAAGAAGGAGACGTCATTTGGCTTTCTGCCCCTGACAGCCTCGGCAAAACTGTCAAAGAAAAAGGTAAGGAGGTTTTCAAAGAGCCTACTTATGATCCGGCTGCCTTTAACGCAGAAAACCCCATCCCCCTTGCTCTCGAACAAATGCCTGCTGCACAAGGAGCACTTGCATCCATTGAGCCTGCCACAGGTGATGTTGTGGCACTCATTGGTGGCTACGAATTTGGTACCAGTCATTTTAATCGCGCCACACAGGCACTGCGTCAACCCGGCTCCGCCTTCAAACCCATAGTGTACTCAACAGCCATAGATCAAGGCTTCACCGCATCAAGCATGCTCCTTGATGCACCCATTTATTACGTACATCCCGTAACCAAGCAAGTGTGGTCGCCCGGCAACTATAGCGGCAAATATGAAGGCCCCATAGAGCTGTATAGAGCACTTTCAAAATCCTTAAATACCTGTACTGTACGCGTGGCACAGCATGTGGGCGTTCCTGCCATTATCGAAAGGTCAAGAATTCTGGGGCTCGAAGGACATATTCCCGATTCCCTTGCCATCAGCCTTGGTGCTGTCGATGTCACACCGCTCAATATGACACAGTCATACACAGCCTTTGCAAACCAAGGATGGGCAGCACGTCCACGCATCATCACATCTATCAAAGATGCTCAGGGTAGAGAATTGTACAAACAAGAACCGGAACATTGGCAAGCGATAACACCACAAAATGCCTATATAATGACAAGACTTCTCCAAAGAGTCGTCACCAGCGGCACAGCCACACGCGCCCGCGTTCTCAACAAACCCATGGCCGGCAAAACAGGAACGACCAATAAGGAAAACGATGCGTGGTTTGTGGGCTATACCCCACATCTTGTGACGGGTGTCTATATTGGCTATGACCAACGTCAACCCCTTGGGCGTCGAGAAGCAGGCGGCTATACTGCGTTGCCTGCCTTCGTCGCCTACCGGAAAAAAGTAGAAGAGTTTTATGCACCTGACGAATTTGTACGCCCACCTGGAATCATAATGATAGGCAACCTTGCCTACGATGAAAATGAACCTATTGACGGAGTCTCTGCCATGGATGGTGAGGAACTTGTGATAGATGTCGAACAGGGAGAAGATTTGTTCAGACAGTTTTTTTAACAAATCAAGGATGAGCCTGCATTCTATGCTGACAACGTTCACACATGATTTTATGTGCCTTCTTTCAACGAGCTGAGAAGGAGAGTTTTGGACGATTGCCTCATTTCTATGGGCAAAAGATTCCTGCATTTTTTGCCTAGAGAACATCCTTTCCCTTTAAAGCCTTGTTATGACGTGCATATTTTTTTGAGCACGATATTTGCACGCCATTGACATTAGCTTAAACCGCTAAGGAGGCTTATTATGTCTTTGGTTGTGAATAACAATGTGATGGCAAACAATGTCGCAAGAAATTTGAACTTGCACTACGGACAACTGAACACATCCACGGAAAGATTGTCGTCGGGGCTTCGTATCAACTCGGCAGCAGATGATGCCGCAGGTCTTGCCATTCGTGAATTGCAACGTGCAGATATTACCACCTTATTGCAGGGCGCACGCAATTCCAACGACGCCATATCTCTTATCCAAACGGCGGACAGTGCGCTGCAAACCATTGATGACCAACTCATTCGCATGAAGGAACTTGCCGAACAAGCAGCCACAGGTACCTATGATTCCACACAGCGTCTGATGATTGAATCTGAATATCAGCAGCTCGCATCTGAGATTACCCGCATCGCCAACGCAACGGATTTTAATGGTATTAAGCTTTTGGACGGCAGTTTGTCCGGCGAATATGACGGCAGTGAGCTTCAATCCGTGGGTGAGTTGAAGGTGCATTTTGGCACAGCCAACGATTCTGCGGAAGACTTTTATAAAATCAACATTGGCGACACAAGAGCCGCCTCTTTGGGGCTTGGTAATGAAGTAGTCACACTTTCTGAGATGGAAACCAATCCTACCAATGCAGGCTATGAGGAGTTGCGCGATAGAAGTGCGGAAAAAATCTATGAATCCACTTATGAAGAAAGATATACAACCCACTATGAAGATATTTTTGCCAAGCTTGTGAGCACGGCAGACCCTAACCTACCGCCCATTCCCATGGAAAACGCCGCAGCCCAAGCTGCAGAACAGGCAGCGCTTTTAGCCGAGCGAGAAGCAAGTGCCGATGCAGAAATGGCCAAAGCCACGTTTGACACGATTTTTGATTATACATATATGAACCTGTATATTTCGGATGCAAGAACAACGGCTTTTCATGCCACTGCCACGCCCACAGTGACGCAGGCTGCCAATCATGAGGCCGCCACACAGGATGCTTTAAAAGGCGCCGCAGAACAAATGCAAAGCTTGACGCATAAAATTGCAGAAAACGGCAATTTGTCCGGCTTGGACGCCATGTTGCCCTTACCTGCCATCACTATCGGAGCCGTAACCATACAAGGGGTTTCCTCGTTTCCCGTCAAGAACGCGAGCACTGCCAATGCCTATATTGAGCAAGTCGCCGCAGAGGGTTATGAAGCCGTATATCAGAGAATATATTATGGTGATCCTCTTGCAAATCATGGTGCTGAAGCTGTCACCGGCATGTATGAATTTGCCATTGCCGATGCCAAGGCTGCCCTTGGTCTTACAGCTTCAGAATCTTTGACAGAAGAGCAGGTGGTGGCCATTCAGGATATGGTGCACAGCATTGCACATGAGAAGGCTTTGGAATATGCTGAGTCCATGCGGGTGGGGTTAGAAAAATCCTATACCGACGCATTCATGGATCTTGATCCTGCGAGCGGTGCTCCCTTGCTTTCTGGGAATGGTTATGGAGAGCTTTATGACGATTATGTCACAAATGGCCACTTCCCTCCGGATATTGCGCAGATTATGGCAGAAACGCACGCAGCCACGCAAAGCACAAATCCGCCGGCACGTTATTCCGGTTGGGGAACGTTGGACTATGAAGTGGGGCGCGGCTATTTTGGCATTGACCCTGTGACAGGGCTCGTTGATAACCCTTCCAACGCCTCGTTATTTATATCTACAACTATGGATATTCCCGATTCCGGTAATCCGCCAAAGCAAGTGACGGCTCTTGCCAATTCGCGTATAAGTATAACAGGCGATCCTATTGTGGCAAGAACAACAGGGCGCGATATTTTTGAAGCTATGGAAGTACAAATGCTTTCATACATAGGGGACGCAGCATTGCGCGGCCTCAACGGCAGCGCGGAAGGACTTATAGAAACTGCCGTCTATTTTGCCGAGGCTTTTGACGGTTATTCTCCGGCAGGCAGTACCATTTCGACACAGGAAGCTGCGGGTGAGGCTTTAGTTGCCATCAACGAAGCCATTATCTCCAAGGATAAAATTCGTGCACATCTTGGCGCCATGCAAAATCGCCTCGAAGAAACCATTAACAATTTAAACATCCAAGCCGAAAACTTACAAGCCTCAGAGTCGCGCATTTCAGACGTGGACGTAGCCACAGAAATGACAGCATTTGTGCGTAACCAAATCCTCACACAGAGTGCTGTGGCCATGTTGTCACAAGCAAATTCTTTACCTCAGATGGCACAACAGGTTATTGCCGGTTAACGAATTTCTCCGGACATGCTGGTTTTATCGATGCTTTCTTAGGCGCGGTCGTTAAATTGCGAATTTTTGCGTTATATCGAGCCCATTGAAACAAAATCGAGCGTGCTTTGAAGCAATATACACTCGTGGTATTAAACTGAAAAAGCAAGCGAAGTCTGAAGCAAAGCCCATATCGATAAGAGCAAAAAGGCGCTTCGAACGACAGCGCCTAAAACTATAGAACATAGCAGCCCGTTGAAAAAGTGCTCTCTTGCGTCAACGGCCTGCTATGGTGCAGCTTCGTCCGAGCCAAACAGGCGCAAAAGTGCTTGGCTATCGAGGGGGGAAAGGTTAAAATGCATGCTTGCTTCGTCAATAATGTCAACAAGAGCTCGCTCCGGTTGTTCTTGACGTTTTTCGGCTATATGGGCGGCAGCGCGGCGTAAAAGCTCGCCTTCGGGCATAAAGTGGCTCATAGCATTCTCCTTGTGATATGGCTCTGTTTGCGTGAGTAAGGTTCTCCTGGCATGCTTATGGTATAAATGTCACTTGAAGATCAGCTATACTTCTGCCAGAAAGATGGAAAGAAATGAGGCGAACGACTGTCGCCTTCTCGAAAATTGATATTACAATCTTTGCACGTATAACGTTGTTTTCCAGAAACTATTCCATTTTTCATGACCTGCTGAGGTGAACAGCGTTTACAAATTGGCATTCATCCCGTACGTCTCATTTATGACAGTCTAAGGATATTCAATATACTTGTCAACACTCTCAGTTTTTTTTGCATGGCGTGTCATTTTTGATGCGGTTCATAAAAATATCTCAGAGATTTTTTAAGTCTGCATTGGGTGCGGACAGGGTGCAAAAAAGTGTTTATGACCGATGAGAAGTGTATGTAGTGAGAAAAATAAAAAATTCTGACATCTTATGTATGTCTAATACACCGCGATGCCAGGATTTTTTCGTTTCCTTGCATCTCACCTTTTTTGAACGGCCTGTGAATTTGGAGTTTTTCAACAGGCTGTTAAGCGTCTTGTCGATTGCTTAGGGAAACGCTGATTTAATGCCTTTTTGCCATTTTACTGCGTTAGACTCATTTCGTGAAACCCTTATATGTGTCTAATATACCGCGGGCTTCCCAAAATTCGTCTTCCTTGTCAAAGAACAAAAATTCGATTAAATCAGCGTTTCCTTAGAGAAAATAAGTGCCGGTGCCATATTGATTGGAATTTTTCGAAAATCTGACATTACCATAACTCTGATAGGCATTGGCAGTCTTTTTGCCAGTATTCATGTCACAAATTTTTTAGATGAGGAGGACAAATGAGCATCTCTCTTGTCTTGACTATTATAACGGTCATTGGCGTTGTTTTGTACGCACGCTATCTGCACAAGCAAAGCTCGTAGCGTGTTTTGTCTAAATGTGTATTTTTGAAAAGCAATGAGTTCGCGTGCATGCCGAATTTTTTTTACTTGAGAAAGAAGGAAATATTTTATAGCACATGGCAACATACATAGAATGCAATCAAAGTTTTTAGAGTAGACACCCTACTAGTTTGCTGTAATTATTAAGGAAACGTTGATTAAATAAAAATATATATAAAATATCCTATAAAACAACTCCGGAAAGCAACTTCTCTTACATCAGAGATTGAGGATTCCTC
>CAYJPE010000051.1:0-14980 GCA_964371965.1 uncultured Desulfovibrionaceae bacterium
GCCGGTTCGCCAAGTGGCGCCTCGGGGGCGGGTCTATCCCATCACAAACTCCCCCTATCCCCTCAAAACGCTTTAATTATTCCTCTTCTGAGATAAGAGAAGTTGCTTTCCGGAGTTATTTTATAAGAGGTTTTATATGTATTTTTATTTAATCAGTGTTTCCCTAAATAACTCCTCGAATCAGCGCATCTTCATAGCATTGGCGTAGGCCTGCTTTCAGGTCTCGTGTTGCCTTCCAGCCAAGCGCGTGTATTTTTGACACATCAAGGGTTTTCTCCATGGTGCCGTCGGGTCTGCTTGTATCTGTGAGGATCTGCCCTTGAAAGCCTATGACGGAGGCCACAAGGTGTGCAAGCTCCATAATACGCATATCTGTTCCGGTGCCCACATTTATGGGGCTGGCCTCGCTGTAGTTATTCATCAAAAAAAGACAGGCCTGCGCCAAATCGTCCACATGCAAAAACTCGCGCCGCGGCGTACCGCTGCCCCAAATAAGCACAGCGTCTTTTGCGTCGCGCTGAGCTTCGTGAAATTTGCGTATAAGCGCGGGGATAACATGAGAATACTCAGGGTGATAAGTATCGCCGGGGCCATAGAGATTGCAGGGCATAAGGCTTATGGCATCGAAACCATATTGGGCACGATAGGTGGCGCATAACTCTATGCCGGCGATTTTTGCGAGGGCATAAGGGCGATTTGTGGGTTCTAAAGAGCCGCTTAAAAGGGCGTCCTCCACAATGGGCTGAGGGCAGTGCTTAGGATAGATGCACGAAGAACCGAGAAAAAGGAGCTTTTTGACACCGCATGCCCATGCACTGTGGATGATATTATTTTGAATGCACAAGTTTTCGTACAAGAATTGCGCCGGCAAGCTTGCATTGGCATGAATGCCGCCCACCTTTGCTGCACTCACAAAGACATACTGAGGGCGCGTTGTGGCAAAAAAGTCGTGTACGGCATCTTGGCGGCACAAGTCCAGCTCTTGCCGTGTGCGTGTAAGCAGCGCCGTGCAGCCTGCCTTTGTGAGGGCGCGACACAGGGCAGAACCCACAAGGCCGCGGTGGCCGGCAACAAAGATAGGCGCTTGTGTGTTCATAAGCTTTTCGCCCTGTTATGTTCGTCTTCAAAGCGAACAATATCGTCTTCGCCAAGGTACTCGCCGGACTGGATTTCAATAATCGTGAGTGGCAAGGTGCTGGGATTTTTAAGACGGTGCTTTTGCGTTGGTGCAATGTACGTGGACTGATTTTTTGTAAGAAAAAATGTTTCGTCGCCTTTAGTTATTTCTGCCGTACCGCTAACCACCACCCAATGCTCTGCACGGTGGTAGTGCAATTGCAACGAAAGCGAGGCGCGTGGGTTCACCACAATGCGTTTGACCTGAAAGCGTTCCGCCATGGCCAATGTTTCATAATATCCCCATGGACGAAACACGCGATGATGCCAAATGGCCTCTTTGCGCTCTTGAGCCAGCATGGCATTCACAAGTACTTTGACCTCTTGAGAGGCGTCCTTTGACGTGACAAGCACAGCATCTGCCGTCTCCACCACAACCATATCTTCCACACCAAGGGTGGCCACAAGGCGACTGTCTGCATGCACGTAGGAATTACGCGTTTTGTGTAGCATAACATCACCCTTGCTTACATTGCCGTGACTATCCGTATAGCGGGCATCAACTTCATAAAAGGCGTCCCAGGAGCCCATGTCTGTCCAGCGCACATTAATCGGCAAAACTGCGGCCTTACTTGTACGCTCCATAACAGCATAATCAATGGACTGATTGGGGCAGGCGGCAAAAGCTGTGGCATCGGGGCGTATAAAGTCTATGTCCTGCGCTCTTTGTGCCCATGCGTGACGACAAATATCGAGCATATCAGGCAAAAACTTCTCAACTTCCTGCAAGAACACATCCGCACGAAAGAAAAACATGCCGCTGTTCCACAAACACATGCCGCTTGTTATGAGAGAGTTTGCCACTTCTTCACAAGGCTTTTCCACAAAGCTCTCCACCATATGCACAGGATGCGTGCAGGCGCATTGTGCGTTAGAAGCTTTTTTCCTCGAGGAGCTTTTTTGCGCATCATGCGTAATGGGCGCCCCATACCTAATATAGCCATAGGCCGTTTTGGGCGACGTGGGCGTCACTCCAAAGGTAACAAGATAGCCATCATTCACAACTTGTTTTGTGTTTTCAACGGCTTCCACAAGGGCATTGTCCGGTTGCAAGTTATGGTCTGCCGGCAACACAAGCAGGCTGGCATCCTTGTCCGTCTCAAGACAGGCAAGGGCGGCCAATGTGATGGCAGGCGCGGTGTTGCGCGCTTGCGGTTCAAGAACAATCTTAGGTTTTCGATGTCCGGGTATCGCCATGCTTGCCGCAATGGAGGCTACAAAGAAGCGGTGTTCCTCATGACATACAATGATGGGCGCCCCAATGGAACGCTCATATTGGCGTTGTAAGTGTTGCACACGCACAAAGGCCTGTGCAAACAATGAAGGCACATCCTTGTCATATTCCATGAATTGCTTAGGATAAAGTGTGCGTGAAAGCGGCCACAAACGTGTACCACTGCCTCCACAAAGAATGACTGGATGAAGCATAGAGTTAAACCCCTTGAATGATTTTTGCAAAAAAGTGCTTTCCCATATTGGCAGTGTCGCCAACGCACGTCAAGTGCTCATAACAGCCCGTTGAAAATGCGCACTCTGTGGCGTCAGCGAAAAAAATCAAAGCGCTTATGTATGGATAATACACTGCGCACCTTAATTTTTTTCGATTCCTTGCGACTTTTGCAGAGGAGCACTTTGTGAACGGACTGTCAAAAATGGAGTGTTTCAACAGCCTGCTAGGGCAATTTGAGGCTGTTGAGAAATATTTTTTGTGAACAGGCAGAGTGCTCAAAAAAAGATTCTTTCGGATAAAAGCAATACCTGACTCATTGTTTTTTATTGTCCAAGAGAAAGGGGACTGTGTGCGAAGTGCGAGGTAACCGACAAGGGTGTCCTTAGGCGCTGTCGTCAAATGCGCCTTTTAGGTTATCTCTGCGTCAGACTTCGTTTGCTTTTTCAGTTAAATACCATAAGAGTATATTCCTTCAAAGTAAGCTCGATTTTGTTTCAATGGGCTTGATATAACACAAAAATTCGCAATTTGACGACAGCGCCTAGAAAAAGCGTGGAAGGAAAAGCTCTTTTCTTGAAAAAACAGTTTTCCTTCCACACAAAAGAATCATGTAGCAAAAGCTATGAACTTATCCCCAAAGTACAAGGCCACTTTCTACCGGAGATTCAAGTCCCTCCGTAATAGGCATAATACGGATGCCATAAGCAAATCGCCCATTATTATCTGCTGTATAGTTGCCTTCAAACACAATGCCTTCTGCATCAGTATTTTGTGTCAACTCCACAACGGTTGGTGGTTCGGTATAGTCGCCATTGGCGTTGATTGGGCCAAAGACAAATTGTGGGAGAAGTTCTTCCACCTGCATTTGTCCGGGATTAATGGTCAGTTTAATGGTTATGGGATGTCCGCAAGAAATAATTTCGTTTTCCACCCCTGTGATGGCAATTTCCTTGATGGACAAGGAGCCAAAGCGCACGGGCAAGTTTTGCTTCCATTGCGCCAAGTGCTTTGCCAGCTTTCTGTTATTGCTATAGGTGGCCACGTTGCGCAAGGCGGAGGGGCCATAATATTTATAAATATAGTCATGCAGCATGCGGTCTGAGCTGTACATGGCTGTGAGCGAACTCATGGAACTTTTGGACACATCTATCCAGCGATGCGGAATGGTATCGTCTCCTGCTTCAAAGAAGAGAGGCACCACGGACTTTTCCAGCAATCCATAGAGCGATTCTGCATCGGCATAATCATTTTGATCGTGTGAGGGCATGGTTTTTTCTACAACAGGCCCAATGGTCCAGCCATTCACGCGATTATACCCTTCGCACCACCAACCGTCGGACACACTCAAGTTGATACCGCCATTGACGGGAACTTTTTGACCGCTTGTGCCGGAGGCTTCGTGGGGTCTGCGCGGCGTATTGAGCCACACATCGCACCCTTGAGCCATGAGGCGAGAAACAGCGAGACTATAATCCTCCAAGAGGAATATACGACCAAGGAAGCGCTCTTCTCGGGCATAGTTGATGACCTGCTGAATAAGCTCACTGCCAGCTTGGTCTGCAGGGTGTGCCTTGCCGGCAAAGACAAAGATGACAGGACGCTGGCTATGGTTCAGCAAGCGTTCAAGCCTGTCGGGGTCGGCAAAGAGCAGTGTCGCTCTTTTATAAGGAGCAAAGCGCCGTGCAAAACCGATAATGAGCGTATCTGGCGTGATATATTCTTTCATGCGTGAACGCATACTGTCAGGGACGCCGTATTTGCGCATGAAGGGCAAAGCTGAATCACGCAAGGCTTGGAGCAAGGGTTCTTTTTGTTGCAAGCGGGCACCCCAATACTCCTCATTGGGGATGTCTTTGATTTTATCCCAAATGGCATCTTCCGGTGTGGCATGCAACCACTCCTTACCAAGATATTGGTCGAGCATGCTTTTGACGGCACCTCCCACATAGGAAGGCGTGTGGATGCCATTTGTCACGTGACCAATGGGAATTTCCGGGATGGGTACACCCCTCCAAAGATCGCGCCACATATGTTGCGATACGATACCATGCAGGCGACTCACACCATTGGCACGACTGGCCACTCTGAGGGCGAGCACAGTCATTTCAAAGTTTCCACCACGATTGGGACCGTCCATACGTCCAAGACGCAAGAAGTCTTGCCAGGGTAGGCCGATGTTTTCCGCATAGCTCTTAAAATACCTTTCCATAAGATCTATGCTAAAGCGCTCATTGCCAGCGTCAACGGGTGTGTGCGTGGTGAAGACAGTGTTACTGCGCACCCTTTCAAGGGCTTCTTGGAACGACAAATGTTGCTCGTGCATATAGGCGCGGATACGTTCAAGCACCATGAAGGCAGAATGCCCTTCGTTCATGTGATAGACGCAAGGGGTAATACCAAGCTTGCGCAACATGCGTACACCGCCCATACCCAAGAGGATTTCCTGTTGCAGACGATAGTTGCGATCAGCTTCATAGAGGCGAGCGGTTATCTTGCGGTCTTCATCCCTGTTGGCAGGAATATCTGTATCCATAAGATATAGGGATATGCGTCCCACACGCACAAGCCATATTTGGGCATAAAGTGTTCTGCCGGGCAGTTCCAAATCCACCGTCACCGGTCTGCCGGACGACTTGTCAATGATGCATTCCACGGGCAATTGCGAAAAGTTATTCACCGGGTACAAGGGCACTTGCATGCCATGTTTGTCGATGGTTTGACGAAAGTAGCCGTTTTTGTACAGAAGGCCAACGGCCACCAGCGGCAATCGCAAGTCACTGGCTGATTTGAGATGGTCGCCGGAGAGCACACCGAGGCCACCGGAATAGATGGGCAGCGATTCATGCAAGCCGTATTCTGTAGAAAAGTAGGCCACGGGACGATCGGGGCGCAAGGCTGTATTGATGGCCATGGGCTTAAAAGACATGTACTCATCAAACTCTGCCATGACCTCTGTATATGTAGCCATGAATTCTTCATGTTTGCACAGCTCTTGAAGGCGCTCTGGGTTCACTTCTTCCAAAAGGCGCAAGGGATTGTGCCCTGTGCTTTCCCAAAGAGCAGGGTTTATGCTGGCAAAAAGATGGCGTGCCGTAATATTTGTGCTCCACCAAAGGTTGCGTGCCAATTCGTGCAATCGCTGGATGGGAAGCGGGATTTCCGAAATGGTTGTCACCGTGCGCAAATAAGGTATGGTGGACGATGTGGGTGCAAGAATTTGAATGAGCCTTTCGTGGGTTTCCAAATCTTCGCGATGGGTATCACGCTTGTCGGCTAATTCTAAAGCTGTTTCGTAAGCAGTCAGATAATTAGGGAAGAAAAATTCCCATGACGAGGCATTGGCAAGGCTTTTTGCCGCTTTGCGTCTTTCAGCCAAAACGCTTTCAGAGCAAGAGGCATATTCATGCAAGGCATTGTGCAAGCTGGAAATAACCTCTGCATAGGCGCTGTGATGGCGCGGCACAAGGGTCACGCCGCCGTGGGCATTGTCCCATGCCATGGTGCCCTTTGCCCAAATACCAAAGCCGGCAAGGTCTGTGGTGACGGTGGGCACGGCAAAGGCCACACTTTCTTGTGGCGTATAGCCCCAAGGCTCATACCACGAGGGAAAGACGCCAAGGTCGCACGCGGCAAGAATATCATAATATGGCATATTGAAGAAGCCGTCATTGCCGTCCAACATGGCAGGCACAAAGACTGAGCGAATATTATCGCCCACTTGATTTATGAGCCCGAAACGGTGGCAGGCCTTAAGGATGGGGTCTGCGCTGCTGTTCCATACATTAAAGGGCGTGATGTGTGGCAGGCCATCATCGGTGAATTCATCTTCGCCTGTGGCGATGGCTGCGTCAACGCCTGCGTGTCCGCCCATAACGAGAAAGAGCACGAGCACACGCACGTCAGATTTTTTGAGCGTTTCGGCAAGGTTTGCCAATGACTCGATGAGCGCATCAATGCCTTTGTTTTTATATTCATAACGGCCTGAAATGACAAAAATACGTGTATTTTCGGGCATTTCTTCGCGCAACATGGGAGTTACGGCTTTTATAACTTTTTTGCGCAATTCCATGGGCACGGTACGGTCTTCTGAATAATCGGGGATGACACGCATATCAAGGCCGTTCGTTGTGATAACATTAGGTGTTCTGCCGAGGAAGGCCGTGGCTTCTTCTGCCGTAATATTGCTGACTGTGGTAAAGCAGTCAGCCTCACGGGCTGCGATGGATTCCATGGAGCACTTAGCCGTAATATTATGGGTATCGGCTTCACTTGCGGGGTTAATTTGCCGCATATTTTTATAAATATCCATGCTTGTGCCGGCAAGGGCGCGTCCGAGCATGGTGGCATGAGTCGTAAAGACGGTGCCGGCCGTTGGAGCAAGCTTCTTTACGGCCAAAAGACCAGCGCCTGTCATCCATTCGTGGAACTGGGCAATGCTCTTGCCACCTTGTGGGCGCACAAGGCCTTCGTGTATGGCAGCAATAATTTCACCGCACGCATAACTGAACATCACAGGCTCGATGTAATCCCATCCGCCGGACATGGAGTCAATGCCATAAGAACCCCACAGTTCATAGAGGAGTTGATTGCTGTCGTAGCGCTTGACAAAGTCCACAAGAATAACCTTGGGTTTGCCGGGAATGTTCCAGCGCCCAAGGCGGCACTTAAAATCACGAAGAGAGAGCAAGGGGCGGATGGTTTCCCAAAAAGGTTCATCCGTTTCTTCAAATTCTGCGTTATTCTTGGTGTCTGGGCCAAAAAGAAAGAAATCTTCGCCATATTTATCCACCGCGTGAAGAGCCTTGCTGCTCACCACGGAATATATGCCGCCAACTTTATTGCACACTTCCCAGCTTACTTCAAAAAGAAAGGTTTTGCTTTCATCTGCCATGCAGTATCTCCTTATTTTTCATCAGAACCGTTGCAGTGTTATCTGGGCATGCGTAGTGAAACACTGATATAATGCCTTTTTGCCTTCTGGCTGCCTTTGGCTGAACGGTCAACACCTTATACATAGTCTTTATATACCAAGTGTTTCGCACAATTCGCCGCCCCTTTCGGGGCAGCAGAACTCAAGAAGAAAAGTTCAATTAAATCAGTGTTTCCGTAGGTTTATTTTGCCACAGCACGCGTTTTTCGCACGCGTTTCGGTGCTTCGTGCGGCACCGAGGCAATATCTGTAGCCACATGCTCCGCCGGAGTACTTGAGAATTCTTTTTTCTTCAGTGTTGTGGTTTCAGTTTTTTCTGTAAGATGTTTTTTTTCTTTAACAATCTTAGTGTTTTTTTTAACTGTATCTTTTTTGACACCGGAATCTTTCGACGCGGGCGCTTTTTTTGTTGCCGTTGTCTTTTTGGGAGAGGGCGAGCCTTCTTTGGGAGTGCCCGTACGCCGGCGACCAACGTTTGGCGTCGGCATGCTCTTAAGGCATAGTTCAAAATCCGCCAACACATTCATGTAGTTGATATAGGCATCATAGGGGTTATCAAAAGGGCTCGTGTGAGGACTGCGTATAAGATAATTTTCGAGCGTAGTAAACCATTTTGTGCACATATATGCAAAATGGTCAGAAGCCTGCAATCGTTGCCACGTACGGCATATCTCTTCACCATAAAGTTCAGGATGAAGCTTTGACAGGGCATAGAGAGAATGGATGGCATCTTTTTGCATATCGTTGCCAAGCCAAACGTCAAGGTCATGTCCGGAAGCCGCCCACGACATAAAGTAGGGCACATCTACGCGCCCCACGGGTGTGACCTTTTGCGTAATTTCTTGAGGCGTCTTCAATGTAAACCCTTTTTTCATGAGGGCATCGGGCAAAGCTTCCATAAATTGGAAAATGCCTGTTTCGGCGCCGTGCCGCAGGCCAAATGTTT
Organism: uncultured Desulfovibrionaceae bacterium; assembly: GCA_964371965.1. Lineage (GTDB taxonomy): Bacteria > Desulfobacterota > Desulfovibrionia > Desulfovibrionales > Desulfovibrionaceae > CAYJAD01. The sequence continues at coordinate 8,503 of CAYJPE010000051.1, forward strand.
CGTAGGGCATAAAAAGGTTTATGCTGCCTTCGTTTTCGTTTGTACCGACGCTTGCCACGCTTGCCTCATGGCACCACTCGGCAAAGGTATCTGCCGTGAGCGGCCATGCGTCCCAGTGCTGCTGGCCAAAGCGAATGGCTATATCGTTGGAGAGGGAAGAGTGACGCATGAGCACTTTAAGTTTGTCGCCAAGAGCTGATTGGTACACAAAGTTAGGACTGCGCCAACCAAGCACATGTTCACTGCCGTCTGCCAGCATGGCTTTGAAACCCAACTTTTCGATGGCAAGCGCCATGTCATTGTTATAAATGAGTTCTGTATGTTTATAAGTTGTGGGTTTTTGACCAAAGAGGTCTTTAATTTTTTGACTTTGCAACTTTACTTGACGTGTAAATTCGTCTGGAGCGTAAAGGAATGTGATGGAGTGACAATAGGTTTCCCCCAAAAACTCCACGCAACCCGTTTGTGCCAACGCTTGAAAGCTCTCAAGCACTTCGGGAGCGTATTGCTCAAATTGCTCAAGCGTGAGGCCGGAAATGGAAAAAGCCACACGCATCTTCTTGCCATGCTTTTTTATAAGGCGCAAGAGAACGTCATTCATGGGGAGATAACATGTGCGCGCCAGATGCAACATGGCATCACAATTTTTGTCATCGTCTTCATAAATAGAATTTTGCCCCAAATCAAAGACGGTATAACGGCGTAATTTGTACGGATGATGGACTTGAAAATAAAAGCATACGGCCGACATAATCAATGACCTCCTGCCTCGACGGCGGTAGCATAAATGTGATTAAGCTGGTCTGCAACATTTTCCCAGCGCAGACTTTTCATTTCTTCTTTACAATTTTTCACGAGTTCGCCGGCAAGCGCGGGATAGCGCAAAACGGCACATATTTTATCTGCAATATCGCGGATATCCCAAAAATCTGCCTTGAGCGCATGGTCCAGCACTTCGGAAACGCCGGACTGACGCGACAAGAGCACGGGCACATCGTAGAGCATGGCCTCCAGCGGCGTAATGCCAAATGGCTCAGAAACACTTGGCATGACATATAAGTCGCTCATGGCAAAAATGCGGTCAACCTCTTCGCCACGCAAAAAACCGGTAAAATGAAAGCGATTGCCAATGCCAAGTTGGCCTGCACGGCGTATGATATTTGGCAACAAATCGCCGGAACCTGCCATGAAAAAACGAACATTTTTTTCCTTTTCCAACACCATTTTGGCAGCTTCAATAAAATAGCCCGGCCCTTTTTGAAAGGTAACACGCCCAAGAAAGAGCACACGCTTTTCCCCTTTAAGACGTTCCGGTATGGAATATTGGTGCTGTACTTCATGGCGCGCCACAGCATTATGCACCACAGAGATCTTCTCTTCCGGCACTTGATAATGCTTCATGATCATATTTTTTGTAAGATGGCTTACGGCAATAATTTTATCAGCGGCATGCAGGCCTGCGCGTTCAAGGTCTGCCACAACGGAATTGACGTGCTCACCGCTTCTGTCATATTCGGTGGCATGAATATGCGCCACTAGGGGTTTATTTGTTAAAGACTTTGCCAGCATGCCGGCGGGATAGGTCATCCAGTCGTGGACATGTATGACGTCAAAGTTTTCCTGCAGGGCAATACTGGCTCCGAGCCTGCTATAGCGATACACTTCTGCCATAAGGTCTGGGCCATAGCCGCCTTTGAGCGTGTACGTGGTGCTGTCGCCTTCGCTATATACATCTTCCCATGTGGTTCGTGTTTCTTCCATGGTGCGAAAACGTTGACGTTCTTCATAACTTTCTTGCGTATCGTAGGCAAAGAGAAGGGACGACAAGTGATATACATGAAACTTGTCGTGCCATAAAAACTTTTCACTCTTGTCGAGTCGTGTATGGGTCTGAGCATGGATGGGTGTCCCCGAAGCAGAGCGAAGCTGTATGCCATTGTTGACGCTGTGCGATTCGGGCATGCACGGCAACACGAAGACAACTTCCGTATTTTTTTTCAGCAGGCCTTGGGTCATGCCGTAGCAGGCAGTGCCAAGGCCACCGCTGATGTGAGGGGGAAATTCCCAACCAAACATGAGAACGCGCATAATTATCTCCCTTGAGATCCTTTAGGTTCTTGTAATTTTTTTAAAACAGTTTCTTCCCATGCCGCATACACAGCGGGAGCGGCATTTTTGAGCATGGTGAGCGATCGTAAAACTTCGGACACACTCCACGCCTGATTTATGCAGCCATTGGGTCTGTGCGGCGGCGAAGCATCAAAGATTTCTGAGATACCGCCAATGCCGGCATCAAAAAGATGCACGCTAAACAGTGGCTCAATGGTATCAAGCAAACTGCGCACAGCGCCGTCCGTATCCCACGCCGTGCGTAGCAAAGCTTCCGTGTAGTGCCCAAGAAGCCACGGCCAAACGGTGCCTTGATGGTAGGCACTGTCGCGTTCGTCGGGATTGCCTTCGTAGAAATTGCGATAACTTTGATGTGCTGGCGAAAGCGTGCGAAGGCCGTAGGGCGTGAGCAAATTATTGCGCACACATTCCACAACATGCGCCTGCAAATCCTCATCAATAATAGGATACGGCAAGGAGACGGCAAGTATTTGATTGGGACGAATGCTCCTGTCCTGACCGTAAGGATACCACACATCCGCCAAATACCCACCGTCACTATCTACCCAAAATCTCTGAGTAAATGCCTTTCGCAAGCGCAATAATTGCTGGTCGTTCATGGGCGACGGATCGCCAAAAAGCTGCGCCAAATAGTCGGCAAAGGCAAGAGCATTGTACCAAAGGGCATTGAGTTCCACGGCATAGCCATGCCTCGGTGTCACCGGCTTGCCATAGGCATGGGCATCCATCCACGTAAGTTGCGTGTGTTCATTGCCTGCATGCAAAAGGCCGTCTTCGTCCACAAACAGATTGGCGTGCACACCCCCCTTGTAGGTGGCAATAATCTCTTGAATGGCCTCCCACAACTTTTCAAGTATCCATCCTTCGTGCCCGGGCATGGCATCCAAAAGTTTTTGGACAGACCAGATATACCAGAGGGATGCATCGATGGAATTATAGGCATGGGGGCCGTCACCTTCGTGAAACATATTGGGCACAAGGCCATTTTTGATGCTCTTTGTCACCGATTCCAATATGCGTAAGCCCTTTGTTTTGCGACCGGCGCAAAATGTGAGGCCGGGCAGAGCAATAAATGTGTCGCGTCCCCAGGCATCAAACCAATGGTAACCGGCAATAACGTTTATGGGCGCCTCGGCAAGCTCCTGCGTTCCTTTTACATTGCGTGCCTCACGACTTACCAAAAAGTTGGCACCTTGGCGACGCAATTGTCCGATAAGAGTTTCTGTGTATGAACACAACGTCCTGCGGCGGTCTGTTTCGTTTTTCCACAATTCCTGTAGGGTGCTGCCACGCGTCGTTGCACAGACTTTTTCCGGGCTTTCTGTGGAGGCGCATACATAGAGCGCTTGCCCAAGGCTTATGGGCAGCTCAAAGAAGCCGGGAGCAAACAAGTCTTCCTCTGCAGGAAACCCCCTTTCCTCTTCTACAATATATTGAACGTTATAATACCAGTCAGCGCTGTGCTGTACTGTGGCCGTATCTTGCGTAAACACATGAACTTGCAAATCTTGTGAGGCTGCCACGCACATGCCATTGTGATATGCGGTCACATGCGGCTGTTCACGACCCTCCGCACGGGCAATGGTGTGAAAATGCCTGAGCGCAAGCAAGGGGCGTACGCGCAGGGTGAGAGGCGGCAGCTGCCCTGAGCCTGTTATCGTATATTTGAGTATAACGGTACTTTTTTTGCGCAACAGGACAATTTCGCGCGTAATATTCAAATCACCAATACGATAAGTAAAAACAGGCCAGTCGTGCAAGCACACATCATGCAAATATTCATGACCCCGTGGATGAAAGATATTGGGGTGCTTGCGTGTGCAAAAGAAAAACTCCTTACCGCCGCCGGCAATGGAATCTTCTGTTGTAGAAAGAAGCACGTGCCTTCCCGGAGGATTATGCATATTAGCCACAAGAAGACCATGGTACTTACGTGTGGGACAATAAGGCACCGTGCCGGATGCATAGTCTCCGGTACCGTTGGTCAAGAGCCACTCTTTGTGCATTGAACGTCGGATATTAAGGCAGGCAATTCGATCAAAAGAAAATTCCATGAACTCCTCCAATACAAAAAATATAAACAAAAACACGACCATAGGAGTGGTCATGCATGTGGTGAAATCAATTTTTATGAGTGGGAAAACAGCGGCGAAAAGACATAGTAGCTAAGTTTCACCACCTTGTCGAGCTATAAAGTGCTAAAAAACGCGCAAATTGCAAGAAAATGCAGATTTTCCGCTCGCAATACCACGTAGAAATTTTTTTCTGCTAAAATATCTATAAGATAGGAAGAAAGGATGATTATTAAAAAAATGTTTCCTCAATGTTTTGCCAATGAAAGATATCTCCTCATGAGAAAGAAAAATACTTGATATGTTCTCGGTACTGTCGTCACATTGCGAATTTTTGCGTTATATTAAGGAAGCACTCATGAATTATTTTTCTTGAGGGGGGAAGGGGATCTTTTGCCAAAACCCAAAAGATTCCCCTTCCCTCCTCAAACTCCCCCCATCCCCTCAAAACGCTTTAATTAATCACCTGTTGAATAAATTGAAAAGAGGAATCCGCAATTACTGAGATAGGAGAAGTTGCTTTCTGGAGTTATTTTATAAGAGTTTTTATATGTATTTTTACTTAATCAGCGTTTCCCTAAATGTGTATTTTTTAAAAGCATGTGTGGGCAACTTTTTTTGGGCAAAATAGACTGTTTGCTTTTTTGCCGCCGATGCAGTACATTGCACTTTTTGAACGGACTGTTAGGGGCTGTCTCTCAATAAATTCTTTTGCGTTTTGCTTGCGTCAAACGGTGTTTTTTGCTCAAGTTACGTATGTCTGTGTACGCGCCTTTCCCAAAAAAACGCGTTTTCCTTGGCAAAAATACAAAATCTTTTTATTTAGGGAAACGCTGATTAAATAGAATTTTTGTTCTCTAACAAGGAAAGCGAGTTTTGGGAAGTACGCGGTATATATAGACATATATAAGTGTTTCACAAAGCGAGCTTGACGCAGTGAGAGGGCAAAAAGGCATTTAATCACTGTTTCCTTAAAAATGGCGTTTTTCAACTGACTGATATGGGGGTCACCATGCACTCGCTCCTTTTCATATTTCCTGTGTTATTTTTTTTGATGGTATTGCCGTGCGAAGACTGCGAAGCGCGAGAGTTGCGTGCTGTTTTGCTTCTTGAGTCCAATGCACAAGACTACGGCCCCTTGGACAGCCTACGTCAAGGTTTTATGGCCTTGCAATCACAGGACGGCATAGGCTCAAACATACAAGCAGACATTCGCGTGGCGACCACATATCCGGAGCAAAAAAAGCTTTTTCATGAGGTTGCCTCCGGTTCGTATGATGTTGTTGTACTGGCAACACCCATTTTTCATACACTTTTAAATAACAATGCCGGCAATTATCGACGCCAAAACTTTCTGTGCCTCGATGCCGATATAACGGCACCAAATATTGTTTCCATTGTCTTTGCCGATGTTCAAAGTGCCTACCTTTGTGGCGTTGCAGTGGCCACACTTGCAGCTACATTCCCTCAGTCCCCCAGTGACGATGGCACGCTGTCCTTGGGCATGATTGACGATGGCAGCCTAGCTCAAGAAGCCATGCACAAGGCTTTTCTGCGCGGTGTTGGCGACACCAACAACAAAACGCCGAGCAAAAAAACAATAAAATTTTTTCATAGTACGCTTGCCATGACTGCAACGGAGCAGCAAGGTCGCCATACGGCAGAAAAACTCATTCAAAGCAAGGTTCCTGTCATTCTGTCTACTGTCACGGGCACTGCCGCCCTTGGTGTGCAAAAAGCCTGTCTTGAGCATGACACCTATCTTGTGGGCATGGATCAACATCTGTCTGACAATACGCCTTCTGCAGAAAGTTTTTCGCTCAAAAAGGATATGGGGAGCGCAATCAAGCACATGTTGTTGCACATTCAGGAAAAGGGCTTTCCTGTGGGGCAAATACTAGAAAAAACCGTAGCACATGACAGTGTCGGTTGTATTGCTTCCTTCCATAATATTGCGCCCTCCGTATCAGATGACGTGACAGATGCTCTTGCAGGGGCTATGGATGCCTTGTTGAAGGGGCACATCGTGCTGGAGGGACCCCGAGGCCTGTGTCAATGCTTTTAGGGCTGTCTCTCAATAAATTCTTTTGCGTTTTGCCCCTGCTCCGAAGGGCTTAAACGGTGTTTTTTGCTCAAGTTACATATGTCTGTATACGCGCCTTTCGCGAAAAAACGCGTTTTCCTTGGCAAAAAAACACAATCTCTTTATTGAGAAACAGCCCCTAATACTACAGTTGTGTTTTTGTGTGTTTTCTCCAATGACAAGCTAATGCAGT
>CAYJPE010000052.1:0-14753 GCA_964371965.1 uncultured Desulfovibrionaceae bacterium
GGAAGACGCGCTTGCTTTGAGGGAATATACTCTTATGGTATTTGACCGAAAAAGCGCATTTGACGACAGCGCCCAGAAAAAACTGAAATGAGAACGCCGTTGCGTCACATGCCGTACAAAAAATTTTCTCCAAAAACATGGATGACAAAGACAAAAAAATCTGGCATTGTGACGCATGTTTCACAGATTTTCAGATGTTACACATTTTTTGAACGGTCGCGGTCTTTTTCATATGGATCTGAGCCTTTCACGCATGCGGCTCGCTTTAGCACGCCTACAGCTCACACGCCCTCCCTACACTGTCATCCAAATCATCGGCACCAATGGCAAAGGTTCCACTGCCACATTTTTAGAAAGCATCGCTCGCAGCCACGGCATTCGTACAGGGCTTTTTACATCACCACACTTTATTTCTCCACACGAACGCCTCATGCTGAATGGCAGCTTTGTGCCTCAGGATACGTGGATAACTCTTGCCAATACCGTATATAAAGTCGCTCCGGACTTGACCTATTTTGAATTTCTTACCGTACTCGCTCTCCTTACCTTCGCCCAATGCGGTGTGCAATGTGCCATTATGGAGGCAGGACTTGGAGGTCGCCACGATGCCACCAGCGCCGTACACCGTAACCTTGTATGCATAACACCCATCAGCATGGATCATGAGCACGTGCTTGGACACACGCTACAGGACATTGCCCGTGACAAAGCCATGGCACTCACACATAATGTTACCCGCACCTTGCCTGTCTTACACGCACCGCAACATGACGATGTCATGGACGTACTCAACAATATAACTGCGGCACATACAATGACACTCAAGCCGGCCACAGCGCAATATCCACTCACCCCAACAACACCCTTGGGGCTCCACGGTATGCAACAATATCACAATGCCGCTCTCGCCCTTGCCGCGTGGAAGTGCCTTGCCCAATACAAAGCATGGCCATTGGAAGACGAACGTATACGACACGGATTGCAACAGGCTTTCATTCCCGGACGCATGCAAGACATATTTCCTCACAAAACCGCATTGCCGCCCCATATGCTTCTTGACGGTGCCCACAATGCACACAGTCTCGAAGTACTGCATACCAATATCCAAACACTGCACACAAAACCTGCCCTTATCATTTTTTCGTGCTTGGCAGATAAAGTAAATGAGACTATAATACACCTCGTCAGAAAAATTCGAGCACTGTGTCATCACTGCCCCATCCTTATACCGCTTATGCCGCACAACGAAAGGGCTGTGTCCGCACAAGAAAGAAATTCCTTGTTGGCGTATTTACGCACCGAATGCGATACGCAAGAACAATACCCTGTGGCGCTCAACGATATGAGCCATGCCCTCACATACGCACAACAATATATCTTACGCACAAAAGCGCACGGGCCGGTTCTCATATGCGGTTCTTTATATTTATTAGGTGAATTTTTTACCCTGTATCCGGAATATCTCACACCGCAAAACCAGCATACAGCAATCACAGAAATATGAAAAAACTCACAACAATACAACGTTCTCCGTACAATACGCAAACATGAGACACGCAAGAATAACAATCTAATTACTTTATATTTTTCAGAAAATCATGAGGACTTATGCAAAGCCTTTTTCGTGCCCTTCCTTCCGTTGACCTGTGTTTACATGCCCTTGATGCAAAAGGGCATTTTGAAGATACGGTTCCCCGCGCGCTCCAACGCAAGGCCGTCGTACAATTTCTTGACAAAATACGACAAGACATAAAAGACCGAAAAACCACAGAAGCACGCGGCTTGGAAGAACTGTGGCCTGACTTATACACCTTTGTTCTGGAAGCCACACGCCCCCGTGTCCGTCGAGTTGTCAACGGAACGGGTGTGGTCGTACACACAAATATGGGCCGCTCCGTTTTGGCAGACAGTGCCGCCGCAGCTGTCGCACATGTGGCAGCCGCCTACAGCAACCTTGAACTTGACCTCAACACCGGGGGGCGTGGCAGCCGTCAAGACCTCGTGGAAGAACTTCTGTGCCACATAAGCGGAGCCGAGGCGGCCATGGTCGTCAACAATAATGCCGCCGCCGTGCTCCTGGTGCTTGATGCCCTATGCAAGGGCAAAGAAGTTATTGTCTCTCGCGGGCAGTTGGTAGAAATTGGCGGCTCTTTCCGTATTCCTGAAGTCATTGCCAAAAGCGGTGCCATATTGCGCGAGGTGGGCGCCACCAACCGCACACATGCCCGTGATTACGCGCAAACCATCAATGAGAATACCGCGGCGCTCTTGCGCGTACACACATCCAATTACCGCATAGTGGGTTTTCATAAGGAGGTCTCCCTCCACGATATGGTCGCCCTTGGCAAGGAACACAACATTCCTATCATCGAAGACCTTGGCAGTGGCACACTTATGGACTTGCAAAGCTATGGCCTGCCGGGGGAACCAACTGTCCAGGACGTGGTGCGCGCCGGTGTGGATGTGGTGAGTTTTTCCGGCGACAAAGTGCTCGGTGGCCCACAAGCCGGCATCATTGTGGGGAAAAAACAGTACGTGGATACAATGCGCACAAATCCCTTGCACCGCGCCCTGCGCTGCGACAAATTCACGCTGGCAGCCTTGGAGGCAACACTGCGTATTTACACCGATATGGACAATGCTGCACACAAAATACCCACCTTGCGCATGATTACCATGCCCACGGAAACATTGGCACACAAAGCACACGCACTCGCAGACCTGCTTCAAACGACCTTTGCCGAACACCTGCACTGTCACACGTGTACAGACGTATCCCGGGTAGGCGGCGGCTCTTTTCCCGAAAGAGACTTACCCACCACACTCGTCTGCCTCATGCCGAAAAGCATGTCGGCCATGGCATTGAAAGAAGCGCTTTTACGCACAAAACCGCCCGTCATAGGTCGTCTTGAAGGGGATAATTTTTGTCTTGACCCGCGAACCCTCTTAGATGATGATACAGATTTTTTACTGAGTACACTGGAGCAAGCCTTGCATGACACACAAAAAGAGCACATATACTCATGAATATTCTTCATTTAGAAGCCACGTACTTTGTGAGAGCATTGCGCAATCAAGGGCACACCGTGGTCACGTCGGGCTTATCCGAAACGTGCGACATCCCCTCTGATTTTCCGCGTTCTGCCATGAGGATGTACACAAAACTTCAAGAAGCAGGCTTTATACCGGATATTGTCCTTATGGCCGACCAAGGCAATCTCCCTTTATTTTATGATATGGAAGAACTGCCCTGCCCGACGCTTTTCTACTCCATCGACACCTTTTGTAATCCGTGGCATTTTCCCTATGGACACGCCTTTGACAAAGTTTTAGTGGCACAAAAAGACTTTGTCCCTCTTTTTACGAGTGAAGATATGGACGCCGTTTGGCTACCGCTCTTTGCCAAGGAAGGTATTGATGTTTGCTCACATGACGCACATGGCTTTGACATACGCGACATTCCCGTGGCCTTCGTCGGTACGCTCAACCCCAAGAATATCCCACAACGTGAACCATTCCTCAAAGCCTTTCAAAAACTCCATCCCCTCGAATTACATCAAGGGGCCTACCAAGGCATATTCAATCGAACGCGTATTGTCCTGAATAATACAGCCTCTTCAGAATTGAACTTTCGATGCTTTGAAGCCATGGCCTGCGGCGCCGCCCTTCTTATGGAACACTGTGACCACGGCCTCACGGATCTTTTTCACGTAGGCACACATCTTTTGCCTTTGTATGAGCGCAACAATGCCATACACGCACGCGCCATCGCAAAAACAGCCCTCGCGTCACCACAACACCTTGCCCATATTGCCGCACAGGGACATGACGAAGTTCACAGCAAACATATGGACAGCCATCGGGCGCACACCATTGTTCGTATGGCAGAAGAACTCATTCGTACACAAAAACATCAAAAACGCCTTGCCAACTTGGGCGAAAAACACCGCTTCGTATCCACGGCATATTCTATTTTGAGTGAAGAACTGACGGCTCCTCATGTACGAAAGCATGCAGAATGTTACCATACTCTTTTTTGCAAATTGCTTAAAAAAAACGCTACCTAACCTTAAATAAAGGAGTTTTTTTGTGACAAAACCCATTGACACATCCCCTACAGCGTATTCCCCCACCTCATGCTGGGATAGCTATGTAAATGAGAAAAATAGAAAGGCCATGCGCAAGCTGGCTCAAAGATACATGAATTTTTTGACACGTTGCAAAACGGAACGTGAAACCATTGACTACGTGCGCGAACAACTGACAACGCACGGATTTACAGAAGGCAACACAGAACAAAGCATGGTATGTTCTTTTCGTCAAAAGGCGCTTTTTGCCGCACGCAAAGGAAGCTTGCCGCTCAGCGCAGGCATACACCTTGTAAGTGCCCACACGGACACGCCGCGCTTGGACTTTAAGCAACGCCCCTTCATAGAACAACCCGGCGTTGCCCAAGCCAAAACCCATTACTACGGCGGCATCCGCAAATATCAATGGCTGGCGCGCCCCCTTGCTTTGCACGGTATTGTTGTACGGGCTGACGGCAGTACTGTCCCCATTGTCATTGGTGAAGATGCCAATGATCCTGTCTTTACCATTGCCGACCTCTTGCCACATCTGGCGCAAAAGCATGTGACACAAACGGTGACGGATGCCTTTGAGGCGGAAAAACTCAATATCATAGTGGGTCACAGCCCCTTACGCACCGAAGAAGACACACAGGACAACGAGGTCTCCTCAGCCAAAAAAAAGAAAGCAAAAGAAAAAAAACACTCGGAACACGAAGCGGCTTCTGCAAGCAGTGCAAAAGATCCCCTCAAGGCACACCTTTTAAAAATTCTCCACGAAAAGTATGCACTCACCGAGGAAGACTTTATCTGCGCAGAAATGCAAGCTGTGCCCGCTGGTTCTGCCCGTTTTGTGGGTTTTGACGAAGCCCTTGTGGGGGGCTATGGACATGACGATCGCATATGCGTTTTTACCGCTCTTGAAGCCTTTTTACATGCAAAAGACCCACAACACACCATGGTGCTCATGCTGTGGGATAAGGAAGAAATAGGCTCTGACGGTGCTACGGGGGCAAGCTCTCGCTTTTTGCAATATTGCCTTGAGGACTGTTGCGAACAGTGGAATGCCGACGCAAAGCTTGGTCATGTGCTCATGCAATCCAAGGCTATTTCTGCCGACGTACAAGCGGCTCTTGACCCTGACTGGCAAGAAGTTCACGAAAAGCAAAATGCCGCTCAGCTGGGCTATGGCCCTTGCTTTTCGAAGTTCACCGGCTCACGGGGCAAGTATGGTGCCAACGATGCCGATGCAGAACTTGTGGGATGGATGCGCACCCTTTGCAAGACACACGATATTCCATGGCAAATGGCGGAATGTGGCAAAGTAGATTTGGGCGGCGGTGGCACCGTGGCGCTTTTTCTTGCCGCCTATGGTATGCAAGTCATTGATTGTGGCCCGGCGGTACTTTCCATGCACAGCCCCTTTGAATTGGCAAGTTGCGCCGATATTTTAGCCACGACGGCACTATATCAAGCTTTTTGGGAGTCTGAATAAGTGTGAAAAAAATGGCGACGTGGCATACCTTATGGAAAAAGTCTACACATATGACTTTTTCCTGTATCTCCAGTCCAAAAAATTAAAAAACAGAACAATCCTTATCTGTTAGAGGCGATTCAATGCTGTTTTTTTGGCCGACCAAAAAGAGAGGCACGAAGGCGTTCTGTTGTAAGACGTAAACATGAAAAAACTTTTTTTGGGCTTGACAAAACATGAAAAACATGTACTAAGAATGGATTATGAAAATTACACAGAAAAAAAATTTTAAAACACTTTCCCTCCTTTCCCTTTGTGTGTTCAGTCTTTTTTGTACTGGTTGTGTGTCAAAAACTGTTACTATGGAAGACCCGCTGGTGCGACAGGAGCGTTTTGCCGAATACTTCCAAGAGCAAGACAAATCTGTCCTCATTCCGGTGGCACAACAAGCCTTAGGTATTCCCTACAAGTACGGTGGAACGACTACAAAAGGCTTTGACTGCTCCGGCTTTGTACAGTGGGCATATAAGCACGCTGGCATCACACTTCCACGAACAGCACGCGCCCAGTCACAAGTGGGTGAAGCCGTGAAAAAAAAGGAAGACTTGCAAGTAGGTGATATTGTTGCATTCAGACATCCGCGTCGCGGCTATCACACAGGTATCTATCTTGGCAACGGCAAATTTATTCACAGTCCACGAAAGCGCACGGTCATACGCCTTGATGATTTGTCTACCAGCTATTTTCGAGATAACTTCTTGGGTGCTCGCAGGCTGCCTGGTATCACAAAACAAGAAAAACTTGCTGCCATGACCTTACAAAAAGTGTACTATACACAAAAAAAACGTGAAGAAATAAAAAAAGCTCAAAAAAACAAAGAGAAAAAATAGGCATACCGCTCTTTTCATAAAGAAGGCGCTCAACTCATACCTTTTTGTCCTTTGTGTAGCACAAGCACCTTTAAAAAATATGAGGAATGTTGATGACACACATTACTTGGTTCAGCCACTCAGCCTTTTGCTTGCGACATGATGATACGACGGTTTTCATAGATCCGTTTTTAGACGGTAATCCCACGTGCCCCATTACAGCCGCTTCCATAGAGCAGGCAGACATTGTACTTGTCACCCATGACCATGCTGACCATGTGGGGCAAGCAGTAAATATTTGTCGCACACACAAAGCCATGCTGGGTGCTGTGGTGGGTACGGCACAAGCTCTTGTGGCGAATGGTATGCCCGAAAAGCTTGTACTCAACGGTATTGGCTTTAATATGGGGGGCACCGTAGAACATAAAGGTGTCCACATAACCATGATTCCGGCCTTTCATACATCAGAAAGCGGACAAGCCACGGGCTTTATCATAAAGATGCCAGATGGTGTTACCATATATCACGCGGGTGACACTTGCCTGTTTGGAGATATGGCTTTATGGGCACAGTTATATCCTCTGGACGTGGCGCTTCTGCCCATAGGTGGTGTTTTCACTATGGATGCACAACAGGCAGCCCATGCCGCTTTACTTCTTAAGGCAAAGCATGTTGTTCCCATGCACTGGGGAACTTTTCCTATGATTGCGCAAGATACGAAAGATTTTGAAGAGGCTGTGGGAAAGTTGGCTCCTGCGTGCCGCTGTATTTTGTTACAGCCCGGGGAAAGTGTAACGATGGAAGAGCGTTAGTAGACTGTTGAAAAACGCCACTCTGCGTCGTCAACGCTCAAAAGTCAAACCGCTTATGTTATTCTGATACGCGTTGTTCTTGATCTCCGTTAAACGAAGGACGAGCCTTACGGCTATCGAGAGCAGCGATGATGTGGGGGGAAAGCTTTTCTTCCTAAAAAAAGTTTCACCCTAACAGGCTGTTGTAAAAGTGCACTCTACGGCGTCAGAGAAAAAAAGTAAACAACTTATGTATATCTATATACGCGGTGTTGCTTACTTTTTTTCTCTTCCTTGTATCTCACACTTTTTGAACAGCCTGAAAATTTGAGTTTTTTAACGGGCTGCTAAAGGGCACACGCCCCCCCACATGCCTTTAATACAGTACACATTGAGACAACACACACTACGAGCGTTTCCCAAGTTGCTCAAGAAAAAATAATGTCGCAGCGTTTCTCAAAATGCACTTCATTGTCAACGCAAATCTGTTACGCGCTTGGATTTCCCAAATGTACGCGGAAGAGTTCCGGGATTTGCCACGCTCACATCTACTCGCGCCATAAGTCCTTTGTGCAATTTTCGAGAAATGGCCTTGGCAAGAGCTTCATCCGTATCATGCGACACGCCAGCAAGACGCTCAACAGCAAGATGCATATGGTCAAGAGCGTTCACACGCTTGAGTTCGATATGATACTCTCCGCCAAGTTCGGGAAAATCTCCTATAACATCCATGATCTGGCCAGGATAAATATTCACACCACGAAAAATGATCATATCATCGCTACGCCCAAGAATTTTATCGTGACGCGGCATAGGGTATCCACAAGGACACGTTCCAGAAAGAAGACGCGAAAGATCACGCGTTCTGTATCGAATGAGTGGAGCGGCCTCCTTACAAAGACTTGTGACGACCATCTCCCCCACTTCACCTTCTGCAACAGGCTCTAATGTTTCCGGATTTAATATCTCTATGAGAAAGAGATCCGCCCAATAGTGCAAACCTGCATGCGCATCGCATTCTATGGCAGTGCCCGGCCCATACATTTCCGTCATACCGCCAATGTCATAGCTCCCTTGAAGCCCCAATTTGGCTTCAATGGCTTGGCGCATTTTTTCACTACGGGTTTCGGCGCCACAGATAACTTTGCGTAAGGCTATTTTATCAAGAAGCCCGTGTCGCTCCACTTCTTCTGCGAGAAGGAGTGCCATTGACGCCGTAGCACCAAAGCACGTACTTTGCATATCTTGCAAAAGTTGCAAATGCATATCAACATTACCGGGGCCCACAGGAATAGTAAGGGCACCCAAAAGCTCTGAGCCTAGCTGAAAACCAGCTCCTGCAGTCCAAAGGCCATAACCTACAGCAATCTGCAATGTGTCTTCAGGAAGAACACCGACAAGCTCAAAACAACGCGCCATTTGCAAAGTGAATATTTCAACATCTTTACGAGTATAAGCCAGAATTTTTCGTTTGCCCGTAGTTCCCGAGGACGCGTGCACTCGTACAACTTCTTGCGCGGGCACCGACAATAGAGGCAAAGGATAGCCTTCACGCAAATCATCTGCCGTGGTCAAGGGCAGTGCACGCACATCAGCCATGCTCTGAATGTCTTCAGGCATAATATGCCCTATTTTTTCCAAATATTGTGATGAATTGCGAGCTTGCTTGATGGTCCAACGCACTCCTTTCAATTGCTCGATCAAAAGACTTTGCACATCGTGAACGTTTGTTTGGAACTGAGGCAGAAAAGAATGGCTTGACTTCATGATGATATTCCTCGTAACAGTCTGTTATTGCATTTTGCATGAGCAAAAGGTATGTACAGATAACACAGAGTGAGGAAAAAGCAAAGACTTTTTTGTATACAAAAAAGACGAGGTTATTTTTGCTCAATAATTCGAATAATTGTACTACACATTAAGGAGCTATCGTGCGTATTCTTATCATTGGTTCTGGTGGGCGAGAACATGCCTTGGCATGGAAATTGAATAAAAGTACGTCGGTGACTGCCATTTTTGTGGCACCCGGCAATGGTGGAACGCATTTTGATAAAGTGACAAACTGCCCCATTGCGGTGGATGATGTTCCCGGGCTTGTACGCCTTGCTCGTGAACTCAGTGTGGATCTTGTGGTACCGGGTCCGGAATTGCCTTTGACCTTAGGTATAGTGGATGCCATGCAAACAGTAGGCATACCGTGCTTTGGTCCCGACAAGTATTGTGCGCAATTGGAAGGAAGTAAAGCTTTTGCCAAAGCCATGATGGCGCGAGGCAATGTTCCGACGGCACGAGGCGCACATTTTAGCAATCACGCGGCGGCGTGTACCTATGTTCGCGACCATGGGACTCCCTTGGTTATCAAGGCTGACGGACTTGCGGGCGGAAAGGGCGTTGTGCTTGCACATACACAAGATGAGGCCATTGAAGCCTTGGACAGCATAATGCGCGATAAAGTGTATGGTGATGCAGGAAGTACTGTTGTTATTGAAGAATTACTTGTGGGAGAAGAAATCTCTTTCTTGTGTTTTTGTGATGGTGAAAATTCCGTGGCTCTCCCTTCTTCTCAAGATCATAAGCCGATTTTTGATGACGATTATGGACCCAATACGGGAGGCATGGGTGCATATACTCCAGCGCCCCTTTTGCCAGATACACAGGTGCAGCATATTATGGATCTTGTCATTCATCCCATTCTTGATGTTTTTAGTAACACAGGACATCCATTCAAAGGTATGCTGTATGCTGGTCTTATGATGACGGCAAGCGGACCAAAAGTTTTGGAGTACAATACACGATTTGGTGATCCAGAATGCCAACCACTTCTCATGCGTTTGGAAACACCTCTGGAAGAAATTATGCTCGCTTGCGTTGAAGGAACACTCCACAAGGTGCCATTCAAATATACACAAGAATCTGCCTTGGGTGTTGTCCTTGCCGCTGAAGGGTATCCGGGCGATCCAGAAAAGGGCATGAAGATTAGTGGTATCGAAGATGCTGACGCAATGCCCGGTGTCAAGGTTTTTCATAGCGGTACAGAATTACGCAAAGATGGGAGCGTCATATCTAAGGGTGGACGTGTGCTGTGTGTCACAGCACTTGGTGCAGACCTTGAGCAGGCGCAACAGCGTGCCTATACCGCTCTTGAAAAAATACATATGGAACGTGGACACTTTCGTAAAGACATAGGCAACAAGGGCATTGCACGTCTTAAAGCAATGCGTGGTGGTGACACCTAGTAGCGTGTATTGTCTAAATGTGTATTTTTGAAAAGCATGTGGGGGGAAACTTTTTTTGGGAAAAAAAAGCTTTCCCCCCACACACCCCTTCAAAAAAACCAATAAGTCCGCGTGTATGCCGAAGCTTTTTTACTTGAGAAAGAAGGAAATATTGTGTAGCGCATAACAGCATGTATAGCATGCAATCAAAGCTTTTAAAGTAGACAAGGCACTAGGCACTGAATGAATGCTTTTTTGGCTCTTTGACTGCGTCAGACGCACTTCGCGCGCCCTTTGCACATATCATAGATGCTGGAGCTTTTCGAAATGCGTCTTCCTCAATAAAGAACAAATGACGATTAAATCAGTGCCCCACAAAATATGATTAATATAACAGGCTGATAAGGGTATGTACAAATGACAAAAGTTGCTATTTTTATGGGATCTATTTCTGATGAAACACAAGTAAGTCCCTGTGCGGAAATATTGAAAAAACTGGAAATTCCTTTTGTTTTTACAGTCACGTCGGCACACAGAACACCGCAGCGCACAGAGAATCTTGTGGCAGATTTAGAAAAAAAGGGTGTTGAAGTCTTTATTTGTGCTGCTGGCATGGCAGCTCATTTAGCAGGAGCTGTGGCCGCACGCACCATAAAGCCTGTTATTGGCATCCCCGTTTCTGGCACAGCCCTTGCCGGCACGGATGCTTTATACTCTACAGTGCAAATGCCTCCGGGCTTTCCTGTGGCCACTGTTGCCACCGATAAAGCTGGTGCGCGCAATGCCGCATGGCTTGCCGCGCAAATTTTGGCACTTCATGATGCCAATCTTGCACAAAAAATTACAGCTGCGCGAGAGCAGTTTAAGGCCGATGTGGAAAAGGCGGGAGAGGAAGTCATGCTCAAATACCAATAAACTGTAGAGCATACTTCATAAATAGTTAAATATCATTGTTTTTAATAGACTTCGATGAATTAAAAGCAATCATCTATTGACTATTCATGAAGGTATGCTTGAGAGCTGTCTCTAAGGAAACACTGATTAAATGCCTTTTTGCCCTCTAACCGCGTCAAGCTCGCTTTGTGAAACCCTTATATATGTCTATATATACCGCGTGCTTCCCAAAACTCGCTTTCCTTGTTAGAGAACAAAAATTCTATTTAATCAGCGTTTCCCTAAATACATTCTTTTGCGTTTTACACCTGCTCTTATGGGGTCAAAACAACGTTTTTGCCAAGCTAGTAGCGTGTCTTCTCTAAATGTGTGTTTTTGAAAAGCATGTGGGGGGAAACTTTTTTTAGGAAAAAAAAGCTTTCCCCCCCTTCAAAAAAACCAATATGCCCGGATGCATGTCGAAGTTTTTTTGCTTGGGAAAGAAGGAAGGATTGTGTGGCGCACGGGAACATGTAGAGAATGCAATCAGAGTTTTTTAGAGCAGACAAGGTACTAGCCATGTCTGTATACACGCCTTTCGCAAAAAAACGCGTTTTTATTGGCAAAAACACAAAGTCTCTTACTTAAGGGGTATGTCGTCAAATAGTGTTTTTTGTGCTATATCAAAAAAATGCTTGCTTTGAGGAAATATACTCTTGTGGTACATGACCGAAAAAGCGAGTAAAGTCTGACGCAGAGATAACCGAAAGGGCGCATTTGACGACAGCCCCTAACAACTTCGAGCAAATAACTGTATAATATACCCCGTGCTTCTCTAAAGTTTTCCCATAAATGCTCGATACAGCAATTACATGGATGGTGTGAGTTTTTTACCTCTTTAAGGATGCTGCAATGAAAAATATGAAAGTTTCTCACAAGCTTATGCTTGGTTTTGGTTTTCTGATGAGCTGCATGCTTGTCTTGGGTGTACTGGTCATTTACGAGGCAAACAAGCTGTCTCAGCAAAGTGACGAAATAGCTAATCTATACTTTCCTGAGCTTGTTGCTCTTGGGCAATTAAAAGAGAATTTTTCCGAGGCTTACCTTGCCATGCGTACGTATAGGCTCTCAAGAGCGCCCGAAGCTTATCGAGAAATTGAAGTCGCTTTGGAGGCACTGGACAAAAGCCTACGGCATTTGGATGGGTATCTCAGTCAGCATCCAGAACTTATCCTTCTGGCTGAGTATATGACAACTGCCAATCGACTTTTTAATAATTATAGAGATTCAATACAAACCTCGCATGCACAGATTACCGACATCGCCAAGGCGTACGATGAATTGGGACAAATAGGCAGAGATCTAGTTTCTCAAAATGCTAAAATTGTTGAATCCGTTGAAAAATCTCTTGATGAAATGCGGAAGAAACCTTTTTTGACGCCTGAAGAAGAAGAGCTCCTGACTGCACATGAAAATACGTACCGTTTCGCTCAAGGAATAGAAATATCTATACTTGAAATGCGCATGTTTGCACAAAATGCCTTCGGAAGACGCGATCCCACTTTATTTACAAAATCCCTTGAAGCCTTGGAAAGCATCTTGCTAGCCATGAAGGAAGCGGCAGCAATCATAAAAACGCCTGCTATCTTGGACATGGTGCAACCTATTTTGGCTGATATGAATCTATATCGTGACAATCTGACACACCTTATTAAACAATGGCAAAACTCAGAAGCCACTTCGAAAGAAAGAGGTGAGTACTCGAGGACATTTTTTGAAGCGACAGAAAGAGTTGTGGAAACAGTAACAACAAAACTGAGCGAAATGAATCAAACTAATCAGGATGACTTAACCGAAGGGCAAATCCTTGTCACTACACTCATAGTAGTACTGTTTGTTGTGGGAAGTGCCTTTGCTTTTTACCTTATTCGCAGCATTGTCGGCCCTTTAAATGTAGGCGTACAATTTGCGCAAACTGTAGCTGCTGGTAATCTCGAAGCACAGTTGAGTTATGATGCCCGTGATGAACTTGGTGTGCTTGCTGAGGCATTACGGCAAATGGTGGCCGCGCTCAAAGAAAATATTGCCTCCGCAAAAAAACAAGCTGAAGAAGCCGAACGTATGGGCACCGAAGCGCGTCATGCCATGGAACAAGCCAGCATTGCCCAAAAAGAAGCCGAAAGTGCCAAGCGCCGCGGCATGCTTGATGCGGCAGAACAGCTTGAAGGTATTGCAGACATTGTTTCCACATCTGCAAGAGACTTAACCACGCAAGTCAAAGAATCTGGGCAAGGCGTGAGTATCACGTCCGATCGACTTACGGAAACAGCTTCCGCCATGGAAGAAATGAATGCCACGGTACTTGAAGTGGCCAGAAGTGCAGGCGATGCCGCAAGCGCATCCACCGAAGCACGCACTAAGGCCGACAATGGTGCTACCATTGTGCGCGACATGGTTGAGCGTATGTCCGAAGTTGAACAAAGAGCGCATCAAGTGAAAAAAGACATGCAAAACCTTGGTGCACAGGCAGAATCGATCGGCGCCATCATGAATGTTATTTCTGATATTGCAGATCAAACCAACCTACTTGCTCTAAACGCTGCCATTGAAGCAGCACGGGCCGGTGAAGCAGGACGTGGCTTTGCTGTTGTTGCCGACGAAGTGCGTAAATTGGCAGAAAAAACCATGCAGGCAACGGTAGAAGTAGGCAATGCCATACGTGGCGTACAAACAGGTGTTGAAAGTAATACAAAAAATGTGGACACTGCAGTGGAAAGCATTTTGACAACCACAGGTCTTGCAAGGCAGGCCGGAGATGCTTTAGACGAAATAGTACATATGGTGGATCTTTCTGCCGATCAAGTTCGTACCATTGCTACTGCTGCCGAAGAGCAGTCTGCAACGTCGGAAGAAATTAACCGCGCACTTATGAATATTAATGAAGTATCTACAGAAACAGCCAATGCTATGAACGAAGCCACAAATGCTGTCAACAGGCTCACAAAACAAACAAATAACCTTGAGGATCTCATACAAAGACTTAAAGAAGCCTAAAAGCAAGCAGGTGACATACTGCCCTAAGGGCTCTCGACGCTTGCCCCTCGCAAGAGACGAAAAACGTAAAAACATTTGTTTAGAAGCCGCCGTAAAGGGATACGTGATACTTTTCACGTATCCCTTTTTTTAGAGTGCCACTCGGTCAACGTGAAAGTTCGACTGGTAAGAGCATACGAAAAAACAACTACTACCTTGTCTACTCTATAAGCTATGATTGCATTCTATGCGTGTTGCCATGCTCTACAAAATATTTCCTTCTTTCTCAAACAAAAAACTTCGGCATGTATGCGAACCTATAGTTTTTTTTGAAGGGGGGTGTGGGGGAAACTTTTTTTCCCAAAAAAGTTTCCCCCACATGCTTTTCAAAAACACACAGTACATATATCTTCATGCAGCTAATATATAAT
>CAYJPE010000053.1:0-14749 GCA_964371965.1 uncultured Desulfovibrionaceae bacterium
CCGTTACACGAGGAACGAGTGTTACGGCTATCGAGAGCAACGCGTATGAGACATAACATAAACGGTTTGACTTTTCATCCCCGCTCCGAAGGGGACGCCGCAGATTGCACTTTTTCAACGGGCTGTTATATATGCCAATATACCGCGGGCTTCCCAAAATGCTTCTTTCTTATTAAATAACAAGCCGTTGATTAAGCCAGCGATGCCCTAAGAAGCACAGACAAAGGAAAAAGGAAAAGAGGTATGTCCGAGTCAGATGAAATAACAACGCAAAGCGAGTACAACGAAGAGACTCCCTCCTTCATCCCGGACGCGGAAACAAAAAAGGGCGTGTCTGTCTTGACTGTGAATTATATCCTAATTTTTGTATTTATCCCGGCAGCAGTCATATTGCTCTTAATAAAGGCGCGTACGTATCGTGATAACCCCTTTTTAAAGGCACATGTTTGGTGGCAGCTTAAAACACTTTTTTATAGCTTTGGCATGGCTTCACTCTGTGCCATCGCTCTCGATTTTTTACAGGACTCCATCCAGCCCTTAGCGAATATTGTCGCTATGGTCTTTATTTTAATTCCTTGCTGGTTTCTCTATCGTGTGATTAAAGGAGTCTCAAGACTCTCTAGGCATAAAATGGTATAGCATGCTTTGAAAACAATATGAACTGCAGGACATGACGCGTTTTTACATATTTTTTCACTTCTTTGTATGTGGCAACGCACACCTTGATTGACGTATTGTTGCATACGTTGAACAGAGAGCAATGATTTTGTTATTGTTCTGTAATGGGAGGCAATATGACAAAAGCAATCGTTAAAGGAGAGAGACTCAAGCTGGATGATATTTCATGTGGCAAGAGCTTTCATGTGGGCATACAATGTGCCTTTGCTGATAGTGTTCCAGACATAAGTTGCTTTGGTGTAGATGCATCCGGCAAGCTTTCTGATGACAGATATTTCATATTCTACAATCAAAAAAGCTCACCGGAAAGGGCTTTGCAGGCCACAGGAGCCAATGGCTCTTATACGGAACTTTTTCACATAGACCTTGACAAGCTTCCCTCAACCATTGTGCGCCTTGTTTTTGCCGCCACACTTGACACGGCAACAGATTTTTCCAAACTGCAAGCAGGGGCATGTGACATAAAGCACGGTTCTACCACCCTTGCCTCATACACCTTTGCGGGTAAGGATTTTTCTGCCGAAAAAGCCATTATTATAGGAGAGGTATACCTCAAAACAGTGTGGCGTTTTTCGGCGGTTGGTCAGGGCTTTAATGGTGGTCTTTCGGCTCTTCTCAAGCATTTTGGCGGTGAAGAGGTGGTGGATGTTGCTCCTACGCCTACGCCTACGCCCCTTTCTACTCCTACATCGGCGCCAAGCTCACAAGCAGCACAAGAACCGCCAACACCCAAGGTCAACATTTCAAAAGTCCGCCTCGACAAGCAGGGCAGTACACACAAGATCGACTTGACCAAGGGGGAAGCAAAATCTTTCCACATCAATTTGCAGTGGGACGCTGTCAGCAGCGCACCCAAGGGATTTTTTGGCAAGCTTTTGGGTGGCGGAGGAGCCGATCTTGACCTTGGATGTTTTTGGCGCGACAAGCAGGGTAATCAAGGTGTTATCCAGCCCATAGGAGGGAACTTTGGCTCAAAATCGACGATTCCGTACATATTTTTGGACAAAGACGACCGCACAGGTGCCGCTCAAGACGGCGAAAATATGTATATTCTTCGCCCCGAAACCATTGAAAAAGTGCTTATTTTTGCCATGGTCTATGAAGGAGCCGCCAACTTTCGAGATGTGAATGCGCGCTTGACCATTCGTGATGACAAGGGCAATGAAATATTCATTCCTCTTGCCACAACTGATGCACGACGCCTCTTCTGTGCTGCCGCTCTCATTACAAATAAGAACAATGCCTTGCATTTTCAAAAAGAAGAGCGATTTTTCACACAGCATAAAGAATGTGACGAATTTTATGACTTTGGCTTTCACTGGGTTCGTGGGGGCAAGTAGGAGGCCGTTGAAAAAAGTAATCTGCTGCGTCAACGGAGGAATCCAGACATGAAACGAAAAAAGTCCATGTGCGCAGCGTATTCGTCATACATAGGCAGCGTGACTTTTATCCCTGCTCGAGGGGGACGCGCAGAGTGCCGTTTTGTGACAGTTTGATAATGTTATCGTCGCGCGGGGCGGGCATGCTGTGCGCGGGTATGGAATTTTATACGCAAGAGCCGTTTTGAGTGCTTGCCTTTATATGTGTAAAGGGGTATGTTGTTTTTCATATGTCAACTCGTCGTATACTTTTTCTCGCTCCGGCCCATGCTGTCACCCGTGTGTTTCCTCAATTACGAGATGCGGGCTATGAGATAGGTTTGGCTGAAAATATTCAAGGAGCCTCCGCCTTTGTACGTAAGTCCGGGCCGGGGGTCATTTTTGCGCGCCCAACCTTGCCCGGTTTTAAGGCCGAAGATCTTTTGAGTGTAGGGCAGGATGATCCCGCCTTTCCGCCCGTTATTATCATCGTCGAAAAGGGAACTGCTGAAGAAGCGCAACGCTATATGGAACTTGGCGCAGCGGATTATTGGCTTGAACCCTTAAATTACGAAAAAATAGTAGCTGTTGCCAATACTCAGCAAAAAAAGATGGCATCGCCACCGCCTGTGTCCACCCTTGGCGGGCGGAAGCCTTCTTATGGCGCAAGCTTAGGCGGTGCAGGGCCCAAAATTGTGGGGCAGCATCCTGTGGTGCAGCGCGTTATGGCTCTTGCTCGGCAGGTGGCTCCCTCCAAGGCGACGGTGCTTATCAATGGAGAGTCGGGCACTGGCAAAGAGCTTTTTTCACGCGCCTTACACCAATGGAGCAATCGTGCACAAGGCCCTTTTGTGGCGGTCAACTGCGCGGCATTACCAGAGCATTTGCTGGAAAGCGAACTTTTTGGTCACGAAAAAGGCGCTTTTACGGGAGCCATTGCTCGCAAGCTTGGCAAGTTTGAGTTGGCCTCCGGCGGTACTATCCTCCTTGACGAAATTTCGGAAATGGAGCTTGCCCTTCAGGCAAAGCTGCTGCGGGTTTTGCAAGAGGGTGAGGTGGATCGCGTGGGCGGCACCGACACCGTGCGTGTTGATGTGCGCGTGCTTGCCACCACAAACAGACATCTGGAAGATTGGGTCAAGGAAGGTAAGTTCCGTCAGGATTTATACTTCCGCCTCAATGTCATACCGTTGCGCCTCCCTTCCTTGCGTGAAAGGGGCGACGATGTGCTCACATTGGCACAGTTTTTTATGGATATGTACAGCAAGGAATACGTGCTGGGTGAGGCGACACTTGCTCCTGCGGCGGTGGCGTGGTTACGTGAATATGACTTTCCGGGCAATGTGCGTGAACTGCAAAATTTAATGGAAAGAGCCGTTCTTTTGGCCAATGGCAGACCCATTGAACCGCCACATTTTCTTTTGGACGCTGATACGTGGCCAGTGTTTGCAGATGAGCACGGCGTGGCCGATCAGCTTTATGCCGACCAATTGCAAGACGGTCACTTTCAAGACAACAACACACAGCATGCGGCACACGCTGACGATTTTGTCAACGCAACACACATATCCGGAGAATTCACCGACGACGTGCAAACAGCATTTTCCAGCACTCTTGATGAAGCACAGCGCATGGCAACACAGGCTGCCCCCGGTGAAGATATGTTCCGTAATGCTGTTATTCCTTTGCACGAAATGGAACGAATTATGATATTAAAAGGCCTTGAGGCGACGTCCGGCAATAGAACGCAGGCCGCCGAGTTGCTGGGCATTTCTGTGCGCACTCTGCGCAATAAACTTAATGAATACAGAGCTATGGGTATTGAAGTCGAATAGGACAAGGCAAAACATGTGCAACGTAAAGTATGCGAGATATGCCCCATTGGGATGTGCTCCGAAAGGATGCGCTCTCTTTTGGCATGGCGCAACTGCCAGTCCTGTACATAGTCATTTCTGACACGTATTCCACAGCTTGAAATTTGAAAAAATGCCTTTTGGGAGTGAGCATGCTCGAGTATATCCGTACCAATACCCAGTCCTTGGGTGTAAAATTGGCCTTTGGTATTATTATCCTTGTCTTCGTATTTTGGGGTGTGGGCAGTATGCAAAACCTCGGCATGCCCACAAGCTTCGCCGTGGTCAATGGGGAGCCCATATCCGTGGTCGATTTTGAAATGGCTTTGCGTCAAGCGCAAGAAAATGTGCGTCGCGAAAATCCTACCATAAGCGCAGAGCAAATCCAATCCATGCAGCTTCCTCATCAAGTGTTACAAGGCTTGATCATATCCACGCTGCTCAAGCAAGAGGCACAAAGCTTAAACATTACGGCTACGCCCCTTGAAATTCGCCGTGCCATAGCGCAAATGCCCGACTTTCAAAATGCAGAAGGTGCTTTTGATTCCGAACTTTACAAAAAAGTCATGAGCAATCCTCAAATGAGCATCTCCCGCTTTGAAAACTTGGTGAGGGAACAGCTTCTGGAAGGAAAATTGCGTCGTGATGTGACGGTTACGGGTATGGCTTTTGCGAGTGAAACACGGGACTTTTACGATTTCACTTATGAAAGCAGAGATATAGACTATATTTTCTTTTCTGCCGAAGATATGCTCGCAACATTGGCCGAGCCTGCCGAAGACAGCGTTAAAGCGTACTACGAAAGCCACCGAGCCCAGTTTACGCTGCCTCCCAAGGCAGATGTGGCCTATGTGCTTGTGCGTCCGACGGATATTGTCAAAACAGACAGCATTGAGCCTGCCAAGGTACAAGAATATTATGCTGAAAATATAGTACAATTTACGAAGCCCGCCCGAGCCAAGGTGCGACACATACTGCTTATGCTTGATGCCGCAGCGCCGGAAGAAGATGTCAAAAAGGCAGAAGAGCGTATGGCTGCCATCTTAGCAGAATTGCATGCCGGTGCGGACTTTGCCGAGTTGGCGACAAAGTACTCCGAAGACACGACCAGCGCCGCCAATGGGGGAAATCTTGAATGGATTACACCCGGTGCGTCCGTTCCGGCATTCAATGATGCGGTTTTTGCCATGAAGACAGGCGACGTTTCTGACGCACCTGTCCGCACAGATTTTGGCCTGCACATCATAAAGGTTGATGATATGCAAGAGGCACATGTGCCCTCCTTAGAAGAGGTGGAACCTCGTATCCGTCAGGCTGTGGCAGAACATGCCGGTCTTGAAGGTTTGAATGCGGTGCTCGATGCGCTGATAGAAGCCAATATTCTTGGTGAAGATGTGGCAGCCGTGGCAGCAAAGCATGGATTGCTGTTGCAAGAAACGGGCTTGAAATCTGCTCAGGAACTGGAAGAATTTCTCAGCATAAGCTCCCAGAATGCACTCAAAATTATCAACACCTCCGAAGGAATGCCCCTTGATATGGCGCTTGACGTGCTCCCCAATGCCGACACGTCTGTGAGCAATAGCTACATGATCGTGCGTGTAAAGGCGAAACAGGATGCGGCGGTGCGCCCCTACGAAGAAGTGAAGGCAGATATTGTGGCACTTTTGAAGGAGCAGTCAGCTGTGGAAGCGGCTACCGCTGCTGCCGTAGAAGCTCGTAAGGCCATGGATACGGCACTACCTGCAGAACTTGAGCAAAGGGTGCGCTCTGTAAAAAGTATTGAACGTGCGGCACCTGTGGGTGTTTTGGGCAATGCTCCCGGCCTTAATCAAGCCCTTTTTGCGGCAGACCAACACTCGTGGCTTGCCATGCCCTTTACGGTCACAGTGGACGGCAAACCCGGCGCTGCACTCGTGCGAGTGACAAATATCTCTGTGTCTTCCGATGCGCAGTGGGAACCTATGGAGCAAATTTTAATCCAAGTTCTTTCGTTGCAGCGTCAAGAAGCAATGTTTCAGCTCTTTATGGCAGCCCTTCGAGAAAGCGCAGAAGTGGAAATCGT
The DNA here is from genome assembly GCA_964371965.1 of uncultured Desulfovibrionaceae bacterium. GTDB lineage: Bacteria > Desulfobacterota > Desulfovibrionia > Desulfovibrionales > Desulfovibrionaceae > CAYJAD01. The sequence continues at coordinate 5,952 of CAYJPE010000053.1, forward strand.
TGATGAGGCCTCTTTTAACAATCTTTTTGCCCAGTAAGTCTGCTGGTGCATAACGGAAAAATATATGTGTGGAATTATTGGGTATGCTGGTCATCGTCCTGCCGTACCCCTCGTGGTTGAGGGTTTGCGGAGCTTGGAATATCGCGGCTATGACTCCTCCGGGGTGGCCTTCGTGCAACAAGGGGCTTTGCATACTGTGCGTGCAGAGGGTAAGCTCGCCGCCCTTGAAGATGTCTTGGGGAGGCAGGCTCTGCCACTGAGTACAGTGGCCATGGGACATACTCGCTGGGCTACCCACGGTGTGCCCGCGGAACGCAATGCACACCCACACAAAGCCAATGCCGGTACCATTGCCCTTGTGCATAATGGCATCATCGAAAATTATCAAGAGCTGAAGGACGCATATGTGCCACATTGCACTTTTCATTCTGAAACGGATACGGAAGTGCTGGTGAACCTGATTGCCGAGGAGCAAAAAACCGCCCCCGACCTCCTCCATGCTTTTGCAGCGGCTTTGCGCCGTGCGCAAGGTGCCTATGCTGTTTGTCTTATGGATGTCAATGAACCAGGCACTTTGTATGCGGCTCGCCTTTCCGCACCGCTCATCCTTGGTATTGGCACGGGCGAAAACTTTGTGGCTTCCGACATTCCGGCCTTTTTGCCATTTACGCGACGGGTGATTTTTTTGGATGACGGAGAAATTGTCAAAATAAGTGCCACGAGCTACGAAATAATGCGCCTTGAAGATTTGCAAAACGTAGAAAAGCACATCAGTGACATAACATGGGATATGCAAGCTGCGCAAAAAGACGGCTACAAGCATTTTATGCTCAAAGAAATTTTTGAGCAGCCGCGGGTCATAAATGATGCACTTGTGGGGCGCTTGCATAGCAATCGTGTTGTTTTGCCGGAACTAGAGGCCATGCCAGTACCTAAGCGTATGACAATTGTAGCCTGTGGCACCTCCTACAATGCAGGCCTTTGGGCAAAACACATATTTGAAGAGTGGGCGCACATACCTGTGCATGTGGAAATTGCTTCGGAGTTTCGCTATGGGCAGGTGCTCCTTGACAAGGACGATGTGGCCATTGTCATAAGTCAAAGCGGTGAAACAGCCGATACATTGGCCGCGCTGCGCGCCATCAAACAAAAGGGCGCCCTGTGCATGGGCTTGTGTAATGTGGTGGGTTCAAGTATTGCGCGAGAATCTTCCGTGGTGTTCTACACACAAGCCGGACCGGAAATAAGTGTGGCCTCCACCAAGGCCATGTGCAGTCAAATGCTCCTGCTCAGCCTCATGGCGCTCTATTTTTCACAGCGCAAACAGACACTTTCCCAAGAGGAGTGCATGGCTTATATTGAGGCCCTCAAAGCCTTGCCTGAGCAACTGGAAAGCGCCCTGCCATCTATGCGCTCCGAGGCGCAAAAGCTGGCTACCATCTATGCAAAAAGTAAGAGTTTTTTCTTTCTTGGTCGAGGACATTGCTTTCCCATGGCTTTAGAAGGCGCCTTAAAGCTCAAGGAACTCTCCTATATTCACGCAGAGGGCTACGCCTCCGGCGAAATGAAGCACGGCCCCATTGCTCTTATTGACCCACACTTTCCCACTTTTGCTCTTGCACTTGATGATCATATTTTCCCAAAGGCAAAATCAAATATTCTTGAAGTTCACGCCCGTCGTGGCAATATTATTGCCCTCGTCAATGGCTCACAAGGCAAGAATGAACTTGCTGTCATTGCAAAGCATGGAGGATATGTGTGGGAAATACCCATGACCAAGGGAATGTTGGCAGGATTTTTTACTCTTCCCGCGGTTCAACTTTTTAGTTACGAAATGGCCGATTACTTGGGTACCGACGTTGACCAACCCCGAAACCTCGCAAAAAGCGTGACTGTTGAATAATTTCCGCCTTGGAACTTCACGCGAACACGTGTGTTGAAATGAACTGACAGCAAGAAATAGGTACGTTTTTTGCAAAATTCTTTTTGCATAATTTTTTTCCGCAGTTCATTGATAATTATTAGGTTTACGAGGTGTATGATGAAGCATCTACTTTCATTGACAATAATTTGCGCGTCTATACTTTCAGTCAGCATTGCTGGCCATGCGCAAAATCCTATACAGTGGGAACAGGGCTTAAGCACGGAGCAACAAAGCAAGGCACAAGCTATTATTCAAGAAAGCTATCCACGAATTAAGGAGTTGCGCAAAGCTGCTCGCACAAAGGTCAGACAGCTTGAAGAGTTTTGCTATTCTTCTGAAGATGACCACGAGGAACTTGTGCGCCTGGGGCGCGAGTTGCAAGCTACACGAGACGCCTTACGCACCGAACTTATACAGCTCGATGCGCGACTCATGAAAGAAGTGGGCGTTTCGTTGCATGGCTACAGAGGGCGGCATCATAGGGCTTTAGAAAAGGCAAGCAGGAGTCTTTCGGTGCATAAATATGAGGCAAAGCGCGTACACCACTGAAAATATTTGAAGAAACACTCAGAACTCCTCATCAGTTCATCGGGCGAACATTGTGCATGTTCGGCAAAGAGCTTTTGAGGAGTTTTTTTTGTCGTCTCATGGACATGTGGAGTATGGAAACAGAGTGCGATGGTGTATAAAAAGTAAGCAGGTGTAAAATCTTTGCCCACTCCTGAAATGATGGTGTTTATTAATTTGCCAATACCCACCTCCTCACACGCTCGATATTATTTTTCTTCTGTATTTTTGGCATATTAGCATTCTTTCGTTTTTTGGCACACACATTGCTAATAGAAAAGCAAGCACGCACACAGCGTGAAGCATACAGAGAAAATACACTGAACCTTCTTTGAGTTTAAGCAGACATGAATAAGGGAGTTAAAGATGAAAAAATTACACATTGCATGCTCGGCTTTGGCACTGACCATATTGGCAGGCGGCCTGTTGGCACCTTCTACCGCAGAAGCCAGATGTTGCCCTTGTATGAATGGCGGTCATGGCGGTCAAGGTATGCAGAAAAGCGAAATTACAGATGCACAGCGCGCCGAAGCACAAGCTCTTGTAGAAGCTGCGCAAGAAAAAATGCGCCCTTTGCGCGACCAGACTTTTGTGAAAAAACATGAACTTGAGGCGCTCAAAAATGCTGCCAATCCTGACGTGCAAGCTGTGAGCAAAACAGCTCAAGAATTGGTGGCCTTACGCGAGCAATTACGCCAAGAAAAAGATGCTCTCGGTATTGCTCTCGACAAGGCTTTGGGCTTGCCTCCGGGAACACATGGATTTAAAGGGTATGACATGAAAATGCCCAGACATGGCAAGGGACATGGCAAGGGACATGACGGTGACCACGGTGGCGGACGCTATTAAGGCTGTGGCGTACAGATCCTGCATGAACACGCAACATCTCAGCAATATTGATTGAGCACAGCTTGTCTTTATCCTTTTATGTGGCACTTTTTTTGGACAGAAAATGTATATGTCTCTAGGCCACGGGCTTCATATTGTTTCGTATGTATTGATATTTTCGAAGCAGGGTAAAGGACTGGCGATTGATAGGTTGAACGATTTCTCAAGTATTCTACTACTCCAGCGTATACAACGCTTTAATATATATGGTATGCGGCTTCATCCACCGTAAGGCAAAGAATATTAACTTTTTGGCTCCTCCAAGTCAGACGCAAACCCTCCTCATATTGGCCGTCACGTTCTGTGGCGGCCATATTTTTTTCTGAGAAAGCAAGATTGCCTGCCCATGTATGAAACATCAGCAAAAATGTGACCTCCGTTGTGTTGTTCTCCTCTCCCTTGACAGCGACCCACGCAGGCACTTACAAGAAGCTCATGTATATACACGCTACTCTTCTCACTCCTCCTTTCGCCATCCTCACCTATGCCATACCTTCGTGGTGGCCTAGCCCGCACATGGACTTTTTTGTCCCCGGGCTTCGTATTGCTGTGCCCCTCGGCAAAACATTGCGGACAGCCGTCATTGTGGCATGCAATGAGGACGTGGACTGCCCCACACAACAGATAAAATCCCTCAGCTTTCCGCTGGAAACAGCGCCCGTGCTCGACGCAGGCTACTTGTGCATGGCGGAGCATTTGTCCGTGCGTCAAAGTCGTCCGTTAGGGAATATTCTCTCTCATGTTCTTCCAGCAGCTCTACGTACACAAGCCGTGCGTGTGCGCCATTTTCCCCACCATATTCTCGCAGACGATGCGCAAAAAAAACCGCGAATCTGGAATCTCAAGAACCTGTTAGTCGCACCGGAAGACGTGCAAAGCGCCATTGCCTCAGGAATATTTTCTGGCAATACGGACATACTTCCTCCTCGAAGTGACCCGGCCGAAGGCGAAATATGTGTCTTACATGTGGATCCGCCATGGCCTGTGCGACCACAAGCCACGCGCCAAATTGCCGTACTTGAATACTTGTTTGATCACGGTAGCAAGGGCAGCGTGAATAGGCGCCAACTCACGCGTGCTCTTGGTACACAGAGCATCCCTGCCCTAGAAAGCCTCGTCAAGCATGGATATGTGCATGTGCGTCCCCAGGCGCTTTGTCAGACGGTGGAGATGTCAGATGCATCACATATGACAGACATGCACCTTTTGCCGCCAGCAGAGGAGTGCAGCTTCACCCATTCTCCGGCACAAAAAAACGCTCTTGCTGCCTTTGCCAAAGCCCTAGACAGCTGTGACAGCACAGGCATGGTGCAAAGCCACGTTCTCTATGGTGTTACCGGTAGCGGTAAAACAGCCGTGTACTTGGCTCTTGCGCAACTTTGCCAAGAGCGAGGCCGCTCCATGCTCCTTCTCGCGCCAGAAGTGGCTCTGGCTCTTAAACTGAAAAGAGATGCAGACCTTGCTTTGGCGCACCTCTCGTCCCACATGCCCGTCTATCTCTACCACGGTTATCAAAGCGGCAAACAGCGTCACGAACTTTTTTGCCATATGGCTGAAAGAAAACGCAAAAATTCTCCTCCTTGCCTCATCATAGGAACACGCTCGGCACTTTTTTTGCCGCTGCCGCGCCTCGGCGCCATTGTTTTGGATGAAGAGCACGATGCATCGTATAAGCAAGATGAGAAATTTGTCTATCATGCCAAAGAAGTGGCATGGTTTCATGCATCACGGCATATGGCTTTGCTTGTGCTCGCCTCAGCCACGCCAGACATCAAAACCTTCTACGCTGCGCAGTGCGGACATATGCTCATGCACACATTGCCCACGCGGGTGGGAGGCGGCACCTTGCCGGAAATACGCCTCGTTAACATCGGCGGACAAAGGCATGGCGAAAGTATTCTTGCGCCTGAAAGCGAACAGGCACTCAAGGAAACGGTGGCACGGGGAGAACAGGCCGTCATTCTTCTTAACAGGCGTGGCTATGCTCCCACCATGTACTGTCTTTCATGTAATAAAGTGGCGCGTTGCCCCCATTGTGCTATTGGCCTTACCTATCACAAGGGGCGCGAAAAACTCATATGTCACTATTGTGGATATACAGCTGTTTTTCCGACAGTCTGTTCCCACTGCAAAGGTTTGCACTATCTGCCCATGGGGCAGGGAACGGAAAAGCTTGCAGAATACCTTGCCACACTTGTGGCCCCCTATAAAGTCTTGCGTCTTGACAAGGACAGTGTCACGCGCGAAGGCCATATGGAACGTATCTTAGACAGTTTTGCACGGCAAGAAGCTCATGTGCTTGTGGGCACCCAAATGCTGTCCAAAGGGCATCACTTTCCCCATGTGACGCTGGCTCTTGTGCCAGACGGCGATATGGGACTGAACACGCCGGACTACCGAGCAACGGAACGCACATTCCAACTTCTTGTGCAATCAGCAGGCCGCGCAGGCAGAGGGAAGAAGGCAGGTCGCGTTATTATTCAAACACGCGACGTCAATCATTATTGTTGGAAATATATACAGGAAACGGACTTTGAAGGCTTTTATGAAGAAGAGATTGCGCGACGCGAAAAAAGACTGTATCCCCCCTTCACACACTTAGCCCTTATTCGCATAAGCTATGCCATGGACTGGGAAGAGGGCGCAAAGGCCATAGGGACACTCGGTTCGGAACTGCGCCGCATGGGACGCCAGCACCATGTGCGTGTTCTTGGTCCCGCACCCGCACCCATTGCCATCTTACGCGGTCAAAAGCGCTTTCATTGCCTCTTAAAAGGCGATGATTGGGCTGCCTTGCGGCATATATATGCTTACGCCTCTACCCTCATCACCAGTCTTGGCTTCAAACACAATGACAAAAAAAATATTCGATTATTTCTTGACATTGACCCTGTAAATATGCTCTAATATGCGCGTTGTTTTGGTGTAACACTTTTCTTTTTGAGAGTGTCACTCTTTTTTGCTATTCATCTTTACTTTGGGGGGGGGTCTATGCGCCAAGTCCGTATTTTTTTTGTTTGTTTTGTTTTAATAAGCTGCCTTGCGAGTCAAGCCTTGGCAGAGGGCTTTGGCATGACTGAGTGGGGAGCACGCGGCTTGTCGTTGGCTGGTGGTATGGTGGGGCGTGCCGATGACGTGTCGGCACTGGCTTATAATGCAGCGGGTATCACCCAATTGCCCGGCATACACACCATGGTCGGCATGTCCTTTATTGCGCCCTATGGTTCCATCGACTCCACGAGCCCTACAGGCAGCAAAACAACAAATACCAAGCCTGCTGTGTGGGCAGCTCCTCATGCTTATTTGAGCTATCAATTTAACGACAGTGTGTGGTTTGGCTTTGGCTTATTTTCTCGTTATGGTCTTGGCAATACGTACGATGAAAATTGGGTGGGACGTTATAATGTGTACGAAGTGGGTTTGCAGACCGTTTCTGCGGTACCCACTGTCGCCTACAAATTCAACGATATGTTTTCGGCCTCCTTGGGTGTGGAATTCATGCATATGAGTATGTATATGGGGCAGAAAATTGATTTGACAAACGGACTTGCCCCCTCCTCCGCCACGGATAACGACATCCACTTAGAAGGCACGGGCGTGGGCGTGGGCTTGCACCTTGGTCTTCACGCTAAGTTCAACGAACAGTGGTCTGCCGGTATTTCATACAAAAGTCAAATGACGCAAAATATTAAGGGTGACGCAGAGTTTTCGCAACATATTACTCCAAGCGCAATGACCGGGGGCATTGGCATGTTTGACGACGGCATTCATGGCAATATACAATTACCTGATTCCCTTGCCATTGGCGTTACCTACAAACCCCTTGACAATTTGAGCTTTGAAGTGGGTGCCGTGTGGACACGTTGGTCGACATTTAATCACTTGAACATGTTCTTTGAAGATCCTTCCATCCCAGACTCCATCAATGATAAAGAATGGAAAGATGGCTGGAACTTTAACGCAAGTGTAGAATACAGCCCCTATGACTGGTGGACACTGCGTGCAGGCTATTGGCACGAAACAGCGGTGACAAACTCTGACTATGCGGACTTCCTTATGCCTACCAATGGTCGTGATGTACTGACGCTTGGTATGGGCTTCCAATGGGAGAACTGGGTTGTGGACCTTGCATATGCCCATATTTGGGTATACCCAACAGATTACGGTAATACGCAAGCACACGGCATTGGCGACGCCGGTATTAGCGGACGCTCTAAAAACGTCGCATCTGACATATACTCTTTCTCCATAGGCTACACATTCTAGAGGCGTGTTTTGTTAAAATGCTTTTTTAAAGCATGTGGGGGGAAACTTTTTTTGGGAAAAAAGTTTCCCCCCACATACATTTAAAAAATCAACATTTAGACAAAAAAAGCTACTAGGCGAGTTGCGTTAACAAGGTATCTTTAATGGAGTCAATGCTTCCTTCACCGTTCAGCTCAATATACTTGGTATTTCCCTGTGCAGCCAGGTCTTTGTAGAAGTATGCAGCAGCAAGGGTGCCATCTGTGGTATTATAGTAAATATCGTGACGCTTGTTGATAGCTTCAGCGTCTTGGTCGTCGGAACGGGCGCTCAGCTCGCCGCTACAAACGCGACATACGTCACCGTTGGGCTTAATAGCGTCTATGAAGATATTATTGGGGTGATTGTTATTGTTCTTGCAGAGACGGCGACCCATAATGCGGTTTTTGGCCACTTCACGTGGCAACAAAATTTCTATAACATAGTCAAGCTTCATGCCTTCAGCCTTCAAAGCCTCCCACAACTTTTGTGCTTGCACCGTGTTGCGGGGAAAACCGTCCAAAAGCCAACCGTCAGCGCCCTTGTTTTTTAATGTTTCCAACACCATAGGAATTGTAATGTCGTCTGGCACCAAGTCGCCGCGGTCAATATATTCTTTGGCTTTTTTGCCAAGGTCTGTGCCGCCACCAATGTGCTCACGGAAAATGGCACCGGACTCAATATGGGCGAGTTTGTACTTATCTTTGACTAAATCGCCTTGTGTTCCTTTGCCACTGCCATTGGGTCCAAAAATTAAAATATTCACCAATAACCTCCTAGTTGAGTTCAGTTGATTCCCAAATTTTCTTTGTTGTGTGCAAGAACGCACTTAAACGAGAAATTTATCACATGACTCCAAATATACAGGCAATCTCATCTCGTGTCAATGGTCATGATTTTTTCGGAAAAATGTGCTCAGAAAACATGCAATGCCTTGAAAGCTGGCGTCAAATGACAGATAAGCGTGTTACATCTGATTTATTCATAATAGAGCAATTTCGATTGGAAGTGCTCTATTAACTGCGAAAGTAGGCGACCGCCGCTGAGGCAGAAATGCAATATACTTGCACGTTTACCGCCTTAGGGGCTGTTTCTAAATAAAAAGATTTTGTGTTTTTGCCAAGGAAAACACGTT
>CAYJPE010000054.1:0-14685 GCA_964371965.1 uncultured Desulfovibrionaceae bacterium
ACTTTTTTTAGGAAAAAAAAGTTTCCCCCCACACCCCCCTTCAAAAAAACCAATAGGTTCGCGTGCATGCCGAAGTTTTTTTTACTTGGGAAAGAAGGATGTATTGTGTAGCGCATGGCAACATGTATAGAATGCAATCAAAGCTTTTAGAGTAGACAAGGCACTAGTAGCGTGTTTTGTCTCAATGTGTATTTTTTGAAAGGCATGTGGGAGGCGTGTGCCCTTTAGGGCGCAACTTTTTTTAGGAAAAAAAGCTTTCCCCCCACACCGTCGCCGCTCTCGATGCCCGTACGCCTCGTCCCTTGGCTACGGTCACGCCTGCGGCGTCATTCGGTCAGCTCCTTCAAAAGGAGCCATAGGTCCGCATGCATGTCAAAGTTTTTTTGCTTGGAAAAGAAGGGAGTATTGTGTAGCGCATGGCTAACGTGGTATAGAATGCAATCAGAGCTTTTAGAGTAAACAAGGAACGCGTTTATCGTAGGGGCTGTCGTCCAATGCGTCTTTTTGCCCTTATCGAAGCGAGCTCTGCGTCAGACTTCGCGTGCTTTTTCGGTCAAATACCATAAGAGTCTATTCCCTCAAAGCAAGCGCGTCTTTTCTGATATAACACACAAATCGCTCTTTGACGACAGCCCCTAACAAGCAACAACGTGCACGTCCAAAAACGCACACACAGAAATGACGATAGATATGTGTATACGCACGCAATTGTTTTTTTATCGAGGTGAATATGCTGAACTTTGAACAGATTTTACATTCCGGAAGAATTCTTTTTTTAGACGGTGCCATGGGCACCATGCTCCAAGCACAAGGCTTACCGGCCGGAAAGCATCCAGAAGCCTTTTGCCTTGAGCGACCGGATATTTTACAAAATATTCATGAAAATTACGTTGCCGCAGGTGCAGACATCCTCACCACATGCACCTTTGGCGGCAATCGCTTCAAACTACCCTCCAACATGCATGTGGCAGAGTTTAATGCCACCATGGCACGCATAGCACGCAAAGCCGCGCAAAGTGACACGAGCAAACCCATTTTCGTCGCCGGAAACCTTGGCCCCACAGGCTATTTTGCCCGTCCTTTAGGCAATGTGGAACCCCATGACATCATTGAGGCCTATCGCGAACAAATACGCGGCCTTCTGCAGGGGGGTATCGATCTCATTTTTATTGAAACGCAATTTGACCTCGCCGAAGCCCGTGCGGCAGTGGTGGCTGCACACTTAGAGTGCTCGCTCCCTATTATAGTCTCCATGACTTTTGAAGACGGTGTGAGTTTAACAGGCTCTACACCGGAAATTTTTGTGGAAACCATGCAAAACCTCGGCGTCACTGCCCTTGGAACAAATTGCAGTGCGGGGCCTGATCAAATGGTGCCGGTAATTGAAAGTCTTTTACAGCACGCACATATTCCCATTCTTGTGGAACCCAATGCAGGATTGCCGGAATTGGTGGATGGAAAAACAGTTTTCCGCCTTGACCCACACACATTTGCTCAAAAAACGGCACTATTTGCCCACAAAGGAGTGCAAATACTTGGGGGCTGTTGCGGCACCCAACCAGAACACATTGCCGCGCTCAAACGCGCTCTTGAAGGGCATGAGGGACACACAAACAAGGCACAACACATACGCACAGGTGCGATTGCCTTAACAACACGTTCCTCTCTTGTGCGCATAGGGGCAGACGAACCCTTTAGTATTATTGGTGAACGCATAAACCCCACAGGCAAAAAGGCATTGACTGCGGAATTTCAAGCAGGTCAATGCGGCCTTGCCCTGCGCTATGCTCAAGAGCAAATCGCTGCTGGGGCGCTCCTCCTTGATATTAATGTGGGCGCTCCCCTTGTGGATGAAACACAACTTTTACCGGAGCTTATACAAAGACTTGTTGGAACGTGCGACGTACCGCTTTCACTCGATTCGTCCAATTCCGATGCCATCGCTCGGGCTCTCCCCTATTGTGCCGGCTCTTCCCTCGTCAACTCCATAAGCGGAGAAACAGGACGTATGGAGACACTTGGCCCCTTGTGTCGTAACTTTGGCGCTCCTTTTATCCTTCTGCCTCTTAAAGGAAGAAATTTACCCGTGCGCGCCAGCGAGCGTATTGCCATTTTGGAGGCCTTACTCACGCAGGCCGACGACCTTGGTATTCCACGTCGCCTCATCATGGTAGATGTTTTGGCTCTTTCGGTCTCATCAAAGGCAGAGGCCGGACGCGAATGCCTTGATACCATTCGTTGGTGTGTCAACAACGGCTTAGCCACCACCATTGGCCTTTCCAACGTCTCCTTTGGCCTGCCGGCGCGAGAACTTTTGAACGCCACTTACCTTGCCCTTTGCATGGGAGCCGGCCTCAACTCATGCATTGGCAATCCCGCAAATATACGTTTACGAGAAGTGTGCCATGCAGCCGACGCGCTCTTTAACAGGGATCTACATGCCTCGTACTTCATAGAAAACTACGCGCAATGGTCTGCACAGGATTCCCAAACACAAGACACTTGCGTTGTAAAGCCAAAAAGCGTATCTGCAATTGCACGTTCTCTATACGAGGCGGTACTCTTGGGCGACAAGGAAAACGTCGTATCCTTTGTTGAGCAAGAACTGGCGGCAGGCGCCATACCCATGACTCTTGTAAACCAGACACTCATTCCTGCCATCACAGAAGTGGGCTCCAAATATGAAAAAAGAGAATACTTTTTACCGCAGCTCATCCGTGCCGCAGAAACCATGCAACAAGCTTTTGCCCATGTAAAACCCTTACTTGAGGCGGCCAATGGTCAAGAGGTGCGCCCTGTCATAGTATTGGCCACCGTGGAAGGAGATATTCATGATATTGGCAAAAACATCGTCGCTCTCTTGCTCGGCAATCATGGTTTTGACGTTGTGGATGCAGGCAAGGATGTCAAAGCTGCGGATATTATACGCTGTGCAAAAGAGCACAATGCAAGTATCATTGGACTTTCTGCACTTATGACCACCACCATGGTGCGTATGGAAGACACCATAAAACTTATACAAGAGCAAAATTTGTCCTACAAGGTAATGGTAGGGGGTGCTGTTGTCACGCAACATTTTGCCGATACAATAGGAGCAGACGGATATTCAAGCGATGCGGTGGGGGCAGTGCGCCTTGCAAAATCGCTTCTGTCAATTCACTAAAATCTTATAACGCACCCTTTGCGGTAATTGAGGATATTTCTATGCGTGCAACGGTAAAAATTTTTCTTTCCATATGTGCTCTGCTCTGCCTTACGACACATGACGGCATTTTTACTCTGGAAGCCCAAGCCACAGAACGTCAATCCATTGACACTGTAAGTGCGAAAAAACTCAAGGAAATCATAGACCCCCATACAGGTAAAGTATTGTTACTCAATTTTTTTGCATCATGGTGCCCCCCTTGTCGTAAAGAAATACCGGGACTTATGGCCATCCGAGAAAAATACGGTGCCAATAATGTATATATTTTAGGCATTTCTATTGACCACAGCATGAGTGATTTGAAAAATTTTGTGAAAAAAATGGATATCAACTACCCTGTGGTAAGGGTGGGATCTGATGTCACACAACTTTTTGAAATACGCAGTATTCCACACAATATTCTTGTTGACAAAGATGATAATATTATTATTGATGAGTCAGGATTTGTTTCTGAAAAAGAGCTTACACGCCTTATCAATGAACTTTTGGAGTCAAAATAACCATGGACACATTGCACATTCGCAAAGCACACATGCAAGATGTCAAAGCTATACACGGCTTACTTATGATGTGTGCCAAACAAGGACTGTTACTACCACGAGCATTAAGTCATCTATACAGACACATACGGGATTTTAATGTGGCAGAAACAAGCGATGGCACTATACTTGCTTGTTGTGCTTTGTCCCCCATGTGGGATGATTTGGCAGAAATATGCTCCTTGGTGGTCGCTGACAATGTACGTAAACAAGGGCTCGGGCGTATGCTTGTGAATCGTTGCCTCACAGATTGTCATGAACTTGGCATTTCCAAAATTTTTGCCCTCACGTACCAAGAAGCATTCTTTCAACGTTTAGGGTTTCACATTGTGGAAAAAGATATTTTACCGCAAAAAATATGGGCGGACTGTGTCCATTGCCCCAAGTATCCCGATTGCGACGAAACAGCAGTGATTTTGGATATTCGCACAAAAACATAACAGGACACATCGCATGAAAGCACACACTCTTCGCCCCGTATTTTCGGCAGAAGCCATTGGCATTGAGGTGCGCCGCATGGCAAAAGCCATTGACGAAGCCTACGGAGACGATCCCTTGGTTTTGGTTGGTGTTCTTAAAGGCGCATGTATTTTTTTTGCTGATATTGCACGAGCTTTGACAAAAGACAATATTGAGTTGGACTTTGTGCGCATTGCAAGCTATGGTGAGTCTGACATTTCCTGCGGCACCATATCTTTTACCAAGGATATCGAAACAGCCGTACAGGGAAAGCATGTGCTTGTGGTGGAGGACATTGTGGACTCGGGGTGCAGTATGGATTTTTTGTTTACACAATTACGTGAACGGGGAGCTGCGTCCTTACGTATTGCTACCCTTATTGACAAGCATGAGCGGCGCACCGTCAATGTACAACCTGACTTTGTCGGTTTCCGTCTTAATGACGGATTTCTTGTGGGATATGGCCTTGATTATGCCGAAAAGTACAGAAATATGCCAGACATTCACGAGGTCATTTTTACATAAACGCACATAGGAACGCAGGTCACTGCCCGTTTTGAAGACACGTATCAGGCTGTTGAAAAACTCCATTTTATTGGGGGCTGTGCAAAAATGGTGAACTGCAGGAACGCGAAACATACGGGAACGCGAAAAACATCACGATACTCACTCTATGCTACATAAACATAAGCAGTGTGACTTTTTATCGCTGACGACGCAAATGACCTTATTCAACAGCCCGACAAGAATATCGTCCCTCAAGGCAAGCTTGTCTTCCTTGATATAATACGAAAAATTGCTCTTTGACGACACCCCTTAGGAAGGCACAGACTGCATACCTTTTGCCCTTTAACTGTCTCGGCGCATTGCCTCGCATTCGCCTCTGTTAAAGAGCAAAACTCAAGCAAGTCTCGACTTCCCTAAAAAAACGCATGCCGTCACATATGTTGGCTTCGCCATGTGTCTTATGCCGCGAAGCATGAAACCGGCGCCAACAGATCTGAATAATAGAGGAAAACATACTTGCATATTCCTCCTGCGGGATATGTTCACCAGTTCATTGTGTGGCATACTGCAAGTATTTTTACAGCAAAAAGCCTTTAAGATGTGTGAGAACTATCTATGGAAGTACAATGCCCTGATTGCTCAAGCAAATTTCATCTTGCCGATAATGTGGCAAAGCCCGGCGCAAAATTACGTTGCTCCAAATGTAAGCACGTTTTTACACTTCCGAACCCTTCTGCCCAGCAAAATCCTGCTCCGGTGGCCGAACCGCCCAAACGCAGACGCGCTGCTGGCTCGCGCCCACCGGAAGAATCTGCTCCTACAAGTGAACATGAAACCATGAGTCTTGACTTTGATGATGCGCCAGTCCCCGGAAGCGGTGGTAAAAAAGGGAAGAAAAAGTCAAAATCTGTGTTCACTATTCTCTTTTTATTACTCATTCTCGGTGCTTGCGCTGGAGGAGCCTGGTGGTATATGCAACAAGGCGCCGCACCCTCGCCAGAACAATCTGCCGAGCGAGCACAAAGCGTCGCACTCATGACCATGCGTGATGTGCGTCAATATTACGTGGACAATGAAAAAATAGGTCCCATATTTGTTCTTGAAGGCAAAGTGGTCAATCAATTTCCCGATCCTAAAGAATTCATTGAAGTGCAAGCTACCATTCATGGAAAATCCAAAAAAAACTTGATTTCTAAAACACAACTTGCAGGCACATCGCTTTCCCTTTTTCAAATGCAGGTTTTAGGAAAAGAAGAACTTGAATCATCTTTGTCAAACCAAATTGAAATTTTGACACGTAATACCAATGTCCCCAGTGGCGGAGAAGTCCCTTTTATGGTGCTCTTTTATGACCCCCCGGCAGATGTGACCGAATTTACATTAAAAATTCTTCAAGCCCGTGACGTAGAAACACCTTAGCGTCTTATGATTGACCATGGCAAAACTCCGCGAAACATACACATGCACAGCCTGTGGCGCCACGTACGGTCAATGGCGTGGGCAGTGTTCCACGTGTCAAGCGTGGAACACTTTGGAGGTTTCTCTTACCCCCGCACGAAAAGCACCCTCGGGGAAAACGCGAGAATACACCTCATCGGCGCATATGCCAGTCCCTCTGGCACAGGTTTCTGAAGAAGGACACTCGGCCTTTGGCACAGGTCTCGACGCCTTAGACCGTATCCTTGGGCAAGGCTTTGTACCGGGCTCGGCCATCCTTGTGGGTGGAGAACCCGGCATAGGCAAATCTACGCTGCTCTTGCAAGTGGCTGGTACGGTGGCTGCTCTTGGTCGCAAAGTCCTCTATGTAAGTGGCGAGGAGTCCTTGCCACAAATAAAACGCCGCGGACAAAGGCTTGGCGTGCTCCACGACTCGTTGCTTGCCATGGCTACTTCTACAGTAGAAGACATCCATCAACATTTAATCCATGACCCTCCGGCACTCCTCATCGTTGATTCTGTCCAAACACTCACAAGTATGGAGGCAGACGGCTTGCCCGGCAATGTGACGCAAGTTCGCGCTGTTGCCACAGACTTGCTGGAAAAATGTCGCGCAAGCGCCACATGCCTTGTGCTTGTGGGTCATGTGACAAAGGAAGGCACCCTCGCAGGCCCACGTCTTTTGGAGCATATGGTAGATACGGTCATATCCCTTGAGGGTGACCGTAGGCAGATGTTCCGTCTGTTGCGTGTTTTCAAAAATCGATTTGGCCCCAACGAAGAACTTCTTGTTTTTCGTATGGCACAACGAGGCATGCAAATCATTGATGATCCGTCTACCTTCTTCTTGGGCGTGCGCGATGCCAGCTTGAGTGGCACGGCTGTGGTTATGGCTGTGGACGGGCACAGACCCCTTGCCGTGGAAGTGCAGGCACTTGTTTCACGCACATATCTTGCTATTCCCCGCCGAACGGCTCTTGGCTTTGATACAAACCGCCTTCATCTCCTCCTTGCTGTTCTTGAAAAACGCCTTAAGCTCAACTTTGGGCAAGTGGACATTTATGCAAAGGTGGGCGGGGGGATGCGTCTTCATGACCCGGGCATGGACGTGGCTCTTGTGGCAGCAGTGCTTTCGTCTTTCTACGACATACCCTTGCCTGAGCGAGCCATGTTCTGGGGTGAGGTAGATTTAAATGGACAAATTCGCTCCGTCAGTGCCCAAGAAATTCGCTTTACTCAGGCCTCTCGTTTGGGGTATACTCCCATCTTCCACCCCCTAGATGACAAAGGCGGCATTGGAACTGTTGCCCAGCTGCAAAGAGAATTATTTTCTAAAGAGGCACTGCGTTGACAGGCCGTTGAAAAAGTACCCTTTGCCAAAGATGTCTCAAAAGCAGTACGCATTTTTATGGAATAACATTCGCTTATATCAGCCTTAGCCTCACA
Organism: uncultured Desulfovibrionaceae bacterium; assembly: GCA_964371965.1. Taxonomy (GTDB): domain Bacteria; phylum Desulfobacterota; class Desulfovibrionia; order Desulfovibrionales; family Desulfovibrionaceae; genus CAYJAD01. Next base: position 7,594 of record CAYJPE010000054.1, read on the forward strand.
AATCATGTGACACAAAAAACATTTCATAAAATTTTTATGTATATTAGGCGCTGTCGTCAAATTGCGAATTTTTGTGTTATGCCAAGTCCATTGCAGCAAAGTCGAGCGCGCTTTGAAGGAATATACTCTTATGGTATTTGATGGAAAAAGCACGCGAAGTCTGACACAGAGCCCACTTTGATAAAGGCGAAACGGCACATTTGACGACAGAGCCTAAGAAAAAATATTTGAAAACTCCCGAAGGAGGCATAGTCAAACCTATGAAAACACACATGAAACGCCACCCTTTGTCAGAGTTGGCATACTTTGCCTTATCGGCCCCACACACAGGCACCATACCGGATGATACAGCGTGTTTTGCGCTATGGGATACATATGATATGCGCGACAATGTGCGCGCACATTCGCTCTTGGTGGCAGATATGGCACAGGCGGTGGCACAGCTGGCGCTAGACAAAGGGTATGACATATGTATACAATCTGTGCGTGCCAGCGCCTTGTTGCATGACATCGCAAAAAGTTATACCATCGACCATGGTGGCAGCCATGCACAAATTGGTGCTTCGTGGGTGATCGAGGCCACAGGCAATCGTCTTCTTGCGCAAGGTGTGGCCATGCATGTCTATTGGCCTTGGGATTTGCCAAAAAATGTTTGTGCTTTGCCCTTCTTTGTCATCTATGCAGACAAGCGCATCATGCATCAAAAATGTGTCTCCTTAGAAGAACGCTACGAAGACCTGCTCACGCGTTATGGAACAACAGAAGAGCACCGAATCGGCATTACGGTATCTTACGAACAAGGCAAAAACATTGAAAGCGCACTTTCTGCGCAACTGGAGATGCCTCTTCATGAATATACTTATCATAGCGGGCGGATGGTCTAACGAGCGCGCCGTATCCCTCAGTGCCGTCCCGAGTATTTGCAGTGCATTGGAAAAAAATGGACATTCCGTCACATTTTTTGACCTTTCCTTAGGCTTTGACAATTTAACAAAAATTGCCAAGGAACACGACTTTGCCTTTATTAATTTACACGGCGCACCGGGAGAAGACGGCATAGTGCAGGCTGTCCTTGATGCGGCACAAGTGCCCTACCAAGGCAGTGGTGCGCGTGCATCGTTGTTGGCTTTACATAAAGCTGCAACAAAGCAAATATACCGCATGGTCAACATTCCAACTCCAGACTGGGAATTTCTCCCTGTCAGGCCGCACGAAGACTGGGAAACCCAGCTGCCCTTACCGCTTTTCGTCAAAAGCAATGTGGGCGGTTCTTCCTTACTCCAGTTTTATGTACAACAACAATCTGAACTTCAACCTGCTTTGGAAAAGATATTCAACGCGGGACATGAAGTCCTCATAGAAACGAGCATCGCTGGCAAGGATGCCACGTGTGGTATCCTTGGTGACGAGGCCTTACCGCCCGTCTTCATCCGACCTTTGGCAGGCACATTTTTTGACTACGACAGTAAGTACAAAGAAAAAGGTGCAGAAGAACTGTGCCCTGCGCCATTTTCTCCTGCCGTCAACGCGCGCATGCAAAAACTCGCCCTCAAAGCCCATCACGCGCTTGGCCTCAATGGATACAGTCGTACGGACTTTCGCATTACCGACGACGATGAAATTTTTACTCTTGAAACAAATACACTGCCCGGCATGACCGCAACAAGCCTCATTCCGCAAGAAGCACTCGTGGCAGGCTATACTTTCTCCGAACTTTTAGAAAAACTCATAGAACTAGGGACTGATTCTAAATAGGGGCAAAACGCAAAAGAATGTATTTAGAGGCAGCCCCTGGAGACAGTCCCCGGGCTTGGCAAGCCACTAAAAAACTTCCTCTTAATCTCGCATCTTGAAGGTATTATGACAGAAAACATGATGAATTTTGCATTCTTGCGTAAAGAACCGGCGCCCCCCAACAATCGTCGTGTGGGTATTATTGGGGCTGGGCCATCCGGTCTTGCCGCTTGTGGTTTTTTGGCCTCAAATGGCTACCAAGTCGATGTGTATGACAAACTTCCCAAACCGGGTGGGCTCATGCTCTTTGGCATTCCGGGGCATCGCATTCCTGCGGCGCGAATCCAACGAGGCACAAACTTTCTTGCGCGCACCTACGGGGTGCATTTTCATAATCACACAAAAATTTGCTGTTCAAATCCCCTTTTTGAAGAGGAAGGCGACCACTTTTCTCAAGATATGCGAAGTCTTGATGAATTGGTGGAAAAACACCATGCTATCATTTTGTGTACCGGCTCATGGAAATCACGCCGCCTTGAGATTGAAGGTGAAAATGTGGCTCATGTCTATTCCGGCCTTGAATTTCTTTTTCCCATCCGCGCTGCTCGTTATGGCAATACCAATGTGCATGTACCCAATGTCACAGACAAGCGCGTCATTGTCGTGGGTGCAGGCTATTCTGCCGTTGATGTGGCACACAGCGCCATGATCATGGGTGCCTCAAGCGTACACATCATGTATCGCAGAACCATGCAAGAAGCACCGGCAGGCACCTATGAAATTGAACGCCTCATAAAGCAAGGCTGCCATTGGCACGAGCTCTGTGTCCCCATACGTATACAAGGCGAACAACATGTGGAAGGCTTAGAGTACACAAATAAGCGTACACAGGAGCACTGTCAATTAGCCGCAGATATGGTTGTCTCTGCCATAGGCGAAATACCTACACCGCCCTTTCAAGATCAACTGGGGCTCACAGATGTGCGAAAAGGCGAGGTGCGCTGGTTACACATGACAAAAATTGAGAATGTTTTTGTGGCAGGAGACGTGCTCACCGGCCCCAGTAAAATTGGCAAAGCGGTGTATAGCGGTCTACGCGCCGCCAAATCTCTGACACATTGGCTTGACCTCAAGGCACAGCACCGTGAATCAGAGTACAACTATGCCGCCGATATCATAGCACCACACTCATTAAGGTAATGTCATGACAAAAACGCCGCTCACCGGAAAAACACTTTATATTGACTATGAAAAGTGCATCGGCTGCGAAACATGCGAAACCGTGTGTAAATTTCTTTATGACCAACCGCGTATTGTTATGGCTCACAGTGCTGAAGGACAAATTGTTCCCGTTTATTGTATCCATTGCGAGCAAGCCTATTGCATGAAAGTATGTCCACACAAAGCCATTCACCGTGATGCAGACAATGCTGTTATATTGAACACCATGCTTTGCCGTGGCTGTCAAACGCGCAACTGCATGCTTGCCTGTCCTTATGCCGGTTTCTTTGAGTCCGACAAGGGCGTTGGGAGCCGCAAATGTGACCTTTGTGCCACGCGACGCGCGCAAGGCATGGAACCGGCTTGTGCCGCCATGTGTCCGTGCGGTGCCATACTTTATGTGGAACGCAGTGAAATAAATAACGTTGCCACAGAAGAGTCACGCCATGTACGCGATAGCGTCCTCGCAAGCTTTCTCGGAAAAAAATAATACCCATCAAATGAATCCTAAAAGAGCATGCGTTGCGCATCTTGCTCTTCCGGCTTTTTTGTGCTATGCATTTTCGTGGTGCATTTGTAATAAATTAACGCTTCCCGAAGAGTAACATATTTTTTTTAATATAGAGAGACAATCATGACACAAGAGACTTCTTTAGAAACAAACCTCCCCGCCGTGACAGAAGAAAACATTCTTCAAATAGCCAAGAATATTAACTTAGCCGATCCTTCCCTCGATGTGACTTTTGGCACAAAAACAATGCAAGGCATCTCCCGCTTTGCAGATGACCTTCTTGCACGCGTTCAAGCGAAAGATTCCGGCGAGGTTGGCGAAACTCTGACCAACCTCATGCTCCGTGTGAAAGATGTGGATGTTTCTGAAATGGGCAAAAAACCAAGTGTCATTGAAAAAATTCCTTTTATTGGCTCACTTTTCAATAACACACGAAAAACACTTGCAAAATTTAACACTCTGGCAGAACATGTAAGCTCCATCAGCGACAAACTTGAAGAGGCCATGGTGGGGCTTCTACACGATGTAGAGATTATGGAACAACTCTATAAGCACAATGAAAACTTCTACCACGACCTTTCCGCCCATATTGAAGCCGGTAAACGTCGCCTCGAAGAAGCCAGAACTGTCGAACTGCCTCAGCTGCAAGAACAAGCCGCTGCGTCCAACAATGCATTGGACGCGCAAAAAGTCCGTGACTTTGCAGATCATATTGGTCGGTTTGAGCGTCGTCTGCATGACCTTGAACTTTCGCGCACCATAACGATACAGTCCGCACCGCAAATCCGCCTCATCCAGTCCAACAACCGAGCCTTGGCGCAAAAAGTGCAAACAAGCATCTTGACCACCATCCCCATTTGGAAAAACCAAATGATCATTGCCCTCTCCTTGCAAGGCCAACGCAATGCTGCGCAATTACAAAAAGAAGTAGCCGATACCACTAACGACATGCTCCGCAAAAATGCGGCCATGCTCGAACAAACTGCCATTGTCACAGCTCAGGAAGTAGAACGCTCCATTGTAGACATTGAAACATTGCGCGAAGTACACACAAAACTCATAAATACCGTTGATGAGACTTTGCGCATTGCCCAAGAAGGACGCCAAAAGCGTATAGCTGTAGAGAAGGAGCTCGTCAGTATGGAGGCACAACTCAAAGAAAACCTCACGTCCCTTGCGGCACGCAAAGCACAACAAAGCATTGCTGCTGCACAGAGCTAAAAAGAGACTGAATGCACTTTTTTGCCACTAAAATTCTATTAATAAAAGAAAAACACCAAAGAGTGCATTCCGATCGACAGTAAAAATGACATTGCAATTTGTATGTGAAGGTAAATACACATGACAAACTTAGTACACACGACACCCTCCTTTTTTGAAAAAGTCATCTCTGGCGCCAAATCGCTTGCCATGCGCGTCGTCGTGCATATGGGTGCCTTACTTTGCGGCCTTGCAGCCACTACAGTTACGCCGGAAAACACTCTCCTTGCAGCTTTTTTTGGCACGTATACGGGTCTTGTGTGCCTTATTGGCCCGGATATACGACTCAAACTGCCGTGGCTTGCCCCAACCTTTGTCGGCGTACTGCAAGCATTCCTCTGCTTTGCTTGTGGTCTCCCTTTTTATCAAAGTATCTTTTGGGGCGGCTTTCAAACATGGCTACAGCACACCTTTATCAAACGCTTTGATATAGGCTACCACTGGGCAACACTCCTCCTTCTTTTGCCGGGATGCATCTCTCTGGGCGCAGGCATAGCATCATCCGTCATCGCGCTCGGCAGTTTTATTGGCCTTCTGCTTGGTGGGGCTCTTTTTTGGAGGTACCCACAGCTTTCACGCCTTGTGCACACAAGCTTGAATGGTGCGCCACACAATCCCTTACAGGCACAGACCACTGTAACACTTATGAAACATGAGCAAACACAGGAAATTCTCCAAGAATTTCACGATTCTGTCAAAAAGTTGCGCACAAAACAAATTCTGTTGCCCCCGAATATGCAAGCTTCAATCAAATCTTTGGCAGCCTCTGCCACGTGTATATTGAGCTGCATGGCGGAAGACGGACGAGATATAGAACCGGGAAGAAAATTTCTCAAACGATATTTAGCGGCAACACATGATGTTTTAGACAAATACCAACGCCTGCGCCGCGACAGCTTTGACAATCCGGAAGCTGCACAGGCACTGATACGAAGTGAAGACATTCTTGTACGTCTTGAGCAAGCTTTTCTACAAGAACATGAAGCACTCTTACGCAATAATCTCGATGATTTTTCGGCAGATTTAAATGTGCTTGATACCTTGCTTAAGATGGAAGGGCGTTAAGTTTGGGGGGCTTCACGTGCATCTGTCGGTGATCTCTACGTCAAAATCCATTTTTGCTACAATCAAACACCATAAGGGTATGTACCTTTCGCAAAAATGCATTTTGTTGTGTTCTCGGCTCTCACGCACATGTTGCATTCAATAGCTATTCAGGGCGCACAAAAAAAATATTCTACAGCATGAAAGTGGGCATATGGCACGAGAACATATCCTTATCAAACTCTACGGGCATCTTTGGCCTGTTCGCTCCCATGAAGGAGAGACATTAATGCACTGCCTCTCCGCACTCATGCCACCGTGTGATGTCACGGGAGCCGACGAACTCCTTTCATTGACGAACGACTTATTGCGCGTCAGCTTTGAAGGGATGTACTTTCCCATAGACGAGCTTATGTCCGCACTTATGCCTTTTTTACATTCTGAAAGCCAAGGAAAAATCGACTACATTGATATGGAAGCATGGCGTCTCACGCGGTACACAATCCAAGGGCAGCACATTGACAGTTCTTGTGTGTGCCTTAATACTGTGCTGGACTATTCAGGCCATTAACTCAGCTCGCTTCAACTCCATAGTCATCGGCACGACGAGAGCAAAAACGCATGGTTACGAAACAAGATTACGCACATTTGCTTGTCGTCCCACTACAAGCAAGATATCACCGCGTTCCAATCGCGTTTGCGCCGATGGGACAAAAACGTATTCCTCCGAGTCCGCGCCCCGAACCCCAATCACCATGACTTCATGCGTGCGAATAAGATTTAAATCCAGAAGCGTTTTGCCCGTCCATCGATCCACAGTCAACTCTTGAACAAGGATGCCGCCATAGCGTGGAATCAAATCCAACATACCGGGACTGCATAATTGATGCGCCGCAAGAGAGGCGGCATCGTGCTCCGGTAAAATGGCATTGTGTACCCCTAAACGATTCAGTATTTTACGATGCTCTTCACTGTTAGCCTTAGCCCATATACGTTGCACATCCAATTCTTGTAAATTTAAAACGACGGAAAGAGATTTTTCTACCGCACTGCCCACACTGACCATCACGCAATCCAAATCTTGAAAATGCAACGCTTTTAAAACGGACAATTGTGTGGCATCGGCTCTATAGACAGTTTGCAAAATTTCCTGTGCAGTGTCCACCCGCGCGGCATTTTCATCCACACCCACCACATGGTGTCCCAACTGGGCTAAGGTTCGCGCCATTTGCAAGCCAAATTTGCCAAGCCCCACCACGCCCACTTCCCAGATTTTCTCTGACATAATCACTCTCCTTCAACACTATAAAGCATACTATTGC
>CAYJPE010000055.1:0-14439 GCA_964371965.1 uncultured Desulfovibrionaceae bacterium
GTTTGAGGGGGGAAGGGGACTCTTTTGGGTTTTGGCAAAAGATCCCCTTCCCCCCTCAAGAAAAATAATGAGTCAGTGCTTCCTTCACTTGTGTCAAGCCTTGAGACGCATCGATGGCACAGTTGCATGACGTGGAAACATCGCCTTGTGATATATTCTTTTCTTGCGTCTTTGAGAACCTTTTGCTATGCTTAACTTTGGCTTTAGATTTTTTTTATAGATTTTTATGAGACACAGGAGTGTGGCATGACCATGGATCAAAAGTTGGGAAAACGCATAAGGTCCTTTCGTGAAGAGCGTAAAATTGATTTGGAAACGCTCAGCGAGCATACGGGCTTGAGTCAAGACTTTTTAACAGCCCTCGAAGAAGACAATGTCTACCCAAGTATAGGCCCCTTGCAAAAAATCGCCATGGCACTGGGCGTGCGCCTTGGCACCTTTATGGACGATGAAATCACGCGCGATCCCATCATCTCCAGCCTCGAAAACACCACCGCCGACCTTGCCATGCATAAAAGCCGCAACAGCAATGCAAGTTTTCTCTACCACGCCCTCGGCAAGGGCAAGAGCGACCGCAACATGGATCCCTTCCACATAAAAATACAGCCTTGCGAAAATGCCGAGCGTAAAACATCTTCCCATCAAGGCGAAGAATTTATGCTGGTGCTCAAGGGCGAACTCATTGTGGTGTATGGGCGCGAAACGCATATCCTTAAAGAAGGCGACACCATTTACTATAATTCCATTGTTCCTCATTATGTCGGTGCTCACGGCAATGAGGCCGCGGAAATTTTGGCTGTGATTTATCATCCTTAGCGGCCTGTTGAAAAAGTCCATGGGCGCTTGGCTTTCCATCTGTCACATAATGGAAACAGCAGGGCACACAAGCTCAAAAAGACTTTTTCAACAGCCTGTTACATCCCATCCATACAACAGTAAATGTTCCTAAGCAGGGCAGGCATGAAAAATAAAGTAGCAGAAAGACAGAGTCAATTTGTTCTGAGAGAGCAAACCTTGGGGCAAATTTTGGACGCAACGGTGGCGCGCATCCCCGACAATGATGCCATCGTCTACGTAGATCGCGGCTATCGCCAAACATGGCGCCAATTTGGCGAAACGGTAGACGACTTGGCCAAGGGACTCATGGCGCTTGGCATTAAAAAAGGCGAAAAAGTCGCCATTTGGGCTACAAATGTGCCCTATTGGGTGGCATTACAATTTGCCACGGCAAAAATTGGCGCCGTCTTACTCACAGTCAATACGAACTATCGCGAGCATGAACTGCGCTATCTTCTCGCCCATTCCGAATGCGAAAATATCTTCATCATCGACAATGTGCGCGACCACGACTTCATTCAAACACTCTACAGTGTGGCGCCGGAATTGCGCACCCAAACACGGGATAACTTGCACTGCAAGGAATTTCCAAACCTACGACGCATCTTCTTTCTTGGCGTGGAAAAATACCGCGGCATGTATTCCATTCCGGAACTCAAGTCCATGTCCGTTATGGTGTCGGACGAAGAATACACAGCCCGTCAGGCCGAGCTTGACCCATGGGATGTCATTAACATGCAATACACGTCCGGCACCACAGGCTTCCCCAAGGGCGTCATGCTTACCCATGTGGGCGTAGGACTCAACGGCTATTGGATTGGCGCTCATCAGCATTTTAGTGAAAAAGATCGTCTGTGCTTGCCAGTCCCCCTTTTCCATTGCTTTGGCTGTGTGCTTGGCGTGTCTGCCTGTGTGAATCACGGCACCACCATGGTCATCCTCGAAGGCTTCAACCCCTTGTACATGTTGGAAGCCATTGACAGCGAAAAGTGTACGGCTGTTTATGGCGTGCCCACCATGTTCCTTGCGGCTCTTGAGCACAAAATGTTTTCGCGCTTTGATATGTCCTCCTTACGCACGGGTATCATGGCAGGCTCCGTATGCCCGGAACCGCTCATGCGCCGCGTGACGCAAGACATGTGCATGAAGGAAATCACCATTTGCTACGGCCTCACGGAAGCTTCGCCTGTCATGACTCAGTCCGATGTCAACGATCCCCTTGACTTACGCTGTGCCACCGTTGGCTGCGCCATGCCCGGCATCGAGGTGAAGGTGGCTGACCCTGATACATGCGAAGAAATGCCCCGTGGTGACGTGGGAGAAATCATGTGTCGCGGCTACAATGTCATGAAGGGCTATTATAATATGCCCAAGGAAACAGCCGAAACCATTACCGAAGACGGCTGGTTGCACTCAGGCGACCTTGGCACCATGGATGAAAATGGCTATGTGACAGTGACAGGTCGCATTAAAGACATGATTATTCGCGGTGGCGAAAATGTGTACCCCCGCGAAATCGAAGAGTATCTTATGGGCATGGAAGGTGTGCTCGACGTTCAGGTGGTTGGTGTGCCAAGTCATAAATATGGCGAGGAAGTGGGCGCATTTATTATCGCAAAACCCGGCTACGATATTCAGCCGGAGGATGTCCGCTTTTTCTGCCGAGGCAAGATTTCGTGGTTTAAAGTGCCGCGTTATATTACGACAATCGACGGTTTTCCTTTGACGGCCAGTGGCAAAATTCAAAAGTTCAAATTGCGGGATATGGCTACAGAACTCTGGCCTGAAGCCATGCAAGGAGCCAAGTGATGTGTGCACGTATTTTTTGTTCCGCATAACAGGTCAGGCCGCTAAAAAGTCTTTTTGAGACAGTCCGTTCAAAGCGTGCCTCATGCAAGGGAGCGCTTGTACTGTGCGAGGCACAGCGAAAAAAGTCACAATGCGCAGGTCGACTCAAAAACCCATTCGAAGGGCGCCGAAGGCGTAGCCTTTACACGAGGAATACGTGTGACGGGTGTCGAGAGCAACGCGTATTGGGCATACATAAGATGTTTGGATTTTTATCGCTGACGCAGTAGATGGGGCTTTTTCAACGGACTGCGAAAGGGGCGCAGCAGATACTGCTTTTGCAACAGGCTGATGTGGGCATGACAGGCGCAAAAAAAACGAATGTCATGCTCGCTTCACAAGAGGGAGGTATACAGATGAGAAAGCGCCTTTTGCCCATGAAGAAATGCCTTTTGCCCGTCTCCTTCGCACTCTGGTACTGCCTTGCAGTTGCCTTGGGAACGGGCACAGCCCATGCTGAAGTGAGGGACTTTGTTTCCTACAGCATAGATGTGCCCGCAAACTGGCATGTGGAGCAAGAGGGCGTTGGGGTATCGCTTATGCAAGCAGAAGAGCGCTGCGGCATTGATATTGTGGCGGCGCCACATCAAAATGTGCCTTTTCGGGAGCTGTGCATCTTCTTTTATGAGCAATTACGCGGTACAGGGGCTAAGGGTGACGACGACGGCTTTACCTTTACCTCGCAAAATGAATACAATCTGCCAAGCACCGTCCGTTTGACCTTGCAAGGGGAGACGTTTCTTGTGGTGACCGTGAGTGGTAATTGCAATAATTTGCAAAATGTTGTGAAAAGCCTCACCACGAAAGCACAAGGTGCGCGTCCATGGCCTGTCTTGCCCGAAGCACAGTTGCGCTACAGTTTTTCGCAGCAGCGCAAAGAAGCAGCCAATACCGCTTCGCAAGAGACACCATAATTTTTTTTCTACCCTGCAAGGGACGCATTTATGAAGAAACAACTTTCCCGCACAGGCATGGCATTTGTGCAATTACATGTCGCCATCTTGCTTGCGGGTTTTACGGGTATTTTGGGCAAGCTTATCAGCGGCAGTGAGGGCATGCTTGTGTGGTATCGCATGAGTATGACCTTTGTGATTATGTGGCTTTTTTTGTATGCCACCGATAGGCTCGAAAAAATTCCCTTCAAAGACATGGGAAAAATCGCTTTTTCAGGCATGCTTCTCAGCTTGCATTGGCTCTTTTTTTATGGGAGCATTAAGGTTTCCAATGTCTCCATTGGCGTCATTTGCTTTTCGCTTCTCGGTTTTTTTACCGTTTTTCTTGAACCGCTTTTTTTGAAAACACGATTCTCGTGGCGCGAGCTGGGCTACAGCATTTTGTCCGTGGCGGGTGTCTGTTGTGTGTTTTCATTTGACGCACGCTATCGCATGGGCATTATTATCGGTGTTATCTCCACGCTTTTCTGTGCTTTTTATATGGTGTGCATGAAACGACAGTGTACTCATTACAAGACCCACACAACACTTTTGTGGCAAATGGGCGGGGGGGTGCTTCTTTTATCGCTTATGGCACCGTGGTATATTGCGCATTTTGACATCACATATCTTATCCCCACATGGCAAGACACGCTCTTACTCTTGTGCCTTGCCGTTGTGTGTACCATTGGCATGAACTTACTGCTTATTGCATCCCTGCAAAGTATTTCTGCTTTTACGGTGAACTTGAGCTTTAATCTTGAGCCTGTGTACAGCATTCTTATTGCCATACTTTTTATGGGTGAGGGGCAAGAACTGCAAACATCCTTTTATATCGGCCTTGTTGTTATTATGCTCTCGGTGGGCTTGCAAAGCGTGTGGGTTGTGCAACACAAGGGGCATGATAAAAAACTATCCGTTTCATCGTAACGAGGGAGTGAGTTTTCATGCATATGTATGCCCGCATAGTATGTGCCATATCTGCCATAGCTTTGCTTTTTTGCCTGATTGTAGGACCAAGTGTACATCTTCTTATGTGTTTTTTTCTCTTGCTTTCCCTCACAGTGTGCTGCATATCTTTGTGTACGCTCACAAACAATGCTTTTGTGACATATCTGTGCATTGGCATATTTTCTTTAACCCTGCCATTGACGATCTTGGAAGGCTATTTTTATGTGGCTCTTTCTGATAGGGTAAAGGCAGTGCGCATAACAGACTCCCTTGAACCTTTGCCACACAATGTCACAAGTGTTCTTGACCCCGCCGGAGAATATAAGCGTTTACAAGCCACAAGTTTTTTTGAAAAAAGTGGCAAAGAAATATACGATGTGATATATACCCTTGATAGTGCAGGCCGACGCATCACACCCTCTGCGCCCACAGCAAAAACAGCCGTTGTGTTGCTTGGTTGCTCCTTTACCTTCTCAGAAGGACTTAACGACGAAGAGGCCTTTGCCTTTCAACTTGGAAAAGCACTTGGAGCCGAGTATCAAGTGTTCAACTTTGCAAAATCCGGATATGGTCCGCACCGTATCCTGGCTGATTTGGAAGCAAGCATTCCGGAGCTTAAAGCATATGAGCGTGTCTTATTTTATTATGTGGCCATAGACGATCACTTGCGTCGTATTTCAGGCTTGGCACCATGGGACAATGACGGTCCCTTGTATGACATAAAGGACGGCAAGGCGGTTCGTGTGGGGACATTTACAGATATTTTGCCTTTCTACAGAAGTCCTTCCGTGTATACATGGTTGGAGCGAAGTTCTTTGTATAAGAAAGTGTCACGCGTTTTGGATCCCATATGGGCATTTTCTATACCACGCACACAACTTAAAGAGCAGCTAGAACTTCAAGGTGCCATCATGGTAAGCATGGCTGATGTTATCCGAAAAAAGTATTCTAAAAGCACTTTTACGGTTATGTTATGGCCACCTAAAACCGATGAACTCTTTTCACCTCTCCTATTAGACATTGCCCATGTCAATATGCAAGCATGGTTTCCCAGCTATCACGAGGACTCTGCGCCGTATTTTATATTATACCCGCACGAATTTCACCCCTCTGCCCATGCGAATACTATAGTGGCTCAAAAGATGGCTCAAATAATACGGCAGGACGCCATATAAGCCTCAAAATTGCAAGTTATTTTACACATATTCTTTTCAAAAACCTGTGATGCCATGCGCTGTATCAAGGTGTCAGTCACACAAATTTCACAAACACTCATGACGGCACTTGCCAGTTATGGTGAAATGGCGTATTTTCTTCTTTTGGGCTGAGAGACGCTCTTTTTTTTGGGGGGAGACAGATATATCATGTTAAAAAATAGGCATTTTTTGAAGTTGATGGATTTTACGAGCGCAGAAATACACTACCTTCTGGAACTTGCAGCGCATTTGAAACACGCAAAGCGCATGCGGCAAGAAGTGCAGTATTTGCGCGGCAAAAACATAGTCTTGCTTTTTGAAAAAGACTCCACACGCACCCGCTGCGCCTTTGAAGTAGCTGCCCACGACCAAGGTGCTTTTACCACCTACCTTGGCCCTTCCGGCTCGCAAATGGGCAAAAAAGAATCCATGGCAGATACGGCGCGGGTGCTTTCGCGCATGTACGACGGTATAGAATATCGCGGCTATGGACAAGATATTGTGGAGGAACTTGCACAGCATTCCAGCGTGCCCGTGTGGAATGGTTTGACAAATGAATTTCATCCCACACAAATATTGGCAGATTTTCTTACCATGCAGGAGCATTGCCCCAAAGCACTTTCCGAAATGCGCTTTGCCTATCTTGGGGATGCGCGCTATAATATGGGCAACTCGCTCATGATCGGTGCGGCAAAAATGGGCATGGATTTTCGCTCCGTGGCGCCTGAAGGCTCGCAAACGGACGAGGAAATTGTGCGCATAGCCGCACATATTGCCCAAGAAACAGGCGCGAGCATCACTGTGACGGACGATATTGCCGCAGGCGTTAAGGACTGTGACTTTCTTTATACTGACGTGTGGGTTTCCATGGGCGAAGAGGAAGACGTGTGGGCAGAGCGCATTGCACGCCTTGACGCTTACCGCGTGACACAAAAAACCATGGAACTGACAGGCAATGCCCAGTGCAAATTCCTGCATTGTCTGCCGGCATTTCACAATCGCGAAACAAGCATCGGTGAAGAGCTTTTTCAAAAATACGGCATAGAATCCATGGAAGTGGACGACTCCGTTTTTGAATCGGAAGCCAATGTGGCCTTTGACGAGGCAGAAAATCGTATGCATACCATCAAGGCCGTCATGGTAGCCACACTGGCAGACAGTCTTCCCGCATGCAGCATCCTACGGAGGTAGCCATGTCGACAGTAGTCATTAAGTATGGCGGTCATGCCATGGACAAAGAGGACTTGCGCACCCATTTTGCGCAAAGCCTCGTACGGCTGGGTAAGAATACGGACAGACAATTTGCCATTGTTCACGGAGGCGGGCCGCATATTACGCACATGCTCCAGCGCTTGGACATTCAAAGCCGATTTGAACAAGGTCTTCGCGTCACCGACGCCGCCACCATGGACGTGGTGGAAATGGTGCTTTGCGGTCACGTGAATAAGGCCATTGTCACACTCGTACAGCAAGCCGGAGGACGCTGTGCCGGCATGTGCGGCAAGGACGGCGGCCTGTTTATGGCCAAAGTCTTGCGGCCGGAACTTGGCCTTGTGGGAGAAATAACTGACGTGGACGCGCGCCTTGTCACATGCCTGTGGGAGGGCGGCTTTGTGCCCGTCATTGCACCCGTGGCCGCCGGTGAACATGGCGAGAGCTTAAACATCAATGCCGATACGGCGGCAGGCGCCTTGGCAGGCAAACTCCATGCAGACTTTTTTGTGCTTATTTCCGACGTGCCGGGCGTGCTCGATGCCAAGGGACAACTTATCCCCACATTGCAACGCGCAGATATTGACAGCCTCAAAGCCGAAGGCATTATTCATGGGGGCATGATTCCCAAAGTGGATGCCTGCCTTCACGCCCTTGCGTCCGGCTGCCGCAAAGCGCTTATTCTGGACGGTCGAGCCGAGGCCAGCCTTGAGCGCTACCTTGTGGACAATGAACCCCTTGGTACTGTCGTCATATAATGAACACGAGCATATAACAGGCAGTTGAAAAACAGCAAGCTGCGCGTCAGCGATAAAAAATCACACAGCGTTGCTATCTGTATCCCTTAGCCTCAAAGACTTGGCTAAGGCGCTGCTTCGCACCCGTCGGGCAGTCGCGTATGTATGACTAATACGCCTTGCTCTCGGTATCCGCAAGACTCGTTCCTCGCCGAACGGCTACGCCTTTGGCGCCCTTCGGGTCGGTCTGCGCATCGTGACTTTTTTCGCTCCCTCGCATCTTACTATTTTTGAGCGGCCTGCCTAGGGGCTGTTTCAACAGGCATACAAGGCACAACAGTGAAAGTTTCCTTTTTCATACACATTTTTCGGGGCATTGCTCCGGCTATTTTTATGAGTATTGCCCTGCTTTTTTGTGCGCACACCTACGCCTATGGTAACGCAACCTTTGAGCCGGGCTTTAAGACTGTCGGCATATACGTTGCATCAAGCGGTCAAAGGCTCGACGTGAATATTTGGTATCCGTCGCCAAGTCGTCCCTCACCCACAAGCTACAGCCCATGGCTCTTGGATGTGGTACCCTACGGGCGTGCTGTCAAAGGGCGTTTTCCCACTCTCGTGATTTCGCATGATACTGTGGCCACACGCTTTTCCTATCACGAAACTGCAGCACTCTTGGCCAAAAGCGGCTTTGTCGTCTTGATGCCGCAACATCCACATGACAATCAAGGATCCATGCCACATATTTTTACCGTAGAGCAGCTCACACGTAGGGTTGAAGATATACGCTTAACACTCGACACCGCCTTAGAACACGCAGACATAAAGGACAGCATTGACCCCATGCGCATTGGCGTTGTGGGTTTTGGTACGGGTGGCACAGCAGCACTGCTTATGGGGGGTGCCACGTTGGATCCGACAGGGTGGAAGCACTATTGCGATCAAGTGCCTTTGAGTTCAGCGTATTGTAATAGTTGGGGGAGGGGGCGTATGCAAAAAATGGCTTCACAACTCCCCTTAAAACAGAGCATCGCAGACCCGCGAGTTAAGGCCGTGGCTGCCATATCGCCCAATTATCCCATGTTTTTTAGCGCACAGGCCATGCAAGATTTTTCCTTGCCCCTTCTTCTTATGGAGGCAGAAAACGACAGCCTGAATAGGACGCCGTGGAATGTGGCTCGCCTTATGGAGCATGTTCCCGGCGAGTTGCACTTCAGAAGCATTGAAAACGTGGACGTACATGATCTCATGTCGCCCTGCCCACCTGAGCTGCAAAGAGATATTCCCGATCTTTGCGGAACGGCAAACACGGATGTGCGGCTCAGTGCCCATACAGAACTCAACATATCGCTGCAACGCTTTTTTCTTGACACTATAGGTTCCGTGAGCACCAAGTGAGCGTCAAGGCGAGAAATCATGTCGGATAAACATGAGAAGCACTCGCCTTAGACACTGTCGTCAAATGCGCTTTTTCGACCTTATCGAAGCGGGCTCTGCGTTAAGCTTCGCTTACTTTTTCAGTCAAATACCATAACAGCCTGGTGAAAACAATCCTCTAACTTGGCAATACCAGCTTAATGCCAAGCGCTTCCAATAGCGGTAAGCGCTTTTCAAAAGTTTCTGCCAAACCATGCAAATGCTTCAAAGCATCGTCCTCTTCAAGCACCTTACCTTCTAGGGTGAGGTTATGACCTTTTTCTTTATAGCTTTTCCACGTTGCTTGCACATATTCTTCCGGATTCGCTTGGCCCTGTGCCCGCGCATAGAGAAAAGCCTGTTCAAATTGCGAGGCGAAAACAGCACTGCCAAGCACGGGAGAAGCAAGGAATTGTAAGGGGACAGTGTGTATGCTTGGTGTGCATAAATAGGTGTTCAGCCCATTGCACTGTTCTTGCAATTTTTTGCTTGCTTTTTGCGCCGGATGTATGATGCCTGCGCCCAAAAGGACGGTAAAGACTTCCACAAGGTTTGGTAAGGGCAAATTTTTGTAAGCTGCTTGCTTACGAATATTCGTCACAGATTTTGGCTTGAAGTCGTTTGCTGCCAAGTATTCGACGAGGGGTTTGTAGACTTCTTCCTTACATTCCACTTCTGCCAAGGGGCACTGCACTTTGTAGGAGAAGTCTTCGGGTCTGCACAAAAGCGCAAAAGACAGCTCATTGAAGCGCTGCAAAAACACATCATCACTGAGAACATTTTTTCCTTTCACGTACAGGTCGCAGCGAAATTGCGTATTGTGCACAAAGTCGCGAATGGTTTCGCGCAAGATTGTGTCCGTGGTGCCGGCCATGGTTGTTTGCAACTTTTCCGGAATGGCTACAGGCAATTGTGTCAAAGGACGTGCCGATGACAAGAATTGACATTTTGCCCCGCTAAATTGATGGGCAACATCTTTGAAATACTGCACATTCCAGCTTTGATTCATATATTCGTGAACGATATACGACAGGGACTGTTGCTGCATGCGTGTTATTTTGTTTTCCACCGCAGGGTTTGCAGCAAAATATTGCGCGCCACCTTCATAAAGTGTTTTCAGCAAGGCAAAGGCATCTTGCACCTTGCTCGTGCTTGTGTTGGCAGAATAATTGTAAGCAGAGGCATGGAAGTTCAAAAATTCACGGACAGGGGTAAAATTCGCCCAGCCCGGCATGCAATTATAGCTGATGTACACAATGCCGCCGGCGCTGAGGGAGTGAGAAACAATATCTAAAAT
This sequence comes from uncultured Desulfovibrionaceae bacterium, assembly GCA_964371965.1. Taxonomy (GTDB): domain Bacteria; phylum Desulfobacterota; class Desulfovibrionia; order Desulfovibrionales; family Desulfovibrionaceae; genus CAYJAD01. The sequence goes on from CAYJPE010000055.1 coordinate 10,427, forward strand.
ATAGTCTTGATTTTCCGTGCTGATCCACGACCAAATGCCGTGCAACACAATGATGTCAAAGGAAGGCAGGAGGCCGGCGCGGCTTTTTTCGGCAAGCTCGGCAAAGCTGTCGTTCAGTATGCGCCCCCGCGCTTTGGCACTGCGCAAAGCCTTTTGCGCCACAAGGGTGTGTGCCGGATTAAAGTCTGTGCCCCAAAACTCTCCCTCATTGCTGCTTGCATGCACCACAAGGGAACTGCCTTGACCATAACCGAGTTCAAGGTAATGCAAGGGCGTATTGGCATCTCTTTCCGGTAAGTCGATTTTTTGCAACAAGAGAAGCGTACGCAAGTAATTTGGCGTGAGTTCCTTAAAAAAGTGTGCATCATAGGGCACGTCAACCGTGTATCCGTCGTTAAAATTTTCCATCATGGCCTCCTTGTCAGCCTGTTGTATTTTTTATATACGATCGCAGAGGGCACTTTCCAAGAAACGCTCAAGGATGGTGTCCATTTTTTCGATGTATTGGGCTATGGGTGCACTTGTGTTGCACTGCACGCAGCGCAAAGAGACCTTCTTTCACGTTTTGACCACCACAAGAGGTGTTTGGCAGGTCATACAAGGGATGGTTGTTTGTACCTGTCGCATGGAGAAATTGGGCGCAGGCGATATGAGAGGATGCATGCTACAAATCCTTTTACTTATAAACTTTTCGTGAAAACTGACCGCCCGAGACATAGAAGGTATTTTCTACGATGAAGAGGGCGTTGGGATCTAAACTGAAAACAATGTTTTCCAACTCTTTCAAAGCGGTATTGCTCGTGACGGTTAAAAGAATTTCTCTGTCATTGCCAAGATAACCACCCTTCGCGCGGAGCATCGTAGCGCCAAATTTATGGAGCATCATGAGGGATTCGCAAATCATTTCGCCATGATCAGAAATAATGATCACAAGCTTACGGCGACTAAAAAGGCGCAGCACATATTCAAGAGTACTCACAGAAATGAAGAGCATAATGGTAGAGACAATGATTCTGTCAAGCGATACCGTGAAAATACCTGTCAAAAAAAGGCACATATTAAAGCAAAAGCTGAACATCCCCACAGAGATGTTCCACTTCTCCCTTAAGGCCACGGCAATAATATCTGTACCGCCGCCACTGCCAAGGCTACGTAACATAATACCACTGCCAAAGCCATTGACAATTCCGCCCAAGACGGCGGCATACAACTCATTTTCCACAGGAATTTCAAAGGTAATGAACTGCCCAAACACAGATGTGGCAAGAATGGCATACATGGAATAGAGCAAAAATACCCGCCCCACAATATACCAGCCTAAAATACATATGGGCACACAGAGTATAAAGTACCATATGGGCACAGAAAGCCAATGGAATTGGTACCAAATAAGCATCGAAGCGCCCATAACGCCGCCGGACAAAAACTCGTGGGGTACAGCTATAGCCTGAATGCCCAAGGAATACACCGCACTTCCTACGGTGATGAGGAAAAGGTTCCACCATACAGACTGGGCGATTTGGGGATTATGCGTTCTTTTTAAAGGCATATAAAGTCCTTTGTCGACTTAAAAAAGATTCCACACGATACGCGTTGCCATAATAAGAAGAAAGATTGCAAAAAAGCGCTTCAGTAAGGGAATTGGCAATGTATGTGTGAGCTTTGCCCCCAAGGGAGCTGTCAAAAATCCCGCCAGTCCCATGCCAAGCAGTGCCCACAAATGCACATAGCCAAGAGTGCCGGAGGGCAAACCTACAACATCGAAACCGCCCACAATGTAGCCAAGTGTGCCGGAAATTGCAATGGGAAAACCAATGGCAGCCGAGGTAGCCACCGCAGTACGCATGGGGATACTGCAAAATGTCATGAAGGGCACAGACATGACTCCCCCGCCAATGCCCACAAAGCCGGAAAGCATACCAATAATACTGCCCACCATGTTAAGCCCCCATATGCCAGGTATACGGCGATTGCCTTGGGGCGCCTTGGCAATAAGCATTTCGGCCGCCACACAGTAAAGAAAAACAGCAAACAAAGCCTTCAAAAAAAATGACGACAAATGCGATGCAATAAGACCACCCAAGAATGTGCCCACAATAATGCCAGGCGTAATACCTTTGACAATTTCCCACCGCACTGCACCATGCTTATTGTGCATTCGCGCGCTGGCAAAGGATGTTATCATGATATTTGCCAAGGACGTGCCCAAGGCCAAATGGTGTATAAGGGGCGCAGGAATACCTAAAAAAGGAAAGACCAAGGTCAAAATTGGAATAATAATAACCCCACCACCAATACCCAAAAGCCCGGCAAAAAGCCCGGCTATCGCGCCGCAGGCAAGAAAAACAAGCAAAGAAAGAATCATGGTATCTCCGTTTGCACTATGTCATGGAAGAATCGAGCGCCTCAAGGGCTCATACATCAAAAGAAATCGTCACGCGTCCGCCATGCACACCTTTTAACTCACCCATCATAGTGCGTAAAAGTTCTGTATACAGACGCGCCATAAAAGGATTGAGAGCCACCGTTTTGCCTTCACACGTCACTTCCAAAGAAGCCTGCATGGCCACGCACTCATGGGCTTGACGTTCTCCTGCCACCACGGCACGAGCAAAGCCAAAGCAATTTTCACACGCGCACCCACCGCAATTCAAACGTGGCAAGACAAAGGCTCGCTGCGCCACAAGCTCTACCAAGTCAACCATACTTGCCAAGTTTTGCGCAAATTGTACGTCATGGGCAAGCTCCTCACAATATGCCCCAACGCTGGCAATGGCAAGGCCTTTATGCAAGGCTTCCGCTTCCTGCGCCTCACGCAAGCACAGTATGCGCGGCATAAAATCTATATACTTGCCACCTTCCACCAAGACCATATCCGCATCCAACAGGGAGAGCATGTGCGCCAAAGACTGTTCTTTATTCCAAAAAAGCGCGCTCTCCCCCTTGGCAAGAGCCAGAACCATGCGTCCATGGTCGGTGCTCGCGCCGTGCAGCATACGGTCCGTGTCCGTGCCCGCCTTGTCGAGGGGGTTGTGACTATGTTTGACAAGCGCCACCCGAAAACCGTGCGCTTCCAACGCATCTGCTAGCTGCAGAATGAGTTGTGTTTTCCCGGAATTCTTAAAACCTACAACATTCAACGCTTGCATACACCCCTCTCCATACCAGACTGTTACTCGACTTTCGGAGTTAAAAACTGCATAATTTTATAATGATCATATTGATTTTATAGCAATTTTACTTGCGCATCGCCTGCTTTTCGTGTAAGATGTTTTCATCACGAAGCAATATACCCAAAAGGACAAGCGATGCAAGATACATATACAGACAAATAGGTATTTTCTCAAGTGATTAATAGCAGTGTAAAGGATTTTTTACGACATTTTCCAGAGGCAGCTTCGCTTATCGATGTGGAATGCAGAAAAATCGCGGCATACTTGCTGCGAGTGTGCTCATAAGGTCAGCATCTTTCGCTTCCCCTCTGCGTTCGTATGGTCAATGCGCCATGACTTCCCCCCTGCAGGGGATACATATAAATAGAGCCCTCGCCCGTCCGTGAGTGTTTGCGCTTTGCCTGTGGTCTTAACAGCCCGTTGATGGGATAGACCCGCTCCCAAGGCGCACTTGGCGCACCGGCATCTTTGTGCCGAGTCCGCCAAAACGTGCAATAAGCTGGGGAATTTGCTGTTGGAATGCGTCGTTAAACTTCTTTGTTCTGGCAAGTTTTCTTACCTGTTGGATGATCTTGTCGCGTTCCATGCGTGTTTTATAGGCCGTGGCAAGAGCTGCACGGCGCTTTCTTTCAACGCCACGCGTTTTGCAAATCCTTTGATGGTGCTTTGCCTTCCGTAAAATACGTCACAGCCATTTTTGCATATGTCTCGTGTGCGTCCTCACCAATGGCCTTTGTGGGATCCATATCGGTACCGATGGACTCAGCCACATGTTGCCACGATGTGCGTACCCATTCCGGTGCTGTTGGGAGTTGTGCCGCTTCGCGCAAGTGTTCTAAG
>CAYJPE010000056.1:0-14022 GCA_964371965.1 uncultured Desulfovibrionaceae bacterium
ATCAAACTCATTGAAACAAAGGAAACACTGATGAATTATGTATTGAGAAACGGTAGCTCAAAGAAATGTACGGAAAAGTCGCTCAAAAGACTTGAAGCATTTTTCAAATATGTTTAGGCTCTCAATCATATTAAGTGAGGAACTCAACCTATGCATACCCTTGTAACATCTTTTTTGGGGCGCGACTGTCCTGGTGTGGTAGCCTCTGTGGCGAGTTTACTGGAAATGCTCAGCTGCGATATTGTGGCCGTGTCGCAAACCATTTTGGCCGGAGAGTTTGCGGGAATTTTTACAGTTATTGCCCCTGACGACGTGGACGTACACATTTTGCGCAAGCACTTACAAGTAGGTCTTGAAAAAAGAAATGTGGATCTTTCCGTTATTGTACGCCCAGCCATAGAATGCGCTTGGGGGACAGACAAAACGTGTGCACCCTTTGTGGTGACTGCCAACGGCCCCAAGGGAACAGGCCTTGTTGCCGCCATAAGCAGTGTCTTTGCGCGTCATCAAGTAAATATTGAAAGCCTTAAGGCTATTCAAGATAAGCATGTGGGCATGGAAGCAGGTGAAGACAAGGAAGCGGAACAGGCTTTGCTTGTTTTTGAAGTGATGGTGCCGGAAACTGTTGATATGCGTACACTGAGGCGCGAACTGCTTTCACAAGGGCAAAAATTTCACTTGCGCGTCAGTATGCAGCATAAAAATATTTTTGAAGCCATGCATCGTGTCTTGCCCATATGAAGCAGGCCGGCAGGTTGTTGTAAAAATGCAGTCTGCAGCATTTTTATGAGGGAGCGTCGTCAAATGCGCCCTTTCGCTTATCTCTAGTACCGTGTTTTGTCTCAATGTGTATTTTTTGAAAAGCATGTGGGGGGCGTGTGCCCTTTAGGGGGAAACTTTTTTTAGGAAAAAAAGTTTTCCCCCTCAAGAAAAATAATTAATCAGTGTTTCCTTAAGAAAGAATGGCAGCACGCACAGTATGCAATCAGAGCTTTTAGAGTATACAAGGTACGAGTAGTCCGTTGAAAAAAGCCACATCTGCTGCGTCAGCGATAAAAATCCAAACATCTTGTGTATGCCCAATACACTGCGATGCTTGAATTTTTTCACTTCTTTTCATCTGGCACTTTTTGACCGGACTGCGAATTGTGCGTTTTTCAGCAGTCTGTTATATATGTCTCTCCCATACACCGCTTTTTCACCATAAAGGAGTATCATGCTTTCTGAACACGAAGTCATAAGTACCCTCAATATGCTACGCAATGAGCATTTGGACGTGCGTACAGTAACACTTGGTATTAGCCTGTTTGACTGTCAAAGCCATGACATTGATGTCTTTACTTCCAATATCCGCAAAAAAATTCAACGTTATGCCAATAATCTCGTGCATGTGTGCAATGAGGTAGCCGATAAATACGGTATTCCCGTTGTCAACAAGCGCATAAGTGTCAGCCCCATTGCCGTTGTGGGGGGCCCCTTTGATGCGTCGGGCATGTTGCGCATTTGCCAATGCCTTGACGAAGCAGCCAAGGAGGCCGGTGTGGATTTTTTGGGTGGCTACAGCGCCCTTGTGGAAAAGGGTTTTGCCCGTGGTGACAGTGCACTCATTGAATCCTTGCCAGAAGCCTTGGCCGCCACGCAGCGAATTTGCTCGTCAATCAATGTGGCTTCTTCACGCAGCGGTATTAATATGGATGCCGTGGCTCTTATGGGTAAACAAATTCTTAAGGTTGCAGAAGCTACCCGTCACCGTGGCGGCATTGGCTGTGCCAAGCTTGTGATCTTTGCCAACATTCCCCAAGATGTCCCCTTTATGGCCGGCGCCTACTTGGGTGTCGGTGAGCCGGATGTGGTTATCAACGTGGGGGTTTCTGGGCCGGGTGTTGTAAAAAAAGCCATTGACCGTGCCTTGGCGCACAATCAAGGGACATTGAGTCTTCTTGATGTGTCCGACGTCATTAAGCGCACGGCGTTTAAAGTCACCCGTGTGGGTGAAATTATTGGTAAAGAAGTTGCCACACGTCTTGGTTTGCCTTTTGGTGTGGCTGATTTGTCCTTGGCGCCTACGCCGGCTGTGGGCGATTCTGTGGGTGAGATATTTCAGAGTATGGGACTTTCGTCCATTGGTGCGCCTGGCTCCACGGCTGTCTTGGCCATGCTCAATGATGCGGTAAAAAAAGGCGGTGCTTTTGCGTCCTCTTCTGTGGGGGGGCTTTCCGGCGCTTTTATCCCCGTGTCTGAAGACTCAAGCATTGAAGAGGCTGCCAAAACCGGTCTCCTTTCTCTTGAAAAGCTTGAGGCCATGACAAGTGTGTGCTCCGTAGGGCTTGATATGATTGCCGTACCGGGGGATACGCCTGCCAGCACCTTGTCCGGCATTATTGCTGACGAAATGGCCATTGGCATGATTAACAATAAAACAACGGCGGTACGCCTTATTCCTGTGCCCGGCAAGGGTGTGGGTGATGAGGTAAGCTTTGGTGGCTTGCTTGGAAAGGCCTCCATTATGCAAGTGCCAAAAGGCGATGCTTCAGCCTTTATTGCCCTTGGCGGGCGCATTCCTGCACCTATTCATAGTTTGAAAAATTAGGGACTGTTGCCAAATGCGCCTTTTTACCCTTTTCAAAGTGGGCTTTGCGTCGGACTTCGCGTGCTTTTTTGGTCAAATACCATAAGCGTATATTCCCCCAAAGCAAGCTCGACCTTATCCGCTTTCTCTGTGAAAGGGCTTGGGAGAATACGAAAAGCCGTCATTTAAGGTTGTTGAAAAAATCTCTGTTTGACAGTCCGTTCAAAAAGTGTGAAATGCAGCGTTGCTCTTTATATCCGTAGGGACGCCGTAGATTGCACTTTTTCTACGTGAATGCAGGGACTTTTATAGCTTTCCTATTTTACGCAAATGTATTTCGAGACACACCAAGGCGGCAGGTGTGACGCCTGAAATTCGGCCAGCCTGCCCAAGGGTATGGGGTTTGAGTGTATTGAGTTTTTCTTCCACTTCTCGGGAGAGCCCGGCCACGTCTGTGTAATCTAAGTCCTGAGGCAAAGCAGTTGTTTCAAGTCGTTTGCCCTTCTGCACGAGTTGGGCTTGTCTTTGCAGATAGCCTTCGTATTTTATACATGTTTCCACTTCTGTGCGCACTTCCGGTGAGAAATGCGCCATATCCGGATGCAATTCGAGCATATCAGACACATGTACCGCCGGGCGACGCACAAGCTCAGCCAGCGTATGGGCATTGTGTGCCGGCCGCTCTCCAAGGCGTTCAAGCATGTCGTTCACACCGTTATTCGGGGCAAGACGCGTGTTTTCGAGCAGGTGTTGCAAGCTGTCTATCTTCTCCATTTTTTCTTCAAAGCAGCGCCACTGCCCATCTTGCACAAGACCAAGGGCGCGCCCTGTGGGAGTGAGTCGCACATCCGCATTGCTTTCGCGCAGCAAAAGGCGATGCTCTGCCCTAGACGTAAACATGCGATAGGGCTCCAGCGTGCCTTCGCTCACAAGGTCGTCCACAAGAACGGCTATATAAGATTCGTCGCGACCAAGGGTGAAGGGGGACTGCTCTTTGAGGCGTTGAGAAATATTGAGTGCCGCCCAAAGCCCTTGCGCTGCGGCCTCCTCGTAGCCGGAAGTACCGTTAATTTGCCCGGCGAGCCAAAGACAAGGAACTTTTCGTGCTTCAAGAGTGGGATGCAATTGTACGGGATTAACATAATCATACTCAATAGCATAGCCCGGGCGCACCATATGGGCATTTTCAAGGCCGGGAATGCTGGCAAGGAGCGCCATTTGTACGTCCAGCGGCAGAGAGGTGGAGATGCCGTTCATATAGCATTCGGCACTGTGAAGCCCCTCAGGCTCCACAAAGATCTGATGACGCTCCCTATCAGGAAAACGGGCAATTTTATCTTCTATGGAAGGGCAATAGCGCGCGCCCGTGCCTTGAATGACACCCGTAAAGAGGGGGGAACGGTCAAAGCCTGTGCGAATAATGTCATGGGTACGAGAATTTGTCCACGTCATGTGACAAGACACTTGCGTAAGAGACGGGGCAGGACCGTGAAAGCTGAAAGACGGGGCGGGCGTATCGCCGGGCTGCTCTTCCATGCGAGAAAAATCGATGGAGGAAGCGAGCAGGCGCGGGGTTGTGCCGGTTTTGAGACGCCCCGTTTCAAGGCCCAAGTCCCGCAACGATTGAGATAAATGACGCGCGGGGCCGTCGCCAAGGCGCCCGCCCTCGATGGACGTGGTGCCCATATGCATGAGGCCGTTCAAAAAAGTGCCCGTGGTCAAAAGAACGTGGTGGGCGTGAAGGGTGAGACCTTGGGCCGTACGCACGCCACTGACAGTGTGTGCGTGAGTGAGAATTTCTTCGACACTGTCTTGCCAGATGCGTATATTTTTTTCGGCAAAAAGACTGCTTTTTACCACACACATATGCACATCGCGGTCAATTTGCGCTCGAGTGGCACGTACTGCCGGCCCCTTGCTCATATTAAGCGTGCGAAATTGTATGCCCGCTGCATCGGCCCAGAGCCCCATCATGCCGCCCAAGGCGTCGATTTCGCGCACCATATGCCCCTTTGCCAAACCGCCAATGGCAGGATTGCAAGAAAGGTGACCGATTCTGTCCACATTACCGGTGATGAGCAGGACAGTGTGTCCAAGGTGTGCCAAGGCCATGCTGGCTTCGCAGCCTGCGTGCCCTGCCCCCACAACTATGGCGTCAAAAACATTTTTCATAGGCTTGCCGTGAGCTTTTATAAGGAAATAAAACAGCTTACGAAAAAGCACCGACTGTTGCAACAGACGGTGCTCCGCAATAGCTTATGCCAAAATCAGCTCTATGAGCCGGCTGTTGAAAAAACGCCATTTTTGGCAGTTCGTTCAAAAAGTGCGAGCTGCAAGGAAGCGAAAACAATCAAGGGGCGCCGCGCATGAGGCATGCATAAGCGATGTGACTCTTTGTCCCTGCTCCGAAGGAGGCATGGCAGATCGCACTTTTTAAAAGGCCGCTAACAGGCTGTTGAAAAAGTGCAATCTACGGCGTCAGAGAAAAAAAGTAAACAACTTATGTATGTCTATATACACGGCGTTGCTTACTTTTTTTCTCTTCCTTGTGTCTCACACTTTTTGAACAGCCTGAAACTTTGAGTTTTTCAACGGACTGCTCAGCTGATTATCTGCCCTTGGCAGCACGCTTGGAGGCCTTGAGCGGGTTCACCTTGGCGGCAGCCGCGGCCTTGACCTTGGCATGCGTTGCAAAATTACAGTTACCGGTCACCCACTTGCGACCAGGGCTAGGATAGCTTGAGCAAAATCTTTGATCTTCAAAATCGCGCACACGGTCGCATCCTTCGCATTGTTCCACAATAGGCGACAAAACAAAACCGTTGAGCATGACGCCGTCGGCGCCGCGTGTAGCATTTTCCAATTGAGACATGATATTCCTCCGCGCTGCCACCAACAAGACGAAAGTGGCGCAAAATTCTTTTTGAACACGTACTTTTACGCGATTTTTTCAAGATGTCAAGAAAAGAATGAAGAAAAGAAAATTTTTCCTTGGAGAGTTGCGTCAAAAAAATGCCGAGAAAATCTCTCTCTTTCTCTTTTAAAGGCCGATAAAATGCTTGCTTTTTTCCAAAAATCTTCTAGAATTCCGAGGAAGAATATTCTCACAAAAGGAAGACCTGCCATGTTTTCTGTACGATATATCCATGCTGCTGACTTACATCTTGACGCCGCATTTGGAGGCATATGCCGTGAGCTCGACGATGACGCTTTGCGCACACACATGCAAAGCGCCACTTTTACGGCATTGGATCGCCTCGTGGCTCTTTGCGAACGTGAAAAACCAGATTTTGTGCTTATTGCAGGTGATATTTATAATGAAGAAGACCAAAGCCTCAAAGCGCAGTTGCGATTGCACGATGCGTGCACACGTCTTGCAAAAAGCCGTATCCCTGTTTTTTTGGCTCACGGCAATCATGATCCGCTTTCCTCTCGCTTAAAAACCCTCGCTTGGCCGGAAAATACTTTTATATTTGAAGATTCTGTGCAAAGTCATACGGTGCAACGACAAGGCACCGACGTGGCAATTGTGCACGGCGTAAGTCATGGCTCGGCGCGGGAAGGGCGAAATTTGGCCAAGAGTTTTTCGCGTATGGACACGGAGAATCCCCTCTTGCAAGTGGGTGTCCTCCACTGCGCCGTGGAGAGTGTGCCTACAGGCGATCGCTATGCCCCGTGCACCTTGGATGATCTTGTGAATGCGGGGCTTGATGCGTGGGCGCTTGGGCATGTGCATGGGCGGCGTCAGTTGTGTGAACGTCCTTTTATTGCGTACTCCGGCAACACGCAGGGCTTGCACATCCATGAAGAAGGTCCCAAGGGCTGTCTTCTCGTGCATGCAACGCCCTCAAAAGGTCATAAGGCAGGCAGTGGTTTTGACATAACAAGCACATTTCACAGTCTCTCGCCCATCGAATGGCGCATCCTCACCGTTGAACTTGAAGATGTGGACACCGTGGATGCCGTGGAAGCGGCCATCATCGCGCGTATTCAAGAGAATGTCGATGGGCTTTCTGTGCATTGCCAAGGTATTATTGTGCGCTTATGCTTGGTGGGGCGAACAGAGTGCCACAAGATACTGTGCACACCGCGAGCCATGGCAGATATGCTTGAACGCATGCGACACAAGGCATGGGAAAAACCTCACGTGTGGATTAAGGATATCGTCCTCAACACGTCACCCCGCATTTCCATGGAAGAGCTCTTGCAAAGGGATGACTTACTTGGAGAAACTTTACGCATGGCGCAGCAACACAAAAACGATCCCGAAGCGCTGCAAAGCTTTTTGTTTACGTGCCTTGAACCTTTGTTGACACATGAAACGGCTCGACATATCGTCTCTCTTCCCGAAGGGGAAGAAGCATGTTCCCTACTGGAAGAAGCCATGCGCCTGTGTGTGGATATGATGGAGAAAAGTTAATGCGCATCACGTCATTTCATATAGACAGCTTTGGCAAGCTTGCCAATGTGAACGTAGACACAGTGCCTGCGGGACTTTCTGTGTTCCTTGGAAAAAATGAAGCGGGTAAGTCCACATGTTTGGAATTTTTCCGTGCCATGCTCACAGGTTTGCCTGCCGGCAAGGCCAAAAAGCTTTATACGCCCATCACAAAGGCATACCCTTTTGGTGGTTTTATGACGCTAACGTCATCGCAATACGGTGCGGTGCGCGTGGCTCGGCATTTGGTGGGGAGCAAGGAGCATGTGAGTATAACTGATGTTCAGGGCAATTCCCTCGCGCATATTCGACCCGAAGACCTTGTGTGCGGCATTTCTCGCGAAGTTTTCCGCAATGTTTTTGGTTTTAGTCTCACGGAATTACAACTCTTTGCCTCCTTAAACGGTGAAGCCGTGCGCGAAGCCCTCTATGGCGCCAGTTTTGGTATGGGCTTGCGTTCGCCCGGCGACGTTATCAATGCCCTTGCCAAGACAAAGGATGCCCTTTTTCGCCCCAAGGGTTCCTCCTTACCCCTCAATGATGCCTTCATTCAGTGGAAAAAATTGCAAGAGGAGCTGACACATGTGCGCATTCAATGCGAGACATACGATGCCCTGCATATGCAAGAAAAAGAACTACACCTCGAGAAAGATGAGGTGCGCGAACAAAGAAAGCGTTGCGAATCCGATATTCACAAGGCAGAACAACAATTGTCTGCATGGAAGCTTTGGGAAGAGTGGCATAAAATAGAGAACACCCTTGAGCGCCTCGAAGACGTGGTGGACGCCTTTCCAGAAAATGGCGTTATCCGCTTGGAACAGGCACAAAAAGAGCGTCAGCAGGCTTTGCTTGCCGTACAAAAGCAAGAAGAGCGCTGCAAAAATCTTGAGCAGGATATTGCGGCATGCGCTGTGGATAGCGTGCTTTTGCAAAGGCGTGCCGACTTGCAAGCCTTGAGTGAACGCAAAAGCGCCGTGCGCCACGCTCAAGCGGCCATAGCACCCCTTGAATCTGCCTTACAAAGGTGTGAAGTGGATCTTGCCGAACAACTTGCGAACCTTGGCACAGGTTGGACGTGTCAGCGTATTCGCGAAACAAATCGTTCTCTCTTTGCTCGCGATGCCCTTGAAAAGATTGTGACCAACATTCAAACAACAGAACAAATGCAAGTGGCAACAGCGGCAGCCCTCGAAAAAGCCAATGCCACCGTGACACATATGGAGCATAACCTTGCTCAGGCGAACGCTGTGCTTGCGGAAGTGCCACAACCTGTAGCTGCCCTTGACGACATGGGGCGCGAGCAGATGCGCCGTCATCTTGCCGCCATTGAGCATGCCCAAAAAAATATTGAGGAAAAATACACCTCAGGACGTAATGCCCAACAAAACTTCGACCGTGCCATGCTGCATGTGCATCTTTATGATGTGGACAAGCCGGTTGCCGGGCGACTTGAACAATTGCTACAGGTGCAAGAGCAAGCCATGGGCATTGCGGCGCATGTGCATAAAACACGCGAGGAAACACAAAAGGCAGAACAGGCTCTTGCCCAAGCCGCAGAGGCGGAAGAGATTACGCGCGCGCGCATGGACAGAACCAAGCAGCACCGTCAGTACAATGATTCCGTGTCGCGCCCCCATATTGATATTCGCACAAAGGCCGTGCGCTCGTTGCGCCACCTGCACAATGTGTTTTCTGTGGAAAAAGAAAGGCATGATGAATTGCAAAATCGTGTGGAGAGCTCCACGGCACCTGCGCCTGTCAAGAGCATTTTCCTCTTGATTGCGGGTATTTTGATCATTCTTTGCGGCTTTGCCGGTGTTTTACTCCCGGAATTTGCGTCCATCACAGAAGTTCGCGTGACAAGCAATATCACCATTCCTTTAAGTAAATGGTCATCGTACTTTATCATTATTGCCGGCGCGGCCTTTTTGGCCGGCGGTATGCCGCGCACAGGGCCGGAAAGAAAACTCTACGAACAACAACTTCAAGATATGAAGGAACGTTTGCGTAGCAGTGGCTTGCGCCTTATCGAACTTGAGGGACAAATTCAGGAGCAATGCGTTATTGCCGAAATTCAGGATGCCGATCCTGTGACGCTTGACGCTGTGGAATTGCGCCTTGAGACGGCACGGGAGCAATGCGCCACGGACGAAAGAGTGCTCATGGAAATTCAGCTTATGGAGGAAGAACTGGAAGATGTTGTGCGGCGAGCACGGCAAAAACGCGAAATATTGCTCCAGCGCCAAAACGAAGAACAGCAAGCCTTACGGTCGTGGCACGACTTACTTACAACACACGATGTGCAAAATGTACCCTCGCCGGATGCGGCAGGGACGTTTTTTGCGCGGGTGGAAGCGGCGCTTTTGGCACATCAAAATGTGCATAATTCCCGTATGGAAATGCATACACTTGAAATGAAAATTGTAGAACACCGTTTACATTTAGCAAAAGTGCCGCCGGTGGCGGAGCTTCTTGCGCACTCGGCGCCATCGGAAAAACTGCCTTCTTTGTCACAAAGCTGGTCTGAAAATACTCCTCAAAGCACGTCCCGCGATGACATGGGTATACCCCTCACGCTCCTTACAGACGACGAAGCAACCTCTTTGGCAATGTTACAAAAAACACCAAAATCCGCTGCGTCATCGTCGGCTGCACTTCCGCCCTCTTTAGAAGTTGTCATCCACGCTGCCAACACCGTTTTGGGCAAATGTCGCGTGGCCGATGCCGCTCAAGCGGAACGCCACAAAGCAGAAGCTGCCGTCAATAATGCACAGCAAAATCTTGATATGGCTCTGCATGCACAAAAAGAAGCGGCTCAATCTGTGCATGAGACTGAACAAAAATTTCTTTCTGCCCATGCATCATGGACAAATAGCCTGAAGGAATTGTCGATTCCTTTGGACATTTCGCCCGGCCTTTTGCATGTGACCCTTGATTGCATGGAGCGCTGCTTGCACATTGAAAGCGAGATGGTGCGCATGAAAGAAGAAAAAGATGCCTATATGCGTGAATGCAATGCTTTGAAACACCCCCTCATGAAGATTTTACGGGAATGCGGAAGGGCGGAAGAGATGTTATTGCATGATGCGGTACAAGTTTCTGCGAACATGGCGGAGAGCTTAAGTGATGATATGCTTCACGACGGGGATCACGATGGAGCTGATGACGAGAATCACGTTTGCGAAGCCGACAGTTACAAGGATTGGCTGCATACACTTGACATCCTCCTTTTTGAAGCCCAAGCCGCACAAGAAATGGCGCGCCAGCATGAACAATATAAAAGAGAACTCACCGTGCACGAAGAAGACTTGCACGTGGCAAGTTCCGCACTCAGGGATGCCACCGTGCGCGAGGAAGCGCTCGTGCGTCAAGGACAAGCCAAGGACAGCGAAGACTTTTTGCGCCTTGCCGCCATTCATATGCAGCGAAAAGATTTGAACCAACGAAAGGCAGACTTAAAAGACGCCCTCACTCTTGCTGCCAGAGGCACGGATTTTGACGATTTTCTCCAGTCATTTGCCAAAACTGATGAATTTGAGCGGCGTATATTTATTAACACCAAGGAAAAAGACTTGGAAGAGCTCATCGCTCGTGAGCAAGAATGCGTCAATGCCCTTGCCGGCATAAGTGCCGAATTGCGTGCCCTCACCACCAGTGACCATGTGGCACAATTACGCCAGCAAGAAAGCAACCTTCAAGAAAGCATTAAGAATATGAGCAAGGATTGGTGCCGCACCACCTTGGCACGCCACCTTCTTCTACTGGCAAAAGAACGCTTTGAAGACGAAAGACAACCAGAAGTCATTCGCACGGCTTCCCACATTTTCAAAAGCATTACCGCTGGGCGCTGGGACGGACTTGCGGCATCTTTAGAAAAAAATTCCCTGCACGTCATTCCACCACACAGTCATCCTGTGGACTTGGAAGTTTTGAGCCGTGGTACTCAGGAGCAACTCTACCTCGCATTACGCTTGGCCTACATTCGCCATCATGCCAAGGAGCACATGGCGCTGCCCATTATCATGGACGATGTGCTGGTGAATTTTGATCCTGAGCGCTCCGAACAAACAGCCCGTGCCCTTCTGCAATTGACACAAGAGCATGACACTTTGGGGCATGAGGCAGAGGGGCATCAAATTTTCTTTTTCACCTGCCATCCATATATGGCTGATATGTTACAAGATATTTGTCCACAAAGTCAACGCTACATTGTAGAGGACGGCGCTATATCAACGAGTTGAACAAGAGTGGTGTACGGAGAATGGTGAGGAGTACGTGGCGGCGGCGAGTGTGAAGAGTGAGCGTGTGATGAAAAACATTGTAAAAGAAGATATGTTTGAAAGCAGTTTTTAGGGAAGCGTTGATGTGATCGAATTTTTGTTCTTTGGCACTGTTGTGAAAGAGAAGACGATTGTTGAGAAACACAGTATCTCATAGGCACGTGTTTCGCGACTGAAGTCTGGTGCAGTCAAAGGGCGAAAATGCATTCACTCAGCGCTTCATTATTATGAGCGCGCGCTGATACAGACCCCGCACAAGGCGCGTCACGCACCGATGCTGTCTATTCTTCTCTCGTACTGCATGCATGGACAGTTTTTTTTAATACATCAAACAATGATATAATGCCAATTTTTTTTGTTGCTGATGTTATAACAGGCTGAATTCCTGCGCAAATGTCTGCCCACTGACTCTGCCTTTCAGCTCTTTCTTTTTGTTTGCATTTATCTGCCTTGGTGAGAATAGGTAAGAGAGGAATATGGTGCGCCGTAGCGAAGTCTGCCAATTGTCTGTCGAGCTTTTGGGGGGGCAGTCGGCAATCTAGGAGGAGTGCAAGGGCGCACAGTTCTCGACAAGAGATAAGGTAGTCCTGCATAAGTTCACCCCACGCATGACGTTCTTTCTTGCTGCAACGGGCATAGCCATAACCGGGTAAATCCACAAGGTAGAAGTTGTCGGGGTGTACACGATAAAAGTTGAGTGAGCGGGTTTTTCCCGGGGTGGCGCTGATTTTAGCGAGGGACTTGCGCCCCGCCAGGGTGTTTATAAGGGACGATTTCCCTACATTTGAGCGCCCGGCCAAGGCAATATGTGCTTCAGATGAGCGTAATATCTGTGCCTTTGTATAGGCTGTTACTTCCAGTGTGAGTGTGGGGGTAGACGTGTTCTTTTCTTCCATAGCATCTCCTCGTATCGGCGTTTAAAAGTCGGTGGCGACTATGGTGAGTGCAGCATGTAAAGCGTGTGAGATCATTTGGGATGGATTTCATCGAACTTTTTGTTCTTTCGCAAGAAAGACGAATTTTAAGAAGTTCTCGGTATATATAGATATACACAGGATTTAGTAAGATGAGTCCGGCGCCGTCAAAGGGTAAAAAGACATTGAATGACTGTTGACTTCAAAAGCCAGCCTCACATGGAGTTTTATTTTTTTCAACATACATGCGTGCATATTCGTTTTGGAATCTTGTTTTTTCTCCAAAGCCGTAGCATACTGCCACAATCACGCTCTGTCGTCAATTCTCCTTTTGTACATGATTCAACGTAGGCGAGTCTTGCAGTAAAGGACAAAATCATGACAGAGGGTATCTGGGCTAGATTGGTGCATATGTAAAAATTGTTTAAAAAAATGCTTCTTATATAATACCAATATATTGTATAATAGGCACAAAGATTGCTAGTATTTTAAAGCCAAAGCAAGTGTGGTGATGTGCATGCGCATATCTATAAAAAACAACGTCTGGTTCTTTGGCAGGGAAACTTTATGATCAAGCGTACTTTTCTGTTGATTGCCATGTGTGCAAATGTCTTTATACTCACATTATTATCAGGCTTTGTGCCACAAAATGAAGGAAATTTTATTCGCTTGCCTATTTCAACGGGGGTTGCCGTATTGGGCCAAGAGGATATGCCAGAAGCTCTGCTATACGAAGAAAATGTCATTGTGCGTGGCACGATTACCAAAGAAAGGCGCCGGATGGACGATGAGCACTCAAGTCTCGTAAAAGGCAAAACAAGCAAAAAACAATGGATATACTTTTTAAAAGACGGCATACATTTGCAAACCGATCACGGCATGAGGAATGTGCAAAAGGTTGTATTGTCACAGGCGGCCACTTCGTCCGTAACGCAACTCATTTTGCTCGACGATGCATTGCCCAATGCCTATTTGGCGAACGCAGCTCTTGCCACAATGCAACCGGAACAATATGGCGAAACGATGACCTTGGACGGTCGCCCTGCTCGTTGGAATTTCGATAAAAATACCCCAAGCGTCGCGCCTGCTCTCATGGACAATGACCAGATCTCTTTGGATCCTTTGTGCGATTTGACACGCCCTAGCTTGGACACCTTGCATAAAGCTCTTGTGACCAGATCCTTTGTGCCACGTGACAACGAGGGAACTCTTGCAAGAGCACGGCGTTTTCAAAGCCTTATTAATGCTGAGGCCAAGAAATACGGAATTCCTGCCTCCTTGCTTTTTGCCATCATCCAAACAGAAAGTAATTTTTCACCAACACTCATTAGTTCGCAATCTGCCATGGGGCTTATGCAGGTACTGCCAAGCACGGCAGGCGGCGAAGTACACAGGTTTTTACACGGTACCAGTGCGCATATTGGCTATAAGGAATTGTCACAGCCGCAGCTGAATATCCGCTTTGGAACAGCCTATGTGCATCTTCTACTGACGCGTTATTTTGGCGGAATCCATAATCCTCTGTCACGGCAATATTGCACCTTGGCGGCTTATAATATGGGGCCAGGGCGCTTGATAAGTTTTTTTGGCCCGGGAAGACAAAATGCCATTGACAATATTAATGCACTCTCGTCCAAGGAAGTGTACAGACGCCTTACGCAGGTTTTGCATATTGCGGAAACACGTAACTATGTGGCACGCGTGACTCACAGGCAGAGCCAGTTTGAGGGACTTGCAGGTTCAAACTAGTAGCGTGTTTTGTCTAAGGAAACACTGATTAATTATTTTTTTTGAGGGGGGAAGGGGATCTTTTGCCAAAAC
>CAYJPE010000057.1:0-13982 GCA_964371965.1 uncultured Desulfovibrionaceae bacterium
TCTTGTTTTTTAGAGTATCTCATGAAAATAAAAAGATTACAACTGTAGTACTAGGTGTACATTTTATGGTTGACATGATATGCCTTCACTTGTCTTATCTTTTTTATTGTCAGGCTATGTGCATCGAAAAGTATGGACGCACCGAAACTGATGTCGAACTTTGAGAATCAGACAATGCATATACGCATTTAAAAGTGCTCCTCAAAGCGGATGTGCTCGCAGTGCCAAGGCAAAAAGGCATTTAATGTGCCTGTCCGGACGTATTCGCCTCTTCCATGGCAAAGTCCACACGAATTTTAAAAAGTTTGGTGTAAGGTAGGTTTAAGATGGGAATACCCGTCTTTTCGGTAATTCCAGCCAATGTGTCGCATATGCCGTCCCACGAAGAGCCAATGAGCGTAAACCACACATTATACATATTTTTGCGTAAATAATTATGGGTTACGCCGGGCAAGGCATTGACGACGGCGGTAAATTCGTCCATTTTTTCCGGCGGTACTTTTGCGGCGCACAAGGTGGAGCGAAAGCCGATTTTTTTTGAATGAAAATTGGCGCCAAGTCGACGGATAATGTGTGAATCTCGCAGTGCATTCACGCGGTCAAGAGCCTCTTGTTCGCTGATGTCAAGCTCTTCTCCAAGAGCCGCATAGGGCCTTGGTACAAGGGGAAAACGCGTTTGAATGATGTCAAGAAGTTTTTTGTCCACATCGTCAAGTGCGACGTGCGACGCTGTTGCTTGAGTCATGCCGAAACCTTTTTTTTGGGTACATATGTACAGAGCGGCTCTTGTCCCATATGATCATTGTCCATGCTGTGTGCTCGCGCACGACAACCTCCGCACACCTTGTGATATTCGCACACTTTGCACTTGCCCTTATAAGCTTCTTGCGTGCGGAACTGCTCAAAATATGCAGAATGCTTCCAAATGTCGGGAAAAGATTGCTCCTTGATATTGCCACAGTTCAGCTCCAAATAGCCACAGGGTTGCACCTGCCCCACATGGCTGATAAAGCAAAAACCAATGCCGCCAAGACAGCCGCGCGTCATGGCATCCATGCCAAAATTCTCCATGGTTACGTCCACGCCCTCTTCCTTTGCGCGTTGGCGCATAATCCGATAATAATGGGGCGCACACGTAGCCTTCAAGTGCATGCTTGTGGTTTTGCGAAAATCATAAAACCAGCGCAGTACTTCCTCATACTCTTCGGCACTGATAACTTGATCCACAAGGTCGGCAGCGCGCCCCATGGGTACAAGCAAAAAAATGTGCCATGCCACGGCGCCAATGGATTCGCAAAGCCGAAAAATCTCTTTAAAGCTGTGCAAATTCGCACGTGTCACCGTACTATTTATTTGAAACTCCACACCTTCTGCTTTAAGATACTCAATGCCGCGCATGGAGCTTTCAAAGGCGCCGGGCACACCGCGCAAGGCATCGTGGCTTGCGGCATCGGCACCGTCGATGGATATAGAACATCGCTGAATACCGGCTTCGCGGATGGCGCGCGCGTTTTCCGAAGTTATAAGGGTGCCATTGGGCGAAAACACACAGCGCAAACCCTTGTCCGTCGCGTAGCGAATAAGCTCATACACATCCTCGCGCATCATTGGGTCGCCGCCCGTAAAAATGATGATGGGCTCGCCTACTTGGGGAAATGTATCAATGAGTGCCTTGGCTTCTTGTGTGGACAATTCACCCGGGTAGGGTTCCGTGTGTGCCTCTGCGCGACAATGCTTGCAGGCAAGATTACACGAGCGTGTTACTTCCCACGCTATGAGGCGACACTTGGGGCTTCCATCGGGTAAAAAACGCGCGGCATGGGCGGCATGATGACCTTGCACATGCTGCCCGTGTTGACCTTGCATGGCGCGTGGCGCGCGCATACTGTCATGCTGCTGTGAGGTGTGATCTCCCTTCATGGACGCAAGGCTCCTTGCAATAAAAGCGATTCTGTAAAGTAGCTGATGAGAATATCCGCACCTGCGCGCTTGATGCCCATAAGTGATTCTTGCACAATGGCTTCCTCATTCACCCAACCTTGCTGTGCCGCCGCCTTAATAAGCGCATACTCGCCGCTCACCTGATAGGCTGCCAGCGGCGTACTTATGTGATCTTTTAAGAGGCGTATGATGTCCTGATAGGGACCGGCAGGCTTGACCATAATAATGTCGGCACCTTCCGTAACATCGGCAACGGCTTCGCGCAAAGCTTCGCGGGCATTGCCCCAATCCATCTGATATGATTTTCTGTCGCCACTTTGCGGGGCAGAGTCGGCAGCCTCACGAAATGGCCCGTAATAGGCCGAAGCATATTTGACCGCATAGGACATGATGGGGATATTTTGAAAACCACCGGCATCCAATGATCGACGTAAAATAGCAATGCGCCCATCCATCATGTCGGACGGAGCCACCATATCGGCACCGGCTTGAGCGTGGGAAAGAGCCACCTTTGCCAATAAATCCAAGCTTGGATCATTGAGCACTTCTCCCTTGGGCGAGAGCAGGCCGCAATGCCCGTGAGATGTGTATTCACACAGGCACACGTCAGTGATGACCATAAGATCCGGCCAGCGTTTTTTGAGCATACGCACGGCGCATTGCACAACACCGCCCTCATTGTATCCTTCACTTCCAATGGCGTCTTTTTGCGCGGGAATGCCAAAGAGCATGAGCGCCATAAGACCATGGTCAATGGCTCGCTCCACACGCTTTTCCAATTCATGCAAGGAGAGTTGGTACTGTCCGGGCATGGAACGTATTTCCTTGGCAAAGGACTGGTCGTCCGTTTCCACCACAAAGTAAGGCATAATCATATTTTGCGGTCGCAAGGGCGCCGTTTCTCGAACAAGAGCCCGTATTTCCGGGCTATGGCGCAGGCGCCGTCCACGATAAAATGTGGTATTCATAGAATTCTCTTTTTGCGTAGTCTGCTACTTGATACAGTTTTTGTCAGTCAAAGTATTTTTTACAGACTTCCACAAGTTCAAAATTATTGACCTATATCCCAATCCAAGCCAAAGCGGTCATGAAGGATGCGTACAGCCAGCTCCACATACTTTTCTTCGATGAGTAAGGTGATTTTTATTTCTGACGTACTGATCATAAGGATATTGATATTTTCTTTTTGCAAGGCATCAAAAGCCGAAGCAGCAACGCCGGAATGATTGCGCATACCCACACCAATGGCAGAAACCTTCGCCACATTGACGTCATGGATAACGTTTTTAGCAGAAACTTTTTTGGAAATCTCTTCCGTAAGTTGCAGTGTTTTTTGTAAATCCTTGCGCGAAACGGTAAAGGTCATGTCGGTAATGCCGTCACGGCTCGTGTTTTGGATAATCATATCCACAAGAATGCCGTTTTCAGACAAAGGGCCAAAGATGGCTGCCGCTATGCCCGGATTGTCGGGCACCCCTTGCAAAGTGACGCGGGCTTGGTCTTTATCGTAGGCAATGCCGGATACAAGAACGGCTTCCATGGTCGAGTCCTCCTGAGTTACCAAAGTGCCGGGATTATCTGTAAAGGTGGAGCGCACCCGTACTGGCACCCTGTATTTTTTTGCAAATTCAACGGAACGAATATGTAAAACCTTCGCACCCATACTGGCCATTTCCAACATTTCGTCATAGGAAATTTTATCCATTTTACGCGCGCTGGAACATATATTGGGGTCCGTGGTAAAAACCCCTTCCACGTCTGTATAAATTTCGCATTCCGCAGAATCAAGTGCCGCTGCCACGGCCACCGCAGACGTGTCGGAACCGCCACGCCCAAGCGTCGTGATATTCCCCTGCTCCGTACATCCCTGAAAGCCGGCCACCACAAGGACATCATATTCGTCCAAAAGGGCGTACAATTTTTTGCTATCGATGGAAAGTATGCGTGCGTTTCCAAAAGAATCGTCTGTAATAATGGGAATTTGCAAGCCCAATAAAGAACGCGCTCTTATGCCTGCGTCCTTAAGCAACATGCTAAAAAGCGCCACAGAAACTTGCTCTCCGGTGGCAACAAGGGCATCGCACTCGGCAGGGGCGGGATTGGGCGACCATGTATGTGCAAGGTCGAGAAGATGATTGGTCTCACCCGCACGGGCTGAGAGCACCACCACCATCTTATACCCACGCTCAAGGCCGGCCTCGACCTTTTTGCGCACCTGCTTCATGCATTCAAGATTGGCAACAGACGTGCCTCCAAATTTTTGCACAAGAATTTTCATGTTTTTGTCCAACTGATGTGATCCAAACCTTCAAGCACACTGTAGCCCAGGGCTTCGCATGCCTGCACCTTCGCCAAGCGAAAATTTTGACGCATTTCAAAAGCAATGTCAAGGCGCGCTTGCGGTCTCTGCCCGGGCAAAAGCAAGCTCGCCCACTCAATTATGACAATGCCTGAGCCTTCGTCCAAAGCCTCTGAAAGTTCTTCCGGTAAGCCACACCCTACACGATACAAATCAGCATGCAGCACAGGCGGCATACTTGCGTAATGATGACACAAAGTAAAGCTTGGACTTGCCACCTCCGCCTCATGTCCACAAGGCAAAGCACGCACAAAGCCACGGGTGAATGTGGTTTTGCCCGTACCCAGTTCACCGTCCAACAAAAGGGCAGGGTAGTCATGCTTGCCTGTCTGCTCTTTGTGGAGCTGCAAGAATGCCTGTGCCAGGGCAGCGCCAAAGGCTTCTGTGCGCTTGCTGTCTTGTAGATAAAAAGTGTATTGTGTATGAAGCATGAATTGTAAGGGGAAGAGGTCTTGTGAGATCAGAGGGTGCCTGACAACAAAAAAAAGCGCATGGGCACCCGTAACAAAAACATCAAAAAGCCCCTCGAGAAAGTGTTTCAAGTACAAAGTAACCGCGCATGACAAGCGGCAAACACGAAGGCGGGAGCAGTGTCATGATGGATACAAGAGGCATCTTCAAAGTGCGTCGGGTGGTATTGCGCAGAATGGCACGAGCCTCTTTTGCATGGCCTTGTTGCCATAAAGCAATGGCCTTTTGGACAGCCACACGGCTGTGCAATGCGTCTCGCGCTGCCATATGAGCCGCATTGTTCACATCAAAATGAGCTTGATGTTTCTTAAGAATATACGACGTTTCCTTCCACAAATCCTCAATATGTGCCAGGGTTGTATTGTGTGTATGTAAGTGCCACGATGTGAGAGCATCTTCCACGTAGTCACATTCCCATCGTTGTGCAAGGGTATAGAAAAGCTCTGCCTCTTCGCAAATATGCAGCCTTTCGTCAAAGTACCGCCCTTCGCGTCCAAGCTCATCCAAGGCCGCACGCCGAATCATGACGGAAGACATAGACATCCACTGGCGTGTCACAAGCTCAGCAAAGACATTGCCACGTGCCGGCGCTGCCTTTCGGAACATGAGTCCCAAGGATGTTTCTTCATACATAATGTCCGTGTCCGTACATACTATGGCAACACGGGGGTTCTCATTCATAAGAGCCACTTGCGCGCTGAGTTTTTCCGGTTGCCACAAGTCGTCACAATCAAGAAAGGCCAAGTACTCACCGCGTGATTGTTCTATGGCCTTGTTCCGTGCAGCGCCAAGGGAGCATGTGCTCTCTGTGCGAAAAGGTCGTATGATGGGGCCATATTCACGCGCATAGCCTTGCACGATGGACACACTGCCGTCGTCGGAACCATTATCCCAAAAAATGACTTCCCAATCAACAAAGTCCTGCGAAAGCACACTCCACATGGCGGCATCAAGGGTGTGTGCACCATTATAACAGTTGATGATGACGGAGACGCAAGGGGGATTGGTGTCGTCGGGAATAAAAAATCCACCGCTCTCTTCCGTATTTATGTCCACAGGCGCGCCGTTTTCCGGCAACGTGTCTGCTGGCATAAGGTCAGACTCTTGCTCAGCGCCATACACCATCGCTTCATGCGCAAGAGCAGACTCCTGCGTAAGGGCGGAGCCTTCTCCCTCAAGTTCTTGGGTGTGCTGCATGTCTTCCGTTACAGCAATATGGGCATCATGGGCTGACATGTGTCTGTGTCATATCCTTATTAAGCGTACATGATTATACGTACATGCTGATGCCGGTACCGGCAGGCGCAAGTGCGGTAATAGTGTTAAAGCGGTCTTGTTGTGCTCTGTATGCTGCATGGACTTTCTCTGCACTTGCGGCAAATGTTGCGGAATCGCCCTCACCCACAAGACCCAAAAAGCCACGCCCCGAAGAACTCAGGGTCGAACTTGATGTCGAACTCAAAGCAGACGTCAAGCCAATGGGCGAAAGAAAGCCAGTGGAGTCTGAAGCGCTCACAGTGCGACGTGAGCCATGTTCAGTAAAGGCAACAGAGTTGCTCTGGGTGCTGCTCGATGCTTGTGCAAAAATTCCTACGGCCATATCGGGTCTTATGTAGGCATGTGTTTCTTCAATGGAGTTGTGCTCAGCCTTTCTTATGCTGCCAGTTGCCTCTGAATTGGCAAAGTCTGAATGGGCACCTTCAGCACTCTCCCTTTTTTCATTCGCGGCCTCTCGCCTTGCCTGTAATTCCATGGCAGATGCCTGAGCAGCCACACTTTGGTCTTGAGCTGACGGGTTGGCAGGCGCAAGAGCAGCCGCACGTATGGTGCGTGCCTTTTGCGCCGTAGCTTCCGGATCTCCCGGAATGGGGCTGACATCAAGGGACACGGAGCCACCAATGGCGTACATTTTATTGTCTGAACCCTTGGTGTACGTATAATTTATGCCACCTTGCAAATAGCCCCCGCTGGCGGCCACATGGGCTTGTTCGTGGGCGCGCACTTCGCGATCGCGCGCTTGCAATTTGCGTAATTGCTGCTGGGCTTCCGGGCTCAAGTCAAGGGAGTCCGTTGGCGTGTTGGCAAGGACGCTGCCAAAGTTTTGTTGGCTCCCCCTGCTTCCTTTATCAGAATTTTTTTGGGTAAAAGAACCAAGGGAAACATCAATGCTTGGCAAACTGTTCATTTGCGATGAACCAATTCCTTCTATTCCCATATCTTACCTACACTTTTTCAAAAACCTATGTCTTTATAAGGCAACACCATACTGGCACATACAGCACTCATCGGTGAAATCTCAAAAAACTTTAGTGAATTGAGGGGGTATTTTGCATGTATAAGACGCACGACGCAAACATGACGTCTTGGCAAAAAGACTATGGCGTATCTCCGTCAATATCCTTATCATAAAAATTGTACGTGCCCTTGGTAAGTTTTGAGCGATAGAGCGCTTTGTCGGCAAGCTTATATAGCTCCTCGTAACTCTCGCCATCCTTGGGAAAAAGAGCAATGCCCACGCTGCACGATATGCTCACCCGAATATCGCCATCTTCAAATGTTTGCTTAAAAAAGTCCATGACTACATCCATTTTTTGCAAGAGTGGACGGAGTTTTGGCATGTTCTTTACATAGACAATGAATTCGTCCCCACCTATGCGCCCCACAATATCGTCACTGCGAAAAATGCCGGCAAGGCCTGAAGCAAGGCGTTTTATGACAGTATCACCCATGGCATGCCCCAAGGAGTCGTTGACTTGCTTAAAATTATCGACATCAATAATGCACAAGGCGCCACGTTTGGTGGAATCTGCGGAAATTTCTCTTTGTACCAACTCCCCTGTGGCAGGTTTGTTGAAAAGTCCCGTAAAGGGATCGCGTTGCACATCTTCAAGGAGTTTGTTCATGGCGCGGGTTTCTTCATCAACGTTTTCAATCTTTCCTATGGCTTTAAGGCTATTGTCCTGACGATCAACCCATGCCACTTGATTGACCTTGCACCAGAACCATTGGTCACGCGCCGAACGTATGCGCAAAAGAGCCGTTGCTGCCCCAAGGGAAGCCTTGATTTTATATTGCATGGACATAAAAAGATCCATGTCATCGGGATGTATAATGGAAATGTCCAAGGGATAATAGTTTTCTTCTACCATTTGCTCCGGCACGGCGTAGCCAAAGCTCTTGAAAAAATGCCCGCTGGCACGAAGCACATGGTGTGTCAAATCATATTCATAGAGGATACTCTCAGAGATTTCAAAGAGAATGCGGTAGCGTTCCGTTG
The DNA here is from genome assembly GCA_964371965.1 of uncultured Desulfovibrionaceae bacterium. GTDB lineage: Bacteria > Desulfobacterota > Desulfovibrionia > Desulfovibrionales > Desulfovibrionaceae > CAYJAD01. Next base: position 8,049 of record CAYJPE010000057.1, read on the forward strand.
TCCGTGCTTCTCGCGCCTGCATATTTTTCAGCTCGCTGGTATCGATAACCATGCACCAGTACCAACGCCCTGTCTCATCTTCCATCACTCGCGTGGTATCGGTAATCCAGACGATTTTTTCTTCCTTGGTGCGCAGTCTGTATTCCATATGGACGATGCCTTGGCCGCCATCATTCAAGGCTTTATCCAAAATGTGCATGTCTTCGTCATGTACAAAGGAGCGCCAGGAATTCTGGTATTGCTCAGCCATGTCCGCTTCGGAAATGCCGAGGATTTCCAAGAGCGATTGGCTATAGTGGACAATGGTTTGGCGCTCGTCATCAAGACAACGCATGGCTCCACCCGGCAAAGAATTAATAAGCATTTGCAACTGTTCTGCATATGAGCGCAACACGCTGCTTGAACGACGTTGCTGTATGGTCGTATATACGGCAAAGCCCAAAAAAAGCACAAGCCAGACGGCAATGGTGCTGATAACAAAAAATATAATTTCCTGAATGCGACCGCGCAAAACATCGACGGGCAAAAGGGTGACGACGACCCACCCCTCGTGGGGCATAGGAGCAAAGCTTAAATAGTGCTCTTCACCGTTAAGGTAGAGATTGTGCAGTTCGACAGCGTTCTCATAACATTCTTCTTGCAATTGCGCCACGGTTGCGCTGTCATTGCGCTTGGATTGCAACAGGGCATCAAAAAGATTAAAACCGCTTTGCATCATGCTGTTGGTCGAGTTGACAACGATACCCTTCTCATCAATTATATAATAATCCACAAGGCCGGACATGGTGTTGTTCGCCACAAGGCTGCGCAAAAGATTGTAATGAGTCCCCAAAAAGAACAGTCCAAGATCTTCTTCGCCGCTCTTTATAGGCGCAGTGATGAGGCTGAAGTTTCTTGACAGTCCGTCATCATTGGCAACGGCTAGGCTCACGCTCTTGGCGTTTTGCAATTTTTTTATGGTTCTTTCGTCAAAGCCCAAGGTTTTGCCGTGGTCTGCATGGGAAAAGACATGGCCATTCGGAGTAATGATGCCAAAAAAGCGGTAACGGCGAAAGATGGTTGCTTGTTCAAGGAATCCAAGCGCCTTTTCCGGTGAAAAATCCGGAGTTTTGGCGAGAAAATCTGCAATGGTTTGCGCAAAAGTTGAGGAGTTGTCGATATAAAGGTGAGCGACATTGGCAAGGCCAACGGCCATGCTGCTGAGCGTGACGGCAGAGTTTTCCCGATAGGTGTCTTCAAGCCTACGTGTAAGAAAAAACACTGTCACAGCCAGTACAATGGCAGCAATCATAAAGCAGAATATCACATATTGTGGTCGCAACGTGAGTTTTTTTATGGACACGGCATCCTCGCACACAGATTTATAAGGACACGCTGACTCAATACGTATGTCCTTGGCAAAGTATAAGATTGTGAGGCGTAGAGAGCGCAAAAAACATGTGCTTGTATGCAGCATCTTTTATCGGCTTGGTAAAAAAATTTACAGCCGCAGAGTGTTTTTCAGGCCGCTCTCAGATTGTACAAAATTTTTTTTGGGGACAAAAGCTCCAAAGGTTCGAAAAAATCCTTTTTTCATAATACACCAAACGCATATATGAGTTTTCCGTTTATGCAGCGCGAGGCATTGTCAACACATTGCGAATTTTTATGGCATATCTTAAGAAAGACGCGCGTGCGTTGAGGAAACATACTCTTAATGGCATTTGACCGAAAAAGCAAGTAAAGTCTGACGCAGAGCCCGCTTTGATAAGGGCGAAAAGGCGCATGTGACGACAGCGCCCAATAACATTTTTCAACAGCCTCTTATGTACTTCCAGATGAAGGTGTACACCATGGCTAAAAAAACTTCAACAGTCGTCAAGGCGTCATTCAAGAAATATTTTCAGTTGAGGCATCTGCTTGAAGACTTGTGAAAAAAAAGACAAAAAAATCTGCAATTTCTTAGACTTTCAACAAGTATGTCAGTGGGGAAAAAAAATATCGTAAAAAATTCAAAATAACTACCTTATTGGGGCTTGTCATTCATAGAAAAGTTTATTAGTGTCTTCCGAGTTCATGCTCTTCTGCGTTTCATTAAGGAAGCTTTTGTGAGAGAAGCCTTTTTTTGTGCGTAAAGTCAATTTTGTTGGCAAAAGATTTTGGAAGCACAATGAGTACTGGCGTTCTTGCATCGCGGAGCTTTTGCTTAGACTTACCTTAAAGCCCTAAGCAAAGAAGAGAATGGCGATTTTGTGCATATGTTCCGCAGGCATTGTATGGGCGGCGTGCACACATAAAAGTGCAGACAAGGAAGGGTTGACTGAAGAGCTTTTTTGTTCTTTGGCGAGGCAGATGCGTTTGGGGAAGCTCGTGATATATTCATCTATTGCGAGGGATTCGCGAAATGCAGCTGACACAGTGTGAGCACAAAGGCATTACGTCAATGTTTCCATGAGGATGCACCAGATAAGGTCTTTTCCAGCCATTCTCCCTTTCCCAAAGATGGCAGGAAACACAGCGGCATGAACAAAGCCGTGATATTAAAAAAAACTATGTGGAGGTAAGGCAATGGCGAAACATGCAACCCCCAAGTTGGACCAGCTCGAATCCGGGCCGTGGCCCAGCTTTGTGTCCGACATCAAGCTAGAAGCAGCTACACGGGCAGCAAACCCAAGAGGTATTGACCATCAAATTCCCGTAAGCTGTCCTGAGGATTTGCTTGGGGTTTTGGAACTTTCTTACAACGACGGCGAAACTCACTGGAAGCATGGCGGCATTGTGGGCGTTTTTGGGTACGGCGGCGGCGTTATCGGTCGTTACTGCGACCAGCCCGAACAATTCCCCGGCGTGGCTCACTTCCACACAGTGCGTGTAGCGCAACCTTCTGGTAAATACTACACAACCAAATTCTTGCGTGATTTGTGCGATATTTGGGACTTGCGCGGTTCCGGTCTCACCAACATGCACGGCTCCACCGGCGACATCGTTCTGCTTGGTACCCAAACCCCCCAACTTGAAGAAATCTTCTTTGAGCTCACCCACAATATGGGTGTTGACCTTGGCGGATCCGGCTCTAACCTTCGTACTCCCGAAGCCTGCCTTGGCATGAGCCGCTGCGAATATGCATGCTACAATGCTCAAGACATGTGCTATCAGCTTACCATGGACTATCAGGACGAATTGCACCGTCCGGCATTCCCTTACAAGTTTAAGTTCAAGTTTGACGGTTGCCCCAATGGTTGCGTAGCTGCCATGGCTCGTTCTGACTTTGCCGTTGTGGGTACATGGAAAGACGATATTAAGATTGACCAAGACGTGGTGAAAGCCTATGTTGCCGGCGAAGTAAAGCCCAATGCCGGTGCACACGCACAAGGCGACTGGGGTGCCTTTGACCTTGAAAAAGAAGTCATTAACTTGTGCCCCTCCAAGTGCATGAAGTGGGACGGCTCCAAGCTTTCCATTGATACTGCTGAGTGCGTGCGCTGCATGCACTGCATAAACACCATGCCAAAAGCCTTGCGCATTGGTGACGAGCGCGGCGCTTCTATCCTTTGCGGTGCTAAAGCACCTGTTGTTGACGGCGCCCAAATGGGTTCCTTGCTTGTGCCCTTCATCGAAGCCGAAGCTCCCTATGACGAAGTCAAGGACGTTATCGAAAAGATTTGGGACTGGTGGATGGAAGAAGGCAAGAACCGTGAGCGTCTTGGTGAAACCATGAAGCGCCTCTCCTTCCAAAAGCTTCTCGAAGTGACCGAAACTCCGGCTATGGCACAGCATGTTAAGGAACCACGCTCCAACCCCTACATCTTCTTCAAAGAAGAAGAAGTACCTGGTGGCTGGGATCGTGACCTTGAGGCCTATCGTAAGAGACACCAACGCTAAGGAAGGGGGACGTACACAATGGCATTTATTTCTTCCGGGTACAATCCCGCAAAACCCATGGAAAATCGGATTACCGATATTGGCCCTCGTAAATATGATGAAGGATTCCCTTCTTTCATCAGCAAAAACTTTGGTAAGTGGCTGTATCACGAAATTCTTGAGCCCGGCGTGCTTGTTCACGTGGCCGAGAGCGGTGACAAAGTGTACACCGTGCGCGTTGGTGCTGCGCGCCTCATGTCCGTGACTTTGCTGCGCGAAATCTGCGATATTGCAGACAAGCATTGCGCCGGTCATGTACGCTTTACCACACGTAACAACGTGGAATTTATGGTTGACAACGAAGCCGCTCTTGGCGCTTTGAAAGAAGACTTGTCTTCGCGTAAGTTCGACGGCGGTTCCTATAAGTTCCCCATTGGCGGAACAGGCGCCGGTATCTCCAATATCGTGCACACCCAAGGTTGGGTACACTGCCATACGCCTGCCACAGATGCTTCCGGCCCTGTGAAAGCTGTCATGGACGAAATGTTCTCTGACTTCCAAAGCATGCGTTTGCCTGCGCCCGTGCGCATTGCCCTTGCTTGTTGCATTAACATGTGCGGTGCCGTGCACTGTTCCGATATTGGTCTTGTGGGTATTCACCGTAAGCCTCCTATGATTGACCACGAATGGTGCGACCAGTTGTGCGAAATCCCCTTGGCTGTGGCATCGTGCCCCACCGCTGCCGTGCGTCCTACCAAGGTAGAATTGGATGGCAAAAAAGTAAACTCCATTGCCATTAAGAACGAGCGCTGCATGTATTGCGGAAACTGCTACACCATGTGCCCTGCACTTCCCATTTCCGATGGCGAAGGTGATGGCATTGCCATCATGGTAGGCGGCAAGGTGTCAAACCGTATCTCCATGCCAAAATTCTCTAAGGTTGTTGTGGGATACATTCCCAACGAGCCACCACGCTGGCCTTCATTGACAAAGGTTGTGCGTAATATCGTTGAAGTGTATGCCAAGGAAGCCGAAAAGTATGAGCGCATTGGCGATTGGGCTGAGCGCATTGGTTGGGAATCCTTCTTTAAGAAGACCGGCCTTGAGTTCACGCACCACCTTATCGATGACTTCCGTGATCCTGCTTACTACACCTGGCGTCAAAGCACCCAGTTTAAGTTCTAGGCAGTATTGCTAACTTTTTTGGTCTGGCAACACCTTGTTGGGTCTTGCCAGGCCCTTGAGTGCCGAGGCTCTCTCTGTGATTTCGCCGGCACGAGGAGAAAATATGAGTAGTGAAAAAGACATTATTGTTGAGTTTTTGCAAAGCAAAAAAGGTAAGTCCAAATTTTACTTCCAAGACTTTTTGCCCCTCTTTGAAGGCAAAGGTCCACGCGATGTCAAAAAAATCTTGACAAAGCTTGTGAACGAAGAAGTGTTGGAGTTCTGGTCTTCCGGTTCCACCACCATGTATGGCCTCAAGGGTGCTGGCAAGCAATCTCAAGCTGAAGGCGAAGACTAAAAAATCTTTGACTTTTCAAGTCATTTAGATTTAGGAAAGTACTGATTTAATCGTTTTTTCGTTCTCGTGCCTCCTTCGCAGAAAGGCAGCGCGCAAAGAACTCGTGCATGCATCATGGATATATTTCGTGCGATGCGTGCATGGCATAGAGATGGCAAAAAACATTAAATCAGTGTTTTCGAAGAATTCAGGCTACGCAAAGTCAAAGGGGCTAAGAAACGACACTTCGCCCCTTTTTCTTTTTTCGATTTCCCTTTTGCCACAAGGCAGCATTTTTCCCCCACATATGCCTTTCAAAACAAAAAATAACTCATCGGTATTTTCTGAGAACAAGTTCTGACAGGCCGCGAAAAAACGCCGTTTCTGACAGCTTGTGCAAAAAATTCCTCTCTGAAAAAGATCGCTAGGAAGCGAAAAAAATCAAGGCCGTTATCGAACCTTGTAGCGTGTTTTGTCTAGGCGCTGTCGTCAAATGCGCCTTTTTGGTTATCTCTGCGTCAGACTTCGCTTGCTTTTTCAGTCAAATACCATAAGAGTATATTCCTTCCGTAAAAAGACGTGTTTTCCTTGGC